>JBDHZT010000028.1:0-36930 GCA_039811985.1 Nocardioidaceae bacterium | reverse complement strand
GCCGGCTTCGGCATCTGGCGGACCGTGCGACAAGACGTCAGCTGACCCCGCACGAGAGGTTAGTTGTGTCGAACTAACCCACCGGAGGCATGCCGACCATCCGCCGGGCAGCTCGCTCGATGATCGCCACCAGGCGCTCGGTCACGGCGTTGTCGGCGGCAGCGATGGCCACCGCGGGGCCGAACCCGTCGACGAGTGCGGTCACCTCCAAGGCGGCGTCGTAGGACGACTGATCCAGGACGAACCGACCCTCCGAGACACCGGCCTCGATCACCTGTTGGATCATGGTGGTCCATTCGGCGTCGAGAGAGTCCCAATCCTCGGCCATGCCGGCGTCGCGAGCGGCGATCCGCCAGTACTCCAACCACACCAGCCAACTCGATCGACGCGCGTGCTCATCGATGCCCATGGCATGCCTGATGAATCCGCTCAGCTGCTCCCACGGGCCCTCGAGCCGCCCCACCTGGACCTCGAGGTGGCGAAGCTCGGCGCGCACCTGGTGGCGCAGCGCCTCGCGACGCAGCCCGTCGATGGTGGGGAAGTAGTGCCGCAGGCTGGCCACCGCGACCCCGGACGCTCCGCTGACGTCTGCGTAGCGCAGCCCTTCATAGCCTCGATCGACCACGACGTTCGCGGCGATCTCCAACAGGGCGGCCCGGTTGTGTCTCGGCGGCCGACCCCGTCTGCGAGGTTGGTGGTCGACCACACCCTGACGGTACCGACCCGCGCACGTCAACGGCGTACGACGCGGTGGTGACGACCCAGATTTCGCACAGCAAACACACAGGTCAGCGCACGATGGACTTCCGGATCGACATCGACTTGCCGAGGAAGAAGATCCCTGGCTTGGTCTCGAAGCCATCGCTGGGATTGTTCTTCAACGTGGACGAGCGGATCCGCACGGTGCCGGAGCGATCGTTGCTGACATAGAAGATCGCACCGCCACCCTCGTTGGCGTGGTTGCCCGTCATGGTGGTGCCCGCCACCAACAGCCGCATCTTGTTGCCGTCGTTGTAGATCGCGGCGCCGGACCCGCCGCCAGGTGTGCCGGCGTGTGGCGGGTTGGCGCCGCGCCCAACGGCCCGATTGTTGATGAACGAGCTGTTGTAGACCGACCAGGAGACGCCGATGCTGGACAGACCCGAGCCGTTGCTGCACACGCCGCGTCGGAAGGTGCTCCCGACGACGTAGACCGGGCGGTCGTGGAACTGGTCGAGGGCACGGACCGCAGCGCCACCGACGTCCGGCCCGGTGCGTCGGCAGCGGTTCTTGTCGAAGGTGACGTCGACGATCTTGAGCTGTCCGCCCCGGGCGAAGATCGCGCCTCCGCCGCCGTTGTGCTCCAACGTCTTGGTGTTCTTGCCCTTCACCATGCGCAGGTGCTGGACCACCAGCCGCGGGCTGGCCTGGTCGTTGCAGTGATCGGTGGTCCAGATCTGCTTGGGGTCGCAGGTGTTCTGGTAGAGGATCCGCCGCTTGCCCTGCCCGCTCAGGGTCACCAGGCCGTCACCGTCGATCACGACTCGCTTGCTGGTGTTGACCACCTTGGCGGTCCGCTTCATCTCGATCGTGATCGGGTCCGGGCCGCAGCGGAACCGGATGATCCCACCGCGCTTCACCGCACGCACCACGGCTTTCGAGGTGCAGCTGCTGGGCGTCCCGTCACCGACCCATCGATCCGGGTGGGCGGTGTTGACCGCTGCGCCCGCGGCGGGGACCTTGACCGGTCGCGCGCCCTTGGCTGACTCTTCGGGATCGCCCTGCCCGGCGTACGACGGCGCGAGGGCGACCAGCGAGACAGCGGTGGCGCAGGCGAGCACGGTGAGAATTCGGCGGTGCATGCCAGATCACCCTGCCACAGCCAGCCATGCCCCGCGAATCACTCGATCGAAAGCAGGTCACCGACCTCGCAGTCCAGCACGTCACAGATTGCGGTGAGCGTGCTGTAGCGGATCGCCTTGGCACGGTTGTTCTTCAAGATGCTCAGGTTGACCACGGTGACGCCGACGGCCTCGGCCAGGGCAGCCAGCGTCATCTCGCGTTCCTCGAGCAGGCGGCCGAGGTGGCAGGCGACCCGATGCGGCTCCTCGACGGGCATCAGACCAGCCCGTCCACATCGTCGCGCAGTCGGCTGCCGGCCTTGAACGCCTCGGCCACCAGGGCAACGATCACGCCCACCAGGACCGGGAGGACCGGGATCCCGATCTGCACCCCCCTGTCGGGCACGGAGTCGAGACCGGCGACGATCACGGAGTCGACGACCGTCCCGGCCAGGCTGACAAGTGTCCAGCCGACCGCCACGAGCAGGGCGAGGGCGCGAAGCCGCGTGACGTTGCGGGGTGCGAAGGGGTCGCCCCGAGAGATGTCGCGCATCAACGCGAGCACGAGCAGACCGGCGGCGACGGCTACCACCAAGAAGCCCAGGCCGGGCAGCAGGTCGAGCAGTCGTTGCCCGACAGAGGGGTCGTGGACGACGAGGTCGAAGCTCGCGTCGGTGTGTCCGACACCGGCGTCTTGGAGGGAGGGGACCTCAACGGGCGCGGAGTACGGCGTGTGCAGAGCGGCGCCCTCGATCCATGCCCACACGGGCGCGACCAGCCATGCACCCACGGCAGCCAGGCCCAGCAGGGCCAAGAGCACGGTCAGCGCGATCCGGTCCGAGCGGTCGAACCGCAGCAGGTCCCGCGATGCTGTCGATCCGGCCGGCGTCGTCGCGCCGTTGTCCCGAGCGGATCCCGTCATGATGCCCTCCATGCATATCGACTATCGATCATCACGATGAACGATATGCATATCGACTATCGAGGTCAAGCCCCCTCCCTGGGCGGCGCCTCCACCGCCTCCTCAGCGAGCTGCTCCACGGGTTGCTCGTCGGCATGCTCGCCGCCGAGCAGGGCGCCGACCCAACGCGATTCGGGGTGGGCATCGACGAGGAGGGCCTTGGCGAAGATGGTCAGCGGGAGCGCCAGGATCGCGCCGATCGGCCCCAACACCCATGCCCAGAAGAGCACCGAGAGCAGGGCCACCGAGGCCGACAGGCCGGCCGAGCGTCCGGCGATGCGGGGCTGAAGGATGTTCTCCGACAGCACGTTGGCGAGGCTGATCGCCGCGGCCACGGCGAGTGCCAGTCCGAAGCCACCCTCGAGCAGACCGATCAGGGTCGGTGGGATCAGCCGGATCACGAAGCCGATGTTGGGGATGAAGTTGGTGACGAAGGTCAGCACACCCCACACGCCCGGCTCGGGGATGCCCAACAGCCACAGCGCTGCGGTGATCACCACCGCCAGGCCGAGTCCGAAGATGGCGGTGATGATCAGGTTGGTCCGCGTGTCGGCCGCAGCCTGCTCGAGCGCCTCTACCACCTCACGGTGTGACTCACGGGCCCGCTCCAGGCCCCGGGTGAAGGGTCCGGAGTCGACGATCATGAAGCCGACCAGGAAGACCATCACGAACGCGGTGAAGGTCAGGCCGACAACCGATGAGGCGAGGCCGGCAACCCAGCCGACGATCTTGCCGTAGTCGATCTGGTTGATCAGCTGTTGCACCTGGCTGGAACCGAAGCCTGCGTCCAGGGCCCAGTTGCGGAGGTCGACCATCAGTTCACCGAACTGGACCCGATAGCGCGGCAGCATCGAAGCGAAGTTCATCAGCGCCCAGAACAGCGCATAGGTCGTCACCACGGTGATCACCACCACGGCGAGCAAGGTGAGGATCAGAGCCAGGGGACGAGGCATGCCGCGGGCATGGAGTCGTCCGATCAGCGGGTGCGCACACATCGCGATCGTCGCCGCCAGCACGACCGGCCCGAAGAACCCCGCGGTCTCTCGGACGGTCAGCGCAATGATCAGCAAGGCGGCGGTGCCGATCAGCACCCGGAGGGTCCGGGGCAGACCGGCGTCGCGCGGGTCGGCGTCATGCCGCTCGGTGGTCACGGGGGCGATTATGCTGCACACCCTCGTGGCTTGGATCCCGTCTTAGGTCGCCGGCTGGCTCGCCGCCTTGGCCGCCCGATGCTCTTCGACCTCCTCGGCCGCTGAGAAGTAGTTGTAGGTCGCCATCACGCACGTGAACGGCCAGACCAGGACGAGGGTCAGCGGCGGCACCATGTTCAGCACGATGAACGGCAGCGCCGTGATGACGAACAACAGTGTCGCGAGCAGGGCGCCGGCAGCCGTGATGAGCAGCAACATCAGCAGCAGCACCGGAAGGGTCGTGCCCAGAGATCGCCAGACCAGCGACAGGCTCCGCCTCAGACTGCCGAATCCGCTTCGCCGTTCGAGGACGATGACCGAGATCAACAGACTCCAGGCGCCCAACAACACCAGTGCCACCGGCGCGAGGAAGATCGAGGTGGTCAACAGCAGCAGGGAGACCACCGCCACCACGATCGCCGGGGCGCCGACAGCCAGGCGTCGCGCGCCCTCGACGTACACCTCGCCGACGCGGGCCGACTGCGCCCTTCCGAGTCTGCTCATCGCCACGGTCACCGCCCCGGCGGAGAGCAGCAGGCTCAGCACGGCCAGCGCGTCGACGCCGGCCACCAGCCAGCGGGGGACGTTGCTGACCAACGCGGCCGTCTGGAGGCCTGCTGCTGCCACGTTGAGCACGACCATGGGCAGCACGATCAAGAGGAAGGTGAGGGGGTGCTGCTTGAGCATCTGCCACGACGAGTTCACGATCTGGCCGCTTCGGCGATGCTGCGCCAGCGGGGTGGGTCTGGAGTCCCAGTCGGTGCGCCGCAGCAGCCACACCAGGAGGCCGATCAGGATGGCCAGCACCGCCAAGACAGCCGGCGCGTTGTCGACGTAGCTGCGGAACAGGTCGCTGCCCTTGCCGAGGGCGCTGCAGTAGAACTGCGAGACCCCGGTGTTGCTGGCTGCCGAACCCGGCACCACGATGCTGGACGACCGCGCGTCGGCCGACCAGACGAACGGCCTGGTCCAGGCGGTCTTGCGGTTAGGGCCGGTTGGTCCTTCGTAGAACCGCACCGGACCCACCTCACCCCAGTGGCCTCGGTAGGAGACCCAGGGGAACGCCTCCCGCGCTTCTTCGGTGTTCGAGGGGATGGTCTCGATGACGGGGCGCACCTCGGTGTGGTCACCCGCGGTGATGTCACAGCCGAAGCCGGTGACGGCGGAGTTGCCGAGGAAGACGCCCGCGGAGAACTGGTTGGCGTGCGAGCCCGCCGAGACATAGACGACCGGGTGGGTGTCATCGACGATCTCGAGCTTGTCGTCGTCCCAGCCGGCCCGCTCCGAGCCGTAGTGCTGCGAGTAGACCACCAGGTCTGGAGCTACGTCGTTGCTCAGCGCAGTGGCGGCATCGGGTGCCTCGAACTCGAGCTGGATGCGCTCCCAGTCGGTCTCGTGCTTGTTGTTGTAGTCGTTGAAGGGATAGAAGAAGTAGTACTGCAGCGCAATCCGATTGCTCACGCCGGTCTGGGTGGCGACATGGGCGTACGCCGTGGGCTCGGCCGAGCTGCCCCAAACCGATCGCGCCCACTTCTCGTACTCACATCCCGGGTTGAGTGGATCCCCCGGCAGGTCCAGCGCGTATCCCGGCAACCCCTTGCTGACGTCCTCCATCGACGGACCGACCTTGACCAGGTCGCGTTGCGGCCTCCACGGCCCGCGCAGGGCGACCGTCGGGTTGTCGAAGACGACGTCGACGTTGCTCGGACGATAGGGCTCACCCGGCCCGCAAGCGGTCTTCTGAGTGACCAGCATCATCACCGGCGCGAACTTCTCCGCCAGCTCCGCCTCGGCGCTGGTGTCCGCACGCGACGGCGTCCCGGTGACCGTCAGCAGTCCGAACACCATCGCAGCCAGCATCCAGAACCTGGTCCAACGCTGCATCGCGCCCACCCGCCTACTCCGTCGCCAACCCGGCGCGGACAGAAGAGTAGTGGGCGTGAACGCCTGGTCGCGGTCAGCGGACGCCGTGCCGGACCTCGAGTGGCTGACGCATCAGCTCACCGTCGACCAAGACCAAGACAGAGGCGAACTGGGCCAAGGCTGTGTCGACGTGGAAGGGCACCAGTGGCAGCACGGTGCCCACCGGCGGCAGCTCGGGACCGTGCAACGCCGCATGCTCCTGGGCGGCCTCGCCCGCGATCCACGCCGGCCGACCAGCCACGACGAAGTGGGGGCGGCCGGCATCGACCTGGATCGCGGTCAGTCCCGCGTCCACGGTGATCGAGTCCGGGGCAGGGGCGCTGACCACTCGGCTGAGCACACTCACGGCGGGCGTGAAGCGATTGCTTCCGGCGAACCGGGTGACGCTGCGATGGTCGCCGTACACCACCGTGCCCGGACTCCCCGCGACCACAGCGCCGAGGCCTTCTTCGTCACAGAGGCGCACCGCCGGAAGGAAGGTGTGGCTGCCGCCCACGACCAGCTCGGGTGGATCCAGCTCTTGTGCCAGCGCGATCACCGGACGCAGGGCCGTCCGGACCCGTTCCTCCTGGTGCGGGTCATGCGAACCGGCGAGGTGGCCGTCGTACGCATGCAGGCCGCGAAGCGGCACGCCTGCGGCATGCAGGGCTTCCTTGACCGCGAGCACACGCGACCTGTCTCCGGCCGCGACGCCGGTGCGACCCAGTCCGGTGTCCAGATCGAGGAAGGCACCGAGCGCGGTCGTCGGCCAGTCCGAGACGATCCCAGAATCGTCGACCAGCGCCGAGACCCGGCGGTCGGGGTACGCCGTCGCGAGGGCGCCCATGCCGATGAGTGCCGGTCCCACCGCAGGATAGGCGAGCAGCACGTCGGTCACGCCGTTGCGCAAGGCGAGGGCGGCCTCGGCGACCGTCGCCGCCTTCACCCGAGACACTCCCGCGGCGCGAAGCCGGTCGAGGGTCCACCCGAGGCGTGCCGTCTTGATGTGAGGGCGCGCCCGGGCCGGCGAGCCGAGCAGCTCCACCAGATGGGCGATGTTCTGGTCGACCAGGTCGGCGGCGATCACGACACACGGCGTAGGCACCTCCGTTAGGTCCAGCCGCGCGACGGTCGCGGCCAGCCGTGGGTAGAGGCCCGCGTGAAGATCCGGGTCGAGGTCAGTCATCGCGCGCCAGGACGTAGCGGTGGTCCGCGCTCATCCCGGCGAGACGGTATCCATCGGTGTGCAGGGCCTCCCGGACGGCCATCCGCCAGGCCAGGGCGAGCGCCGGGTCGGCACGGCGGAGCGCCTCGATGTCAGCAGGGAGCGCGACCAACAACTCCGGCGGTCCGCCGGAGACCGGCACCACCTGCGGACTTCCGGACGCATCGACCAGCCGGTCCCGGGCACCGGGGCCGGGCTGGCGCACACCGCCTCGCTCCTCACCGGAGACGCGCCATGAGACCAGCAGCCGATCGGAGGACTGGCCTGCGTTGACCTCGTCGCCGAGGACGCCATAGAAGTCGTCGAGGTATGCCGACGGCTCCGCGCCGAGCTTGACCAGGTTGAACCGGGCGTTGCGTCGGACCACGGGATCGAACGTCCAGGTGATCTGGTCGATGTCGCGCTCTGCCGCCCAGGCGCGCTGATGCAGCTTGAGGGCGAGGCCCACCTGCTGACCCCGGGCGTCCGGGACCACTCCGGTGATGTGGGAGTGCAGCACGGTCCGGTCGGGGTCGTCGTGGTCGCGGCCGACGAAGGCTGCGCTCGCGCCGACCATCCGGTCGTCGACGAAGGCCGCCGCGACGTAGTTGTCGGTGAATGCCCAGGCCCGGAGCACGCCGACCGGCACCGCGCTGTGGCCGGTCGGCATCCCCCACACCACGTCGAGCAACGCCGCGATCATGGCGAGGTCGCCGACCTCGTCTACCTGCCGGATGCCGATCCCCGCTTGGGCGCGCACCAACTCGGCCTGAGCGATGGGGGGTGTGGCGGCGGCCATGGCGACACGCTCGCAGGCGGCGCTGGCCCCGAGCATCATCGCGAACGACAACGTTGGGCCGCTGGCGTTGGTGGTCCGTCCGATGTGTTCGGCCGCCCGCGGACGGCACTGTGAGGTGGGTGAGTCAGCAGCCAGGCGCGGCCGAGCTCGTGCTGCGCGGCGCGCGGCTGGGCATCGCCGGACCCCCCGTCGACCTCACCGTCGGCGCCGGCCGGGTCCTGCGGATCCAGCCTGTCGAGGACCGTCGCGCCGGCGACCCGGCTGATCTCGAGTCGGTCGACCTCGACGGGAGCACGGTGTTGCCCGGGCTCTGGGACGGTCACGTGCACTCACGACAGTGGGCGTTGCGGCGCCACGGGCTCGATCTCACCCTGGTGTCGTCGGCGGCCGCGGCCGCGCGCCGGATCGTGGGCTCGGGGCCCGGCGACCCGGTGGTGATCGCCTTCGGAGCGGCGCTGATGCGCTGGACGCCGCACAAGGATCTGTTGGCCGAGGAGTCTCGGCCCGTCCTCATCCAAGCTGGAGACCTGCACTCGGCCTGGCTCAACCAGCCGGCGCTGGACCTCGCTGGCTTCTCCGATCACCCGACCGGTCTCCTTCGGGAGGCCGACGGCTTCGCCGCGGTCGCTGCGCTTTGTGCTCGTCCCGAGCTCCAGGCCGACGCGTGGGTGCTGGAGTCCATGGCGGAGGCCGCGGCACGTGGTGTCGTCGGCATCGTCGACTTCGAGATGGCCGACAACCTGGCCGATTGGACCCGGCGCGCCGACGTTGGTCGGTTGCCGACCCGGGTGGAGTGCTCGATCCCACGTCACCTGGCTGAGCTGGCGGTCGCCCACGGCCACCGGACTGGCGGGGTTGCCGCGGATCGGGTGACGGTCGGACCGGTCAAGCTCTTCCTCGACGGCTCGCTCACCAGCGGCACCGCCGCCCGCTCGCCTGGGCAGCCGACCCTGATCCCGCCCGACGACGTCAGCCGCCTGGTCGGTGAGCTGGCCGGCCACGGGTTGCAGTGTGCGATCCACGCGATCGGCGAGCAGGCCACGACGGTCGCCTTGGACGCCTTCGCCGGCACGCGCGGCGGTGGCCGGATCGAACACGCCCAGCTGGTGCGCATCACCGATCTGCCCCGCTTCGCCGCCCACGACGTGGTGGCCAGCGTTCAGCCGGGACACCTCACCGGCGATCGCGACCTGGAGCTGTGGGCGTCGCGTGGCACCACCGGGGCCTACCCCTACGCCGCGTTGCTCGCGGCCGGCGCACGGCTCGAGCTCGGCTCCGACGCCCCCGTGGTGCCGCTCGACCCCTGGGCGACGATCGCCGCAGCCGTGCAGCGCACCGCCGACGAGCGACCGCCGTGGATCGCCGGGCAACGGTTGTCGGTCACCGAGGCCCTCGCGGCGAGCACCCGCGGTCGCACGGTCCCGGCCATCGGCGATCCCGCCGACCTGGTCGTGGTCGGCGCCGACTTCGGCCGTGACCCCACCCGCCTCGCCGCCACCGAGGTGCACGCCACCATGGTCGATGGCCGCTGGACCTTCCGGGCGTAGCCGTGGTCTGCCGCGGTCTTCGTGCGTCTTCCGGCCCGAGCTCGCGACTCTGGTCACGGCAGTCACACGGGCCGCTGCTTCACCAGCGACCAGCAACCCGGCGAGCGATCGAGACCCATGGTCCGCCTCCCCGGTAGCTGCCCTGTCGGTCGCAACCCAAGGCGGCCGGCAACTCGGGTGGCACCGCAACAGACGGCCCAGACCGCCACGATGTAGCGCCACACGACGGATCCGGGTCAACATTGTCCGGGAGTACGACGACCGCGCGGAAGCGGGGTGGGAATACTCGACCCCATGAGCCGGGGCCTGGAGGTCGACGAGATCGAGCTGCGTCGCGTCCAGATGCCCTTGGTCTCGCCCTTCCGGACCAGTTTCGGGGTCACCACTGTGCGCGAGGCACTGCTGGTCCGCGTCCGGACGCCGGAGGCCGACGGGTGGGGTGAATGCGTGGCCGACGCCGAGCCGCGCTACTCCAGCGAGCATTTGGCTGGCGCCGAGCAGGCGATCAGCGACTTCCTCGTCCCTGCACTGTCCGGGCTCGCCGAGGTGACGGTGGCAGCGGCGCTCGAGGCCTGGTCGGTCTTCGACGGGCATCTGATGGCCAAGGCGGCGCTGGAGGCGGCGTTGCTGGACGCCGATCTCCGGGCTCGCGGTCGTTCCCTCGGCGAGGAGCTCGGGGCGGTGCGCACCGAGGTCGACTGCGGCGTCTCGGTCGGGATCATGGACTCGATCCCTGAGCTGCTCGACCAGGTGGGCGGCTATCTGAGCGCGGGCTACCGCCGGATCAAGCTCAAGATCCAGCCCGGCTGGGACGTCGAGCCGGTGCGCGCCGTTCGTGAGAAGTACGGCGACATCCCGCTGCAGGTCGACGCGAACACGGCGTACCGACGCTTCGACACCAGCCACCTGGCGCGGCTCGACGACTTCGACCTCCTGCTCATCGAGCAGCCGTTGCCCGAGCGCGACCTGCTCGGCCACCAACACCTCGCCGGAGCGCTGCGCACTCCGATCTGCCTCGACGAGTCGATCACCAGCGCCGCCGATGCAGCCCAAGCGATCGCCCTAGGCGTCTGCAGCGTCGTCAACATCAAGGCCGGCCGGGTCGGCGGACTGCTGGAGGCCAAGCGGATCCACGACGTCTGCCAAGCCCACGGGGTGCCGGTGTGGTGCGGCGGCATGCTCGAGTCGGGCGTCGGCCGAGCCGCCAACCTCGCCCTGGCCGCGTTGCCGGGCTTCACCCTCCCAGGCGACACCAGTGCCTCGGAGCGCTACTACACCCGCGATCTCACGACGCCCTTCGTCATGGTGGACGGACGACTCAGCGTCCCCTCGGGCCCCGGCATCGGCGTCAGTCCCGACCCCGATGTCCTGACGGAGCACACCACCCACGTCGTCCACCTGGAGGGACCACGATGAAGCGACTGCCCACCCTGCTCGCCCTCACCCTGACCGCGATGGCCCTGGTGGGCTGCGGCGGTGAGCAGGGCGCCCGCCAGACCGGATCGTCGTCAGCGGGTGACACGGCATCGCCCGTCACCGAGGGCCCCTGGTCGGGTGAGGTCACCGAGCCGGAGTATCCCCTCACCATCACCGACGGCGGTGGCCACGAGATCACCATCGACGCACCGTTCACCAAGGTCGGCTGTCTCTACTCCGGCTGCGAGGAGGCGATGGCCGACCTGGGACTGTTGCCCAACGCGATCCTCTCGGGCGAGACACCCGGTGCCTTCCTCCGCCCCGTCGGCACCGCACCGTTCGAGATCAAGGACGAGGTGAGCGCCGAGGAGTGGGCCAAGTCCGGATCCGATGTGATCGTCGACCTGGCCGGCCCCATCGGGGAGGATGACAAACGGGCGCTCAAGAGCGTGGCGCCGGTGGTGTTCATGAACGCGCCGTACCAGGTCTGGAACCCGGATCGCGTCGTTCCGGGCGTCCAGGCGTGGAAGGAGGACCTCTGGATGATGGGGCAGTTGACGGGCAACACCGTGGCCGCCAAGGCCGCCATCGACCGATTCGACCAGTTCATGGCCGGCCTGCAGAAGCTCGCGCCGCCGGATGCGGCCGACACGGTGGTCGCCAACTTGTCGGTGGAGGCCGACGGCGTCTATAGCCTGACCGACCCCGACAGCCCGTTCTGTGACGCCCTGAAGAGCTACGAGCTAGGTCAATGCCTGCGCATCGACGGGTGGGATGCCGACACCTGGGAGGTCAACGCCGAGGCGTTCCTGGCCGCCGACCCGGAGTGGATCGCCTACACGGTCTACTCCGACAAGGATTCCTACACCGACCGCAAGGACCCGGTCTGGCAGCGGCTGACCGCTGTCCAGGAAGGACGCGTGTTCGACTTCTCGCGCACCAACTGCTGCGGCCTGCGCATGCTCGAACACTCCTTGCAGGACTACGCCTTCCACGTCTGGGGCCCGGACAGCGGGGTGCCCGACCCGGGACCGGAGAACGACTTCGACCCGACCAAGAGCCCCGTCCTCGAGGCGTCGTGACGCTGACCGCGACTCCGGCACCGGTCGAGGAGAACGCCACCCCGGCCACCCCGCCACGGAGCCGCCCGCTGCGGCTGCTGGCCGTGCTCTCCGGCGCGGGTCTGCTCATCGCGGTGCTTGCCGCCTGGAACCTGACCCACGGGATCCCGGAGTTGAGCCTCGCCGGGGCCTGGCGGGCCTTGACCGGCGACGGCATGGACGCCGCGTCCTTCGTGGTCCGCGAACTGCGCGCCCCCCGGATCGTCGCCGCACTGCTCTGCGGCGCGGCCCTCGGCGTGGCCGGCGTGATTCTGCAGGACGCCCTGCGCAACCCGATCGCGGATCCGAGCCTGCTCGGCATCTCCCAGTCGGTCGCGCTGGTCGACGTGCTCCTGGTGATGTTCCCCGGCTTCCTGCCCGACTTCGCCCACCCGGTGCTGTTCTTGCTGGCAGGCCTCGCCACCGGAGCGCTGCTCGTGCTCACCGCCCGCTCCGTCCGCGATCCCGTCCGGCTGATCCTGATCGGCTTCATGCTCTCGTTGTTCTACGCGACCCTCACCGACGTGATCACGCTGATCGGGCCGGTCAAGGCCGGCGACGAGCTGTCGGCGTTCTTCCGATTCCAGATCGGCTCGTTGTCGGGTGCGACCTGGTCCACCCTCGGCTCGGTCTGGCCATGGCTCGTGGTCGCCCTGCCCGTCGCGCTGCTCTGTGGACGCTCGCTCAATCTCCTCCAGCTCGGCGACGACGTGGCGGCGGGCCTGGGCATGAACGTCGCTCGCGCACGGTTGGTGCTGCTGTTCGTGGCCGTTCTGCTGGTCGCTCCCGCCGTTTCGGTGAGCGGCCCGATCGAGTTCGTCGCGCTGATCTCCCCCCACGTCTGCCGCGCCCTACTCGCCACCACCAACGCGTACGTCGTGCTGCCTGCTGCCGCCGCGGTGGGCGCCCTCACCGTGCTGGCCGCCGACACTCTCGGTCGGCTGCTGTTCTTCCCCTTGGAGGTGCCCGCCGGCCTCTGGACCGTCGTCGTGATCGGGCCGGTGGCGGTCTGGTTGGCCGGCACCCAGCTCAAGCGGAAGGCGGTCGACGAGTGACCACCGTGTCCGCGATCCGGGCCACCCCCGACCGGCTTCCGCGGGGCCGCCGTGCACGACGGTGGCGTCGGTATGGCTCCGTGCTGCTGATCGGCCTCGCCGTCTGCTCGGTGGTCTACCTCCTGGTCGGCTTGGACAACGTGCTCTCTCCAGCTGCCTTCTGGAGGGCGGTGACTCATCCCGACGAGGTGCCCTTGGTGCACAAGGTTGCGGCCGAGACCAGGGTTCCCCGGCTCTTGCTCTGCCTGCTGGCCGGCGGAGCCCTCGCTGCCGCCGGCGCCCTGCTCCAGGCGATGACTCGCAACCCGATCGCCGCGCCCGAGCTGACCGGGGTCACGGCCGGTGCGGTGGCGGCCGCCGTTGCCTGGGTGGCGTTCGCGCCCCCGATCCCGTTCATCTCCAACGTGTGGGCCCGCCCCGCGGCGGCGACCTTGGGTGCGCTGGTCGCAGCCGGTGTCGTCTATCTGTTGACCCGCAACTCCGGCGGCGTGGAGTCGACTCGACTGTTGCTCATCGGAATCCTGGTCAGCGGCGTGCTCACCTCGGCGACCACGCTGTCGCTGCTGTTCTTGGGCGCCCAGGCGACCAATCTCCTCGCCTGGCTGTCCGGCTCCGTGGCTTTCCGCACCTGGACCGACGTCGCCCTGATCGGCGTCTACCTCATCCCTGGTGCCGGCCTCACCGTGCTCGCAATCGGGCGGGCGAACACGCAGCAGCTCGGCGACGACGTCGCCCGCAGCCTCGGCCAGCGCCGCGAGTTCGACCGGGTGCTGGTGCTGGCCGCCGTCGTCGTGCTGACCTCGGGCGTCGTGTCGGTGTTGGGGGCGATCGGCTTCATCGGCCTGATCGCACCCCACATCGTCCGTCCGTTGGTGGGCAGCGACCTCCGCCGCCAGGTGCCAGCCGCGATCCTGATCGGCGCGGCGATGATGGTGGTCGCCGACCTCATCGCACGCAATGTCAGCAGCCGGACCCTGTTCGGCTTCCTCGGTGAGAACCTGAGTGCCCAACCACTGCCCGCCGGTGTCATCTTGACGCTGTTCGGCATCCCCTATCTCGCCTACCTGCTGTGGAGGCAGAAGTGAACACGCCATCAGAGAACGGGGCGATCGAGAACCAGCCCCTCGAGAGCAGGGCGATCGAGGCTGCCGGCATCGACGTGGGCTACGACAAGCGCGTCGTCCTGCGGCAGATCGACCTGGCCATCGCCACCGGCGGCATCACCTGTCTGGTGGGACCCAACGGATCGGGCAAGTCCACTCTCCTCAAGGCCTGCGCCCGCCTTCTCGCGCTCCAAGGTGGCACGGTGCGGCTGCAGGAGGACGAGCTCAGCTCGCTGTCGAGCCGGGAGATCGGCCGACGCCTCGCCGTCCTGCCCCAGTCGGCGGTGACGCCGTCGAACCTCACTGTCCAGGAGCTGGTCGAGCAGGGCCGCTACCCGCACGCCGGGCCGCTGCGAATGCTGCGTCAGCAAGACCACGAGTCGGTGCGCTGGGCGATCTCGGCCACCGGGCTCGAGCGATTCGCCGACCGAGATGTGGACCAGCTGTCCGGCGGCGAGCGACAGCGCGCCTGGATCGCATTGGCACTGGCCCAGGAGACTCCGCTGCTCTTCTTGGACGAGCCGACCACGTTCTTGGACGTCGGCTATCAGCTCGAAGTGCTGCACCTGGTCCAGGCGCTCAACCGCGATCACGCGATCACCGTGGTGATGGTGCTGCACGACCTCAACCAGGCGGCGGCGTACGCCGACCGCGTGGTCTGCCTCCAGCACGGCCAGATCGTCGCCGACGGGCGGCCCGAGGAGGCAATCACCCCGGAGCTGCTCCGCGAGGTCTTCCGCGTCGAGGCCAGCGTGGTGAGCGATCCGGTCAGCGGACGCCCGGTCTTCCTGCCGCATCGCCCGGTCGGAGCGGCCACGCCGGAGGCGGCGGTGGTCTCGTGACGCTCGCAGCCCAGGTCGCGGAGTTCGCTGCCAGCCACCACCTCCCCGCAGTGGTCCTCGGCGTGGTCGACAAGAGCGGGCTGACCGACGTGGTGGAGCACGGCTACGCCGACCCCGACGGGCGGGTGCCAGCGACCCGAGACACGCTGTTCCGGATCGCCTCGATCACCAAGACCTTCACCGCGACCGCAGTCATGCAGCTTCGCGACGCCAACGCGGTGACCTTGGACGACCCCCTGGTGGCACATCTGCCCGAGTTCGAACAGGTCGGTGGTCTGGCTGGCGCGGCTCCCCGCGTTACCCTCCGGCACCTGCTCCAACACTCCTCGGGCCTTCAAGGCGAGCCGCCGTCGCTGGACCTGCTGGAGCAGCCGGTGCACACGGGCGAGCAGATCTTGCAGGTGCTGCCGCGGACACGGTTGCTGACTGCACCCGGCACGGCGTTTCGCTACAGCAACCTCGGCTTCCGCCTGCTCGCCGAGGTGCTCGCCCGGGTGACGGGCACCCGCTGGCTCGAGCTCGCGCCGACGCGCCTGTTGCAGCCGCTCGGGATGCTGGCGAGCGGCCCTCGACCCGCAGACCTCTCGCGCTGCGCGACCGGGCATCGGCCGAGCCTCTTCCAGGATCGACCGGAACCGGTCGATCCCATCGACTCCGCCCTGGCGGAGGGCGACGGGGACCTTTGGTCGAGCCTCACCGACCTGTCCCGTTGGGTCACCACCCAGCTCGGTGCGGTCCGTGGCGACGACAGCGTGGTGCTCTCGGCCTCCTCCCTGCTCGAGATGCAGCAGCCGACACTGGTCGCCGACCCGGCGTGGACCGAGGCGCGCGGCCTGGGCTGGAACGTGCTGCGCCGTGAGCATGGCCGGGTCGTCTCCCACGGCGGTCTGTTCGGCGGGTTCAACTCCCAGCTCTGCTTCAGCCCTGAGCACCAGATCGGTGTGGTCGCGCTGACCAACAGCGTCCCGGAGACCAGCGTCGCCGACCTGGCTCTCCCGATCCTCGACGACCTGTCGACCGCTCGCACCCGGTCCGTCGCGGGGACGTCATCGCTCACGCCGGTGCCGGTCGAGTGGACCGGACTGCTCGGCCGCTACCACGACCAGGAGGACGGCCAGAGCATCTCGATCGAGTTCCGCCGCGGGCAGCTGGTCTGTCGCGACCGGGACACGTCCTACCCTCTCGAGCCTGGCGGCGAGCCGCTCGTCTTCCTCGTCGACCTTGAAGAGTGGCGTTTCGTGACCGACGAGGCCGGACAGGTGATCGCCCTGAACGCGCACGGCTACCCGCTCTTCAAGGAGCAATCGTGAAGGTGTTCATCTCCGCCGACATGGAGGGCGTCGGAACCGTCGTCCACCGTGACGACGTGAATGTCGACGACCCCGGCGGGCACCACTTCGCGCTGGCCCGAGAACAGTTCACCGCCGAGGTGAACGCAGCAGTCGGCGCGGCCTTCGCTGCGGGCGCGACCGAGGTGGTCGTGAACGACTCGCACGGCAACATGCGGACGCTCCTGCCGACAGGGTTGGACCCCCGGGCTCGACTGGTGCGCGGCCCGGTCAAACCAGGGTTGATGATGGCCGGTCTCGGCGAGGGCTTCTCGGCGGCGCTGTTGATCGGCTATCACAGTCGAGCCGGTCGGGCCGGGGTGCTCTCTCACACCCTCTCCGGCGCAGCACTCTTCGAGGTGTCCCTCGACGGCGAGCCGATCGGCGAGATCGGCTTGTCGGTGCTGGCCGCCGCGGAGGCCGGCGTACCCGTCGTCTTCGTCTCCGGCGACGAGCACGCCTGCCTCGAGGCAAGCGCGCTGCTGCCCGAGGTGAGGACGTTCTCCACCAAGGCCGCCCTGGACCGGATCACGGCCTCCTGTCTCTCCCCGCAGGAGTGTGTCGAGGGCATCGACCGTGGGGTCGCCGAGGCGTTGACGGGTGAACTCGCCACGCCGGTGACGGTCGACGGCGGACACACGCTGTCGGCGACCTTCCTCTCCGCCACCGCTGCCACCCTGGCGAGTTGGATCCCCGGCGTGCGACTGACCGACGCACGCACCGTCGAGTTCGACTGCGAATCGATCACCGCTGGCATCGACCTGCTCGTCGTGATGCTCTTCGCAGCGCACGGTGCGGCCGATGCCTGACCTGCTGCGGCTGACGGCCAAGCGCGGACGGCTCGACCTGGTCACGCCGTTCGTGATCTCTCGCGGCGTCGAGCACTGGTACGACGTCGTCGAGGTCGAGGTGTCCTGGCGCGGTCGGACGGGGTGGGGCGAGGCAACACCGGTCGACTACTTCGGCGAGACCACCGACACCGTCATGGAGTTCGTGGCTCGCTGGGACGGTCGCCTCGGCGACGACCCCTTCGCTCTCGAGCAGCTCAACGACGCCATGCAGGCCGATCTCGGCCACCGCGCCGCCCAGGCCGGTGTCGACGCTGCCCTGCACGATCTGTGCGGCCGGCTGACGTCCATGCCGGTGCACCGGCTGCTGGGCACGCCGCGGTCCGGACCTCCGACCGTGCGCACGATCAGCCTGGCCTCCCCCGACGACATGGCCGAGGAGACCCAGCGGGTCGCGGCCGGACATCGGCTGCTCAAGCTCAAGCTCGGCGGCCAGGACGGCGCGGACCTCGACCGGGTGCGCGCGGTGCGGCAACACAGCGAGCTGCCCTTCGTGGTCGACGTCAACGAGTTCTGGACCTACGACGAGGCACTCGAGCTGATCCCGCAGCTGGCCGAGCTCGGGGTCACCCATGTCGAGCAGCCGCTACCCGCCCGCGACGAGGCCGGCCCGAAACTCAAGGCCCGCTCGTCGCTGCCGATCCTGGTGGACGAGGACTGCCACACCCTCGCCGACGTCGCGGCCTGCGTGGAACGGGCCCACGGGATCAACATCAAGCTGGCCAAGTGCGGCGGTCTGCGCGAAGCCCTCCGGATGATCCACGCGGCTCGCGCCCTCGGTCTGATCGTCATGCTCGGCTGCATGGGCGAGTCCAGTCTCGGCATCGCCGCCCACACCGCCGTGGCCGGGCTCTGCGACCTGGTCGACCTGGACGGCAACCTCGGCCTGGTGAGCGATCCGTGGGCAGGTGTCGACTTCGTCGACGGCATCCAGGTGCCCTCTCTCGACCCCGGGCTCGGAGTGCGCCGATGTGCCTAAGAGATGTCGCCACCGGACGACCGGATCCCCAGGCGGCCCGGCCGCTCGAGAGCGACCGGCTGCGCCGCGTTCGCAGCCAGCACGATGCCGACCAGCTCTGGCAGGAGATCGCCGCCACCGGGACGCCGTTGGTGGAGGACGACGGCCACCTGGTCACCTTCTTGTGGCGCGACGACGGTGCGACCGACCATGTCCTGGTCGTCGGCGGCCCCGCGACCTGGGATCCGATCGAGACGGACCTGATGGAGCGACTGCCCGGGACCGACGTCTGGTTCCGCAGCTATCGGGTCGAGCCGGGGCTTGTGGCGACGTACTGGCTCTCCCCCAACGACTCCCTGCAACCGTCCGAGCAGGTGCTGGACTGGGTCGCTCGCGAGCGCACCTTCCAGGCGGATCCGCTGAATCCGCACCGGCTGCGGTGGCCGGCGAACCCTGCCGACCCGAGCACACCCGCCCACGAGCGGTCCGTGTTGGTGCCCGGAGAGCTGCCCCAGGCGCCACCGGTTCGGCTCGATGAGCACGTCGTGCCCAGCACAGCCCTGGACAACCAGCGACGGGTGTGGGTGCACCGCACCCCCGGTGCCGGCGCACCGCGGATCCTGGTCCTACTGGACGGCTGGGTGTGGGCGCGGGCCTTGCCGGTGGCGTCTCTTCTGGACGGGGTGTCCGACCGCACCGGCCCCCTGGTGGTCGCGATGGTCGACGCGTTGGACGAGGAGACCCGGGATCGGGAGCTCGAGTGCCATCCGTCGTTCGTCCGGTTCCTCACCGACGAGCTGGTGCCCTTCCTGCGCGAGACGTACGACGCCCGCGGCCGGATCGCGGTCGCCGGGCAGAGCCTCGGCGGGCTGACCGCCGTCTTCGCCGCGTTGACCGCCCCCGAGGTGGTGGCCGTCGCCGGCGCTCAGTCCGGGTCCTTCTGGTGGCCACGCGACGAGGCCGATCGGGCTCAGGAGGCGGTGCGTGCCATGGTCCGGGAGCGGCCGGTCGCCGACGTCGCCGTACATCTGGAGACCGGCTCGTTGGAGGGCAGCGACATGGTCGACACCGCACGCCGACTGCACGAGGCCCTAGCGGCGCGCGGCTATCCCGTGGAACATCAGGAGCGCCACGGCGGACACGACTGGCTGCGCTGGCAGCTGGACCTCCCCGACCTGGTGGAACGGATGCTCTCATGACCGGCCCGACCCTGCCCGACCCGACGCTGCGTGACCTGCTGGAGACCATCGGCCCAGCCGTGCTGACGACCGTGTGTGTCCCCCGAGGACTGGACGTCGAGGTCGGCGACGTCGTCGTCCACGACCGGCGGGTCGGCGTGCCACCCACCAGGTCCGGCCTGCTGCTGGCGGTGGGCCTCGCGCCGGACGAGTCCGATCTCTCCGCGGCCATCGAGCAGGCCGGCAAGCAGGGCTATGCCGCGGTGGTCGTCAAGGCTCTCGGTGTCGACCCGGGCCACCTCAGCGTGACCGCCCAGGAGGCTGGTGTGGCCGTGCTGGCCACCTCGGACGACATGGACTGGCGCCTGCTGGACAGCCGTGTCAGCGACGCGTTGCGCTCCCTCGCCCCGAGCGATCCTCACGACGGTGCGACCCTCGGCGACCTGTTCGCCCTCGCCAATGCAGTCGCGCTGTCGGTCGGTGCGGCGATCGCGATCGAGGACCCGCAGCGACGCGTGCTCGCCTACTCCAACCTGCCCGACCAACCGATCGACGAGGTGCGCCGCCAGGGCATCCTCGGCCGCCAGGTGCCCGATCTGCC
The DNA here is from genome assembly GCA_039811985.1 of Nocardioidaceae bacterium. Classification (GTDB taxonomy): domain Bacteria; phylum Actinomycetota; class Actinomycetes; order Propionibacteriales; family Nocardioidaceae; genus Nocardioides. The sequence goes on along the minus strand of JBDHZT010000028.1, from coordinate 17,078 downwards.
GGGCAACGTCGAGGACTACCGGACTGTCTCGCGGGCTACCAGCGTGGTGCGGTTCGCCCCGGTGCCCCCAGATCTGATCGGACGGATGGGCATCGCGGTGCGCGCGGGCAACGAGCTGTTGGGGTCGCTCTGGGCCGTCGACGCCGACGGGCGACTCGACGCGGAGGCCGAGCGTGCCCTGACCGATGCGGCCCGGTTGGCTGCGCTGCATCTCCTCCGTGCCCGCAGCTGGCGCGGCGTGGAGCGGTCGGAGCGAGCCGACACCCTGCGCGCCCTCCTCCACGAGGGAGACGTCACCGGCCAGCTGGGGGCGGTGCGACACGGCCTGACACCCGACACCCCGCTGCTGGTCGCCGCCTTCAGCGTCGGCACGGGCAGCGCGGTCTCCGAGGGCCGGGTGGCCAGACTCGCCGACCTGGTCAGCCTGCACCTCGAGGCCAGGCACACCGACACCTTGGTGACCACGACCGGCGGTCTCGTCTACGCCGCACTCCCGCTGCGCGACGGTGAAGGCCCTGAGTCACTGCGACGCCTGATCGCCGACGTGGCCGGCCTCGCCCATCGGTCGCTCGGAGTGTCGGTCCGAGCCGCCCTCGGCGAGCCTGTGGTCGGCCCAGCCGGTGTGGCCGGATCCGGACACACCGCCATCCGCGTGCTCCGGGCGCTCGGCTGGTCCGGTGGCGAGGTGGCGGTGGCCACCGTCGACGACGTACGGGAGCAGATGCTGCTCCAGGACCTGCTCGATGCTGGCGCCGGTGACGACGGCGCCCTGATCACCCCGGTGCGGCTGATGATCGAGCACGACGCCCGGGCCGGCACCGACTTCGCCCGTTCGGTCCTCACCTTCCTCGACGAGGCCGGCGGGGTGCCCGCCGCCGCCGAGCGGCTCAACGTGCACGTCAACACCCTGCGTCATCGGCTCCGCCGCACCGAGGAGAAGTTCGCTCTCGACCTCACCGACCCCGACACTCGTCTGGTCACCTGGCTGCAATTGCGCCTGTTGGAGCAGCGCGGGCTGGTCTGAGCAAGCCGGCGTACGCCGGTTGACCCGGCTCCCTCAGGGCCGCTTCGCGAGCTGCCGGACCTCGGTGGCGGTCAGGGCCCGGTTGTAGATCCGCACGTCGTCGAGCCGGCCGTCCCAGAAGGCCTCGAGCAGCCCCTTGGTCCGGTGGTTCTTGGCGCCGATCGCGAGCGGCTCGGTGTTGACGCAGGTGTGGCCGCTGACCGCTTTCGAGCCGGCAGCCTTGCCGTTGACATAGATGCGCAGCCGGCTGCCGTCGTAGGTCGAAACCACCTGGACCCAACTTCCGGTGGGAATGACGCGGGTGCTGTCGAGGTACTGCCACACGCCGCGGCCCGAGCAGCCGCCGTAGAAGCCACCCACCCGGAGCCTTCCGTTCGTTCGGACGTTCATCCAGTAGGCGTCCGCCTTCTCCAAGATCTCCCAGCGCCCGAGGGTCTGGTCGTTCTGCACGCCGGTGTAGCGCACCCACGCCGAGAGCGTGTAGGTGTCGACGTCGAGGATGGCTGAGGTAGGGACATCGACGTACTGATGCTGTGCGCCGGTGAGTTGGAGCGCGCGACCGTATCCCTTCAGGCCCGCAACGAGCCTGGGTGCGCCCGCGGCGGCAACGGTGTGCCCGTCTAGGTGGCTTGCGGACGCATCCGGCACCAGACCTCCGGTCAGCGTCTCCATCGGGTAGTGCAGGACCAGGCCCTGTTGTGGAGCAGGTGGTCCGACGGCCTGGCTGGGCGCGACCACCCCGACAACCGCCAGCAGGCACGCACCAACTGCCGCCTTGCAACGCCACACTCGCATCATCGGGCCCCCACTACCGTCCGAAGCTACCCACCAGGTTAGTGCCTCGCCCGGTCGCGGCACCACCGGAGACTCGGCCACCAGCGCCGGTCCTGTTGCCGCGTCGCCCGTTCGGGTTCGTCGCTCACGACCCACGCGCCGATGCCCGGGCGTCGGCTGGATATGGTCGCCAAACGTCGCTCCCACCACGCGGAGCACCGGACACGATCTGCGAAGGAGTGCCGGAGAAGTGCCGATCCTGCACGAGAGCCTTGCCGAGATCTACGACGAGGTGTTGCGTCGCAATCCCGGGGAGACCGAGTTCCACCAGGCTGTCCACGAGGTGCTCGACAGCCTCGGACCGGTGGTCGCCAAGCATCCTGAGTACGCCGACGCCGCGGTCATCCGGCGGCTGTGTGAACCCGAGCGACAGATCATCTTCCGGGTGCCCTGGGTCGACGACCAGGGCGCCGTACAGCTCAATCGAGGCTTCCGAGTGGAGTTCAACTCAGCCCTCGGTCCCTACAAGGGCGGGTTGCGGTTTCACCCGTCGGTCTACCTCGGCATCGTGAAGTTCCTGGGCTTCGAGCAGATCTTCAAGAACTCGCTTACCGGGATGCCGATCGGCGGTGCGAAGGGTGGCTCCGACTTCGATCCCAAGGGTCGCTCAGACGGCGAGATCATGCGGTTCTGCCAGGCATTCATGACCGAGCTGTATCGCCACATCGGCGAATACACCGACGTCCCGGCCGGCGACATCGGCGTGGGTGGCCGCGAGATCGGCTACCTGTTCGGCCAGTACAAGCGGATCACGAACCGCTACGAGTCCGGCGTGCTGACCGGCAAGGGCCTCACCTGGGGCGGCTCCCAGGTCCGCACCGAGGCCACCGGCTATGGCGTGGTCTTCTTCACCGACGAGATCCTCAAGGCACGTCGGGGCTCCTTCGACGGCAAGCGGGTGGTCGTCTCGGGGTCGGGCAACGTGGCGATCTACGCGATCGAGAAGGTCGAGCAGCTCGGCGGCACCGTGGTGGCGTGCTCGGACTCCGGTGGCTACGTCGTCGACGAGAAGGGCATCGACCTCGATCTGGTCAAGGAGATCAAGCAGGTGCGGCGTGCGCGCATCTCGGAGTACGTCGACGCGCGCGGCGGTGCTGCTCGCTACGTCGAGCGGCGGTCGGTGTGGGAGGTCCCTTGCGACATCGCGCTTCCCTGCGCGACCCAGAACGAGCTGGACGCCAGCGACGCGAAGATCCTGATCGGGTCCGGCTGCTCGATCGTGGCCGAGGGTGCGAACATGCCCTGCACCCCTGAAGCGGTGCGGCTGTTCTCCCAGTCCGGCATCACCTTCGCACCCGGGAAGGCCGCCAACGCCGGTGGGGTCGCCACCAGTGCCTTGGAGATGCAGCAGAACGCCTCGCGAGACTCCTGGACCTTCGACTACACCGAAGGGCGGCTCGCCGACATCATGCGCGGCATCCACGACCGCTGCCTGGAGACCGCCGAGGAGTACGGCACACCCGGAAGCTACGTGGCCGGTGCGAACATCGCCGGCTTCACCCAGGTCGCCGACGCCATGCTCGCGCTCGGCGTCATCTGATCTGGCTCGCGATCTGCTCGACCTTGACCGTCAGCTCGCGGCACAGGTCACCGACCTCGTCGGCCGACCGCACGAACATCGCCGGCTTGAAGCAGATCGTCCGGAACCCCTGCTCCAGCTGGCGGGGCAGGTCCGCGAGTGCGTCATCGAGGTCCGCCACGTCATCGGGTCCGGCGAAGCGGCCACGGATGCCGCCGACCATCTCCAGCTCGGAGATGTCTCGGTCGTGCTCACGCATCGTCTCAGCGAGCAGGCCGAGGTCGTCCTGACTCAGCGGACCGAAGGGATTGAGGCCACGGCCATATCTCGCGAGCCGCCTGGCCAGCGGCGGGTGCATGCCTTGGCCGCCGAACCAGAGCGCCGGCCCGGCAGAAGTGGCGGCCCCTGGCTCGAGCCAGACGTCCTTGAACGGAAACCGCGGGCCGTCGTGGCTGATCGGATACGGCCCCCAGGCCTTCGCGAGCACCTCGAGCTGCTCGTCCAGGATCCGGCCGCGCTCGGTGAAGGGGACACCGAGGGCGTCGTACTCGTCTCGCGACCAGGAGACCGTCGGCAGCACGACCAACCGGCCGCCCGAGAGCAGGTCGAGCGTGCCGAGCTCCTTGGCCAGCAGCAACGGATGCCGCAGCGGCGCGATGATCGCCCCCGCGACGAGCCGCAGGGTGGAGGTCGCCTGCGCGATCGCCGAGAGCAACACGATGCTGTTCGGCCACGCGGTCGAGGGCGGCTGGTTGCCCGGGGCGGCATAGTCGCGCGGGTTGACCATCTCCCCCGCGTCACCGGAGTCCGGCCCCAGCGCAACGTGCTCGCTGAGCATCACCCCGTCGACCCCAGCCTGTTCGGCAGTGACCGCCATCTGCACCAGGCCGCGCAGATCCCGCTCGTCCACGAGCGTCTGGTTCTCGGTGAGGACGAGCAGCAGGCGCACGGGCTGGTTGGTCACGGGGCACATCATGTCGCGATCGTCCGGTCCTGAGAATGGAACAGCCCCTCCTTCTTCTCCAACGAGCTTTGGCTTGGCCGCACCTTGCGTGGACTCTGATTCCAATCAATGGAACTAGACTCCAACAGAGAGGGCATTCGACATGAACACTGCGACGAGGCTGGCCGAGGAAGTGCTGGACGTCTTGCACCATGGCAACGTCGAGAAGCTGGACGAATTGGTGAGTGAGGACTTCATCGACCACGGTGCTCCGCCGTGGCTGCCACCCGGGCGGGCGACCTACGCTGCGACCCTGCGGTGGCTGCACGACACCTTGCGGATCAAGTATGTCGTTCACGACACGGTCGCCGCGGGTGACAAGGTCGCGATCCGTGCGACCGCCCATGGCGTGCACGACACGGAGTACATGGGCTTCCCACCGACCGGGAAGCCCTACACCATAGAGACGATGCACATCTATCGCGCACAAGACGGGGTGCTGGTCGAGCATTGGGGCGTCCGTGATGAGCTGGCGATGCTGTGGCAGGTGGGCGCGCTCGAGGCACCGCGGCCACCGGCGTTCATCGAGGCTGCTGGGACGCCCGCGACGTGAGCACCACGGCAGGTGGCCCGCGCCGCTCCGGCACGACCCGTGAGGAGCAGGTGCGGACCACCCGCCGGCGCATCCTGGCTGCCGCCCAGGAGCTGTTCTTGGAGCGCGGCTACCTCGGCACCACCGTGGAGGCAGTGGCCGGCCACGCTCGGGTCAGTGTGCAGAGCATCTACAACGTCGTCGGGAGCAAGGCGGACCTGCTCGAGGCGGTCTGGGACACGATGCTCGCCGGCAACGACGATCCGGTGCCGATGATCAACCAGCCGACCGGACTGGCGATGCAGGCCGCCCCGGATGGTCACACCTGCCTGGCGCTCTATGCACGGATGTCACGCGAGATCTATCAACGGATCGGCGTCCTGCTCGCCTCGATCTACGGCGAGGGCGCCGGCCACGACCCCGCCGTACGCGAATTCCTCACGACCATCGACCGCGAGCGCGCCATCGGCACCCGCGGTGTCGCCCAACTGGTTGCCGAGCGGCACGGGTTGCGCGACGGCCTGTCGACCCGTGAGGCCGCCGACATCTTGTGGGTGCTCACCGCACCCGACGCGTCGCACCGCCTCATTCGCAACCGCCGCTGGTCACTGGTCAAGTACGAGCGCTGGCTCGGCGAGGCGATGGCCGACTCACTGCTTCCGCGGTAGGCCACCGAGCTGGGCCCACAACTAGGGGCCATTCACAGCGACCAGGTGCGGCCGGGTGGAGTCGGGGCGCCGGTCGGGTTGGGGCCGTAGATGCTGATCATCCGGGCGTAGTCGGGTGCCCAGTATCGTCCCGTCACCTCGGCGGGCACAGTGACCACCTCGCCTGGCCCACAGACCACTTCGACGCCCTCGCACTCGACGTGCAGCTCGCCTTCGAGCACGACGTTTGTCTCCGAGTGCGGGTGGCGGTCCTCCCAGCCCGACGAGCGCAGCTCCCACTGGGTGAACACCGGCTCGGTCCAGGCCGCCTCCGCTGGCTTGTTGAGCCACACCGTGCCGCCCCGGCCAGCCGGGAGTGAACTCGGTCGATACACGATCGGGCCACGGGGCGGAGTCTGTTCTGTCATCCCTACCTCCACGGGTGAATGCTCACGATAGCCAGCACGAGACCGACCATGGAACCGATAGGCCGGATCGGGCATCTAAGCAGTGATGGAGCACCCGCCGGCCTCTGCGTCAACCTCTGCCGACCCGGTCCGACGTGGCCGACCGGCCAGGCTTCGTCGTACGGCGTTCGTCGGTGTTGCCCTCGCGGGTCTGCTTGCCATCGGCGGCATCGTGACGGCGCACTGGGTCAACCGGAGTCACTCAGCCGCCCCCGATCAGCCGACTAGCTTGCCCGCACCTCCGACGGGTTCGAAGTGGGTCGGCATCGGACGCATGGTCGTCGCGGTGCCACGCGACTGGTCGGTGCTGCCGGGGATCTACTGCCCAGGGCCGACCCGGCCCTACGTCTCCATCACGAAGTGGCGCGTGGCCGTCAGCTGCCCGCCAGTCTCCAGTCGGAGGCCGCTCCACGACCAGTCGAGCATCGACCTCGAGAGCAGTCCCTCGGGAAGGCTCGTGGCACACCTGGACGGATCCTCCCGGGTCAGCAGTCTCACTCAGCGCTCACTCAACGCCTCTCAGACCACGCTGTCGGTCGGCTGGCTCGCGGTCCCCGCCGGAGAGCTGACTGACGGAGTCGGCATGCCGACCGTGACCGATGAGATCGCGGCACTGAAGTCAGCCGGTTTCCACGTCGTGGTCAGACATGCCGACCCAGCCGGCCCTGGCGGCGTGTCACCACCGACCCCGAGATCGGCACTCCCGCACGCCTCGGCAGCACGGTCGTGGTGTACGACCACAACCCGGGACGGACGGCAGGCTAGGCCGCCGTCAGTGTCTTCCGATGCCTAGCCGAGAGGCGTCGTGCCAGCGAAGCACGCGCAGAGCCCGCAGCGTGTTCCATCGGCTCGGGGACCCGTCGGCGCCCTCGAACCGGAGGTGGACCGGGCCGGGATGGGTGCTCTCAAGCAGCCAACGCCCGTCGGGCTGGCGCTTGCCGCGGACGAGCTCGATCGCCTCGGTCAGCCGAGGATCGGCGGGTCCACCTCGCCGCGCGAAGTAGTCGGTGGCCTTGAGTACGTCGTAGTGCCAGCGCGGCGGGTGGGAGAACTGCAACCACCGCGCGTCGACCACCTCTCCGGTGCGCAGCGACCGGAACAGGCTCCGTTGCAGCAGATACTCCTCACCCTTGCTCCGGGCTTTCCGGACCTCCTCGGATCCGCCGGTGTGCCGCTCCCACCTCAGCAACGCATCGACCACGTCGAGGGTGCTGGCGAAGGAGCTCGGCGCGGGGCGGGCCTCGGCCCAGCAGTTCCATCCGCCATCGGGCATCTGGTCGGCCATCAGCCGTTGCACCACCTGGTCGACGTCAACGCCCAGGTAAGTCCCGATCAGGATCGTGCCGGCGTTGATGCAGCAGTCGACCTCACCTGCGAAGAACGGCAGCCCGTCGTACTCCCACCGGCAGTTGCGCGCCACCAGTTCGGCAGTCTCCCGCATCGCCGGACCGTCGGCGGGCATACCGAGGTGGCACAGGTCGATCAGCACCGGGTAGGTCGCGGTCCACGGCTGTCCTGGGGACTCACCCCGTCCATCCGTCGATGCCTCGTCCGGCTCCGGGAACGGTGGCGGTGCCTCACCTGCGGCCAACGCCCGCGCCGTCTCCGCTGCGAAATCAGCGGTGCCCGGGAAGCAGGCGCCGTCCGCCCATTGCCCGTCGGCAGCCCGCAGCGCCATCAGCCGAGCACCCCACCCCTCGTGCTCCACCCGCGACCGCTCAGCCCCAACCTCGCCAGGTGCGGCGTTCAGGAGGTCGCGCAGCACCTGCCAGCGGATCGCCGGATCCCCCTCGAGCAGCCACCGCACCACCGGATCGTCCTCGGACATCGGCGGCGCCGCGGTCTGATAGGGGCTCTGCTCGTGCCCGGGACCGGTCATCCCCGCAACCTAGTCGGCTGCGTCCCTGTCTCGCGAGGGCCGACCGGTCCAGGTCCTCGATCCCGTTCGGGGTCAGTGTGACGGTGGGATGTTCTGGTTCCGGTTGAACACGTTGTCGGGGTCATAGCGGTCCTTGATCGCCTGCAGCCGGGCGTACTTCTCTGACCCGAAGGCGCTCAGCACGCGGCCCTGGTCGACATCGGTGAAGAAGTTGAGGGCCATGCCCGCGGTGGTCCAGGGACGCAGCGCAGCGTCGGTGTCCTTGACCCACGCGATGTGGGTTGCGTCCTCCCCCTCGACCCAGGTGCCATAGCAGTGGTAGAACCACGGCGCCGAGCGGCCGCCGAGCGGGGTGGCGTTCTCGGGTACGTCGGCCACGGCGCCACCGTAGGGAGCCAGGATCATCACGCTGAACGGCGAGGTGGCGAGGTTGGCCCGCTCGACGAAGGCATCGATGGTGTCGTCGGCCAGCTCGGCGAGCAGGTCGGAGTGCCAGTAGTTGCGGCGTCCGGATGGATTCGACGCATCCGTCAACGCTTGGAGCTGGGTGTAGGGCAGCGGACCGGTCAGGTCGACGGCAGGCATCCCAAGCTCCCGCAGCGGCGCGAGTGCAACCTCGGCCTCGTCGAGGTCACCGAACCACGCCACGAGGACGGCCACGGCGGGCTGGCCCTGGAGCTGGGTCGGGACGAAGGGCGCCGGTGGGGCGGTCATGAAGACCAAGCCCCCGACGAACTCTCGCGAGGCACTTGTCGCGAAGTCCCGGAATCGTCGCGCCAGGGTGGCTGCCTGCTCCCGCGGATAGAGTCGGAGGCCGCCGTAGACCGTGGGACCGACCGGGTGCAGCCGCAGCTCGAACTCGGTGACGACTCCGAAGTTGCCGCCGCCCCCACGCAACCCCCACCACAGCTCGGCGTTCTCCGTCTCGCTGGCCGTGACCACCCGGCCGTCGGCGGTGACGACACGGGCCGAGACCAAGTTGTCGCACGCCAAGCCGTGCATCCGCTCCAGCCAGCCGCTGCCACTGCCCAGGACGAAGCCGGCCACGCCGGTGGTCGTCATCCGTCCACCGGTGGTGGCGAGCGCGTGCTGCTGGGTCACCGCATCCAGTTCGCCCCAGGTCACGCCGGGGCCGCAGCGGACGGTCCGCCCCACAGGGTCGACCTCGATCGACTTCATCGACCGCAGGTCCAGCAGCAACCCTCCCTCGAGGGCCGAGTATCCGGCCACGGAGTGACCACCGGCGCGGATCGCCATGGGAACCCGAGCGGACTGCACGAAGAGGATGGCAGCGACGACGTCGCCGTCGCAGGTCGCCTTGACAATCACTGCCGGTCGGCGGTCGAACATCGCGTTGAAGACGGCCCGCGCTTCGTCGTACCGCTCTCCGTCGACGGCGGTCAGGATCTCGCCGGTGAAGCCCACTCGCAGCGCAGTCAGGTCGAGGGCAGTGGTGTCGGTCATGGCAGCGATGCTGCTGCGGCTGGTCGTCGTGAGCAGTGCTGCACGTCACAAGCTGTCGGGATCGCTCCCAGCCGCAACCGCGAGGGCGGCACGGTCATGCACATAGAAGTGGCCGTTGCGCTGGCTGATCACACCGGCGGCTACCAGCGCCGCCAGTGAGCGGTTGACGTTCTCCCGCGATGCGGCGACTTGAGCGGCCAACTCGGTCTGCGAGAGCCGCGGTGTCAGCCTCAGTCCGTCCGACGTCTCCTCGGCCTGCGCGTCCGCCATCTCCAACAGACGACCGGCCACTCGGTGGCCGATGTCGTCGAAGGCCACACTGCTGAACGAGTTCGCAGCGAGCACTGCGGCCGAGGCCAGCAGCTCAAGCATGCGCTGCATCGCCGCCGGATGACGCGACAAGAAGGCCAGCAGGGCCGCGCGGCGAATCATGAGGCAGCGCGCAGCCGTCATCGCGCTCAGGCTCAGCCACCTGAATCCGGCCGGATGGAAGAGCCCGACCTCACCCGTCGTCTCGACGGCCGTGACGACATCCACGATCACCTCGCGGCCGTCCGAGTTGATCCGGTGCACCTTCAGCTGTCCCTCAGCGAGCACGACGAGCACGTCCGCCGGTTCACCGGCCAACCAGACCACCTGGCCGCGGGCGAAGGACCTTTCGATCAGGCCGGGCTGCAACTCCTCGACGTCCGAGACCGACAGGTCACGAAAGATCGAGGTCTGGAGCAGGATCGCAGCCGCGTCCACCACCCCAGCCTGGGGGGCGCTCACGGCACGGTCAACACGACCTCCCAACTCTGCCGCCCTACTCTCTGCCGTCCTCGACGCAGTCCCTCAGGTCCGGCACGTGACGGAACTGTTTGATTCAGAAGGAAGCAATTCAGAAGGAAGCATGAGTGGCTGCGCCCGGAGCGTGGATGGTCGGCTGGTAGTGGTCGGCGAACAGTTTGGCGACGAGTTCGCCCCGGGTGCTCACGCCGACCTTGGCGAAGACCGCCTTGAGGTGGTCCCGCACGGTATGGGGCGAGAGGTGGTGTGCTGTCGCGATCTCGACGTTGGACAGCCCACGCGCGAGTGCTTGAGTGATGTCCTGCTCGCGGGGGTGAGGCCGTAGGCCTCGATGATGATCGGCGCGATCTGAGACGACTTCGCCGGGCCGATCGTGACGGCGATGGGGCCTGCCGATCCGTCGGGTCGGTGCAGCGAGGAGGCGTGCACCGCGATCCAGCGCCCCGACCTGGCTCGCATGCGAGAGACCGCCGGAGAGCCTTCTCGGCCAGCGGCGACCATGGGAGCACGGCTGACGGCTGCGGAGATCATGCTCAGCTCCGGCGTGGCGTTGGCCCAGCCGGGCCCGGCCAGTTCGGCCAGCCACCGAGACGCTGCTGCGTCGAGGGACAGCATCCGGCCGTCGGTGTCGTAGAGCAGCGTCCCGACGGCATCACTGTCGACCGCCGCATCGGTCCGTCCGGTGGCCAGTCGGCGGAGTCCCTCGGCGATCCCAGAACTCAGGTCTCCGAGGATTCGCGTGTCTCGGTCGGTGAACTTCTTCCGCTGCTGCTCGCGGAACAGGGCGACCACGCCCCACGTGCTCGCGCCGACGCGGAAGGCGGCACGCAATTCGTCGTCGTACCCCTGCGGACGGAGGAACTCTCGGGCGCGGGCACTCCGTTCGGGCGTGCCTGCTGTCGCGCTGTGGAGCGTGCCGATCCCCGCGTGGCTGCGCGCGAGGTCGCGGAAGAGCAGCACGTCCTCCACCTGATGCTCGCGCTCCCAGAAGGTTTCGCAGTGACCATCCTCGACGTTCTCCACGCGCACCGGGAGGGTCGCTAGGACCGTCGACGGGTCCGTCGCGAACCAGGTCGCGCCGTCGAACGGGACGACCCGGCGCAACCGAGAGGACACCTGCTCGAACAGATCCTCGCCACTGGCCGCGTGCTCGGTCGCGTCGCGGACCGCGCGCAACCCGGACTCCATCGTTCTGGTAGTCACTCCATCCAGTCTGCGCGCTCAGGGGCGAATTCCAAACCCCACAGATGTAGGGGTCGGACCCCGGAACTGCCTGACCACCAAGGGATGGGATCAGCCTGCCCAGCTCCGAAGACTGGCGTGGAACTGAGGTGACGGCGTTTCCGGAGCCTCACCACGAAAGGGGTCAACCTTGTCCGTCCGCGCAGATCTCGACCTTCTCGCCCTCGACCTTGATGGCATCCTCACCCTGCCCGGTGACCCCGGTTGGGATCAGGCGCGGCAGGCCTGGAACCTCACTGTCGACCAGCAACCGGTGGCGGTGGCGACCGTCACCTCGATGCGCGACGTGCAGACGGTGCTCACCGCCTCGAGGCGTGCCGGGCTTCGGGTGGCCCCTCAGGCGACCGGTCACAACGCCTCGCCGATGGGCGACCTCGCCGACACGATCCTGTTGCGGCTCTCCGAGATGCGGGGCGTTTCCATCGACCCGTCCGGGCGGGTTGCCCGGGCCGAGGGCGGCGCCCGATGGCGCGACGTCACCTCGGCGGCAGCACCGCACGGGTTGGCGGCGCTGGCAGGCTCCTCCGGGGACGTCGGCGTGACCGGCTACACCCTGGGCGGCGGTGTGAGCTGGCTGGCCCGGTCTCACGGACTGGCCGCCAACCACGTGCGGGCGTTCGAGGTCGTGACCGCCTACGGCGAGGCCCGCCGGGTGGACGAGGAGCACGACCCGAGCCTGTTCTGGGCCCTACGTGGTGGCGGCGGGAGCTTCGCGGTGGTCACCGCGATCGAGTTCGCCCTGTTCCCGATCAGTGAGGTGTACGCCGGCGCGCTGTTCTTCCCCCTGGAGCGGGCCCGCGAGGTCTTGAGCACATGGGCTCGCTGGGCCGACGCCGCACCCGCCGAGATCACGTCGCTCGGTCGGCTCATCCGGTTCCCCGCGATACCAGAACTTCCACCACAACTGTCGGGGAGGTCATACACGATGATCGAGGCAGCGACCACCCTCGACCCCGGCGACGCCGAGGACGTGCTCGCCCCGCTTCGAGCGCTGGGACCGTTGAACGACACCTTTGCCACCATCCCGGTGGAGCAGCTCGACCAACTCAACATGGACCCACCTGCGCCCACGCCCATCTATGGTGACGGCTGGGTGCAGACCGAGCTTGGCACCGATGCCGTCGAGGCAATCGTGCAGGCGGTGGGCCCAGGGGTGGACACGCCTCTGTTGACCGTCGACCTCCGCCACCTGGGCGGCGCCCTCACCCCGGGCCGCGGCGGCGGGGCCGTTGACGGGTTGCCCGGCGCATTCCTCGGTTTCGCCATCGGTGTCACACCCCAGCCCGAGGTCATCTCGCCGGTGCGAGCGGCGGTCACGGCGTTGCAGGACGCGCTGGCGCCATGGCGCCCGCGGGCCGGGTATCTCAACTTTGCCGAACAGCCGAGCGACGTCAGCTCGTTCTACGACCCGCTCACCTGGGCACGGCTCCGGGCGTTCAAAGCGGCCTACGACCCCGGCGACCTGATCCAGAGCAACCATCCGATACCACCCGCCCGCGCATGAGAGCGAGGACAATATGCCTGAGCGCACGCCCACACAGGAGACCACCCACCCCTCGCCATCGCCGATGCCGCTCATGGAGCTGGCCACGGGCTTCTGGGCGTTCAAGACACTCGCTGCGGCTCACGAGTTGGACCTCTTCTCCTCGCTCTCCAGAGACGGCGGAACGACGATCGCGGAGCTCGCCCAGCGTGAGGGGATCGAGCAGAGACCAGCCGAGATGCTCCTCACCGGGTGCGCCTCACTCGGGTTGCTGGAGAGCACCCGGGGCCGCTATCACAACAGCGAGTTGGCTGAGGAGTACCTGGTCCGGGGAAGGCCGTACTACTTCGGCGGCTTCGTCCAGATGCTCGACCAGCGCCTCTACGCCGGCTGGGCGCGGTTGACCGAGGCTATTCGCACCAATAGGCCCACGACCTGGGACCCCGAGCAGCAGAGCTCTCTCTTCGACGGTGAGGACCCGCTCCTGCTGGCAGTGTTCTGGGAGGCGATGCACTCGATCTCGACCTTCACCGCTCGCGCTCTGGGCGCCGCCGTTGACCTTGGCGACGCCGCCAGGCTGCTCGACGTCGGCGGCGGGTCGGGGGCGCACGACATCGAGCTGTGTCGGCTCTATCCGCACCTGACCGCAACCGTCTACGACCTGCCCCAGGTCACCTCGATCGCTGCGGAGAAGATCCAGCAGGCGGACCTCTCCGACCGCGTCGCGACGGTGGCCGGCGACTTCTTCGCCGACGCCCACTTGCCCGAGCGGCACGACACCATCCTGCTCTCGATGATCATGCACGACTGGGCTGAGGAGCGGTGCCGCGAGATCCTGCGGAAGTCCTGGGAGGCACTGCCCACGGATGGCCGCCTGATCATCTCCGAGCTGCTGGTGAACGACGAGCGCACCGGACCGGCATCGGCCGCCCTGATGAGTCTCAACATGCTCATCGAGACGGAGGGCCGCAACTACACGCCGTCGGAGTACTCGCGATGGCTGCAGGACATCGGCTTCCAGGAAGTCCGCACGGTCTGGTTCGAGGCGCCCGGGGCAAACGGCGCCGTGGTTGCGAGAAAGCCCTAGCTTGCACGTGGTCCCGTGGTGGCCACGGATGTGTCGGCGGCTTCGAGTCGGCAGCGTTGAGGTTCCACACGATCACAGGAGGATGAGATGAAGAACCGCAACATGATCGGCGCCGGGCTGCGGCCGGCCACGGCCGGACTGACACTGCTGCAGGTGCTGCTTGCGGTGCCCATGGGTGCCGCTGGCGTGCAGAAACTGATCGGGACCGAGCCGATGGTCGAGATGTTCGCCGACATCGAAGCCGGGCAATGGCTCAGATTCGTGGTCGGCACCTTGGAGGCGATCGGTGCCGTCGGCCTCCTGGTGCCGCGGGTCTCGAGCTTGGCCGCCCTCGGCCTCGCGGGAGTGCTCGCCGGTGCGGCGGTGACCAACGTGGCGATCCTGGGCGTCTCGCCCGCCCTTCCCCTCGCGCTGCTGGCGCTCGCCCTCCTCGTCGCATGGGGTCGCCGTGACCGACTGCCGCAGGCGCTGAGCCGTCGGCGCCCTGTCATCGGCTCTCCGACGCGAGCGTCGTGACTTGGGGGATCCGTCTCGCGCGAGCGTCCCTGCGACGAGCGTGCCAGCCAAGTGCGAGCGCAGAAGCCCGAGATCGTCACCTGGACCGGCCCCCAGCTCCGGGCGTTCCTCACCTGGAACCGCGACGAGTTGAACGACGAGCTGTTCCCGTTGTGGCGGACGCTCGCCTACACCGGCATGCCCCGCTCCGAAGCCCTCGCGCTGCGCTGGTCCGACATCAACTTCACGACCGGCCGGATCAGCCTGCGCCGAGCCGTCGACGTCACCCTCCCCAACACGACCAAGGTCACCAAGACCGGGAGCGCCCGCGTCATCGACATCGACGCCGAGACGCTCCGCGTCCTCAAGGCCCACAAGTCGGACCGCGGCGCGATCTCGCTCAACCTCGCCCGCGCCGACTCCTATGTCTTCGGTGACGACCATGGAGCCATCCGCGTTCCCGACGCCGTCACGAGTTGGTGGACCAGGCGACTCGACTGGGCGACTGCCAAGACTGAAGGCCTGCCCCGCGTCACCCTCAAAGGGCTGCGGCACACCCACGCCACCTTGCTCCTAGAGCTCGGTGAGCATCCGAAGGTCGTCCAGGAGCGGCTCGGCCACTCGACGATCACCACGACGATGAATATCTACAGCCACGTCACCCCGACGATGCAGAAGAGCGCCATCGACCGCTTCGCTGCACACCTCGGCGACGCCCCTGCGGGTGCCTAGCGAGGCCTCCCGCTACATGCCCAGCGGATGCTTCACTGGGGACGTGTCGATCAGCGCAGAACGGGCTCGTGAGCTGATGGGCATACACGTTGGGGATCTCCCGCCAGGACACCGTGTCGATGTCTGGCCCATGGGGTCTGCCGGCGCGGTCTGGCTCGCGAACTGCATTGACGAGAACGGGATGCCCTATGCCGGCTCGGCCACGCTGATTGGGCCAGACGAACGGCTCTGGGTGTTGTCCTCCAATCCATCGATCCATGACCTCGAACTCGGAGTTCGTCTCCTTGAGGAAGCGTACGAGGCTGACCTTGCAGGACTGCTCGATGTCGATCAGTTCTCCCAGCGGCTCGCCGACATCACCCAGCGCCGCGATGACGACGTCCGCGTTTTTCGGAGAGACCTCAAAGGAGGCTCCTTACGGAGCCGAGCGCACCGCCACCTGCCGTAGGTCCAAACCTCGGGCCCGCGGCTCGCCTGTGCACCTGAGGATGACGATGGCATTCTCCACGCCGTCCTCGACACCGATGACATCCTGGAGGCGTGAAGTCACTCCTGCCGCCGTACCCGTTTGCTCCGCAGACGTGGACGGAGATCGCGGTGGCGTACAGGGCGCTGGCGGAGCACGATCCGTCGTTGCAGTACCTCGCGGACATCACCGAGAGCATCCGGGCCTCCGGCGTTGCTGACCTGCTTGCTGGGCGGGTGGCGACTCATGTACACGATCTCTGCGTCACAAGCATGCCCATCAGCGAACCTCCGGTTGAGGTGATCGTCGTGCGTACCCCCGATTCGCTATGGCATCGCGCGCGCCCGGGGCGAGTAGTGGTTGAACACCTCACCAACTCCGGGCGAGACGACAAGATCGAGCGGTCCAGCGACGAAGCCGTGCCGCTCTTCTGGAGGTTCTGCCTCGAGAAGTTCGGAGTTGTCCGCTCGAAATAGTTGCGCTCCCAGCCGAAGTTCTCGCCGAGGAGCCAGCGGCCGAGCGCGCCGGATTCCGCGTCATGATGGTTCAGTGATCTCGCGCGCGGACTTCCTCGAGGAACTGGCGGCGGCTGTCCCGGAGTCCGAGAGTGTCGTGGCTGAGCATCTCGCCGACAACGACGTACTACTCATCCACCCGCTCATCAGCGATCTGTTGCGGCTTACTACCGCCTCATTCTCAAGGGGGCAGACGGCGTTCACGGATCGCCTGCTTGCCTTCATGGATCGCTGCCTCCGCGAAGGCGACGACGCCGTGATCAACGCCGTCGCCGTCTCGTTCGTTGAGGATTTCGGCGCGCACAACGGAGAGTCAGACGACTTGCTCGCACGCTGGCCCGCTGCGTTGCGCGCTGAACTCGGGCGGTAGCCAGCGAGTGCAGGCTCAGCCTTGTCCGGTGAGCCGTTCCCTTGCGTGCGTGACGAGCTGCCCGTATTCGGGCGAGAACGGCTGTTGGAGGGTTCGCTTCAACAGCGCTGACAGGTTCCAGAGCGCGGTCAACTCGGCTTGGTGCTGCGGCGGGCTGATCTGGCCAGTGTCCTCCCAGCGGTGAAGCAACTCGAACAGGACGAGCGCCTCATCGTCGGTCAGGGAGATCGTCACGCCTTCATTTGCCATGAGCCAATCATCGCGAGTCGACGTTCCGCATGCGGCGCTAGCCGAGGGCGGTGCGGCCGATGAGCCGGCCCGCGTGCGGCGCGCGCCGGTTGGCCGGCGCTGACACCTGGCGAGTGAGTCACAGGGCTTAGCACATATCTCGGCACATGGGCCGGGCACGAACCCGGCCCCAAACACAAAGCCCCAGGTCATAGACCTGAGGCTCACGTGCGCGAGGGGGGAGTTGAACCCCCACGTCCTTTCGGACACACGGACCTGAACCGTGCGCGTCTGCCTATTCC
>JBDHZT010000027.1:0-37661 GCA_039811985.1 Nocardioidaceae bacterium | reverse complement strand
ACCCCAAAGATCAACGAGTAAAACAAATCAATTCATCGACTATCACACACTGTTGAGTTCTCAAAAATCAGACACACGACTCGAGGCCGGCTGGCTGCCCCGGTGGCCGGCTCACACGAGCGAGCACCACCAACTGGGCAACCTGGAAGAACTTACCGGGTGTCGGTGGGAGCGTCAACTTGGCGACGCCTCCGGCGCGCCACCGCCGGGCGGTAGGCCGAGACGGTCGGCTCACCGCCCAGCCAGAACCGCCACGGACGCTCCGCAGCCGGCCGGAGCCCGACCCGCGGACCAGTGCTGACCAAGGAGGTCGGCACGGCCCGCAGACGCGGCTCGAGCAGCAACTCGGGACCGGCGAGAGACAGCCCGTTGCAGGTCAGGTCCAGGCCCAGCGCCGAGCACAGCCGAGCGGGTCCGCGGGCCAGGTCGCGGTCCGTCGCGCCCGCCCGGCGGGCCCGAGCGAGGTCAGCGCCGGCCACCACCTCTCCTGCCCGCAGCAGCACGGCAGAGGCAACCCCCTCCGGTCCGCACACCACGTTGCAGCAGTGGTGCATGCCGTAGGTGAAGTAGACGTAGAGATGCCCGGGTGGTCCGAACATCACCGAGTTGCGCGGTGTCGGGCCTCGATAGGCGTGGGAGCCGGGATCGTTCGCGCCGTCGTACGCCTCGACCTCGGTCAGCCGGACCGCCACCTCGCCATGCCGGAGCACCGCACCCAGCAGTCGGGGCGCGACCTCGAGCACCGGTCGGCGGAGCAGGAGATCCAATCGATCCGTCACGTCGACGTGAGACTGGCTCGGTCACCCGCGATCTGTCCGCGCAGCTCTGCGAGCTGCTCCGCGACCCGGGCTGGTGCGGTGCCGCCTCGACCGGTGCGAGCGGAGACCGACCCGTCGACGGTGAGCACCGAGCGGACCTCCGGCGTCAGCCGCGTCGAGACCTCGGCGAGCTGAGCATCGGTAAGGTCGGCAAGCTCGACGCCGAGCTCCTCACAGCGGCGCACGCAGGCACCGGCCACCTCGTGTGCCTCACGGAAGGGCACCCCCTCCCGCACCAGCCACTCCGCCACATCGGTCGCCAGACTGAAGCCCTGCGGCGCCAGCGATGCCATCCGCTCCGTGTCGAGCTCGAGCGTGGCGACCATCCCGGTGACCGCGGGCAGCAACACCTCGAGGGTGTCCACGGCGTCGAACACGGGCTCCTTGTCCTCCTGCAGATCGCGGTTGTAGGCCAGCGGCAGGCCCTTCAGCGTGGCGAGCAGACCGGTCAGGTCACCGATCAGTCGACCCGCCTTGCCTCGGGCCAGCTCGGCGATGTCCGGGTTCTTCTTCTGCGGCATGATGCTCGACCCGGTCGACCACGAGTCGTGCAGTCGGGCGAACCCGAACTCGGCGGTCGCCCAGATGGTGATCTCCTCGGCCAGCCGGCTCACATCCACGCCGACCATCGCGGTGACGAAGGCGAACTCGGCGGCGAAGTCACGCGCCGAGGTCGCATCGATCGAGTTGGCGCTGGAGCCGGCGAAGCCCAGCTCGGCGGCCACCCCCTGTGGGTCGAGGTCGAGGCTGGAGCCGGCGAGCGCGCCGGAGCCGTACGGCGAGTCCGCAGCCACCCGGGTGTCCCAGTCGCGGAGTCGGGAGACGTCCCGGAGCAGCGGCCAGGCATGGGCGAGCAGGTGGTGGGAGACCAGCACGGGTTGCGCGTGCTGGAGGTGGGTGCGACCGGGCATGACCGCGCCCAGGTGGCGCTCGGCCAGGTCCGCGAGTGTGGAGGCGAGGTCGAGGAGCAGGTCGGACAGCACCCGCCCGTGGTCGCGGAGGTAGACCCGGAACAGGGTGGCGATCTGGTCGTTGCGGGACCGGCCGGCGCGAAGCCGCCCACCGACCTCGGAGCCGACCTCGTCGAGGAGCAGCCGCTCGAGCGCGCCATGGACGTCCTCGTCCCCTCGACCGGGCAGCAGCTCCCCGGCCGTGAACCGATCGCCGAGCACCGCTAGGCCGCGCAGCAGCTCGGCATGATCGGCATCGGTGAGCAGACCGGCGGCATGGAGGGCGTTGGCGTGGGCGCGAGAGCCGGCCAGGTCGTAGGGCACCAGCCGCCAGTCGAAGTGGGTGGACCGGGACAGCGCTTCGAGCTCGGGGCTCGGGCCTGATGCGAAGCGGCCGCCCCACAGCGTGCCGCTCTTGGTGGTGCCCAGCTCGGGCTCCGGCATGTCGGTCATCTGCTCATGCTCCCGCAGCGAGCTCGAGGAACCGATTCGCCAGCGCGTCACCACCGGCCGGGTCGCGCGCGATCACCAGCACCGTGTCGTCGCCGGCGATGGTGCCGAGCACCTCGGCGAGCTCGGCCTTGTCCAGGGCCGAGGCGAGGAACTGGGCGGCGCCGGGAGGCGTCCGCAGCAGGACCAGGTTGCCGCTCGCCTCCGCGGTGACCAGGAGCTCGCCACACAGTCGGGCCATGCGGTGCGCGGCCGCGGCAGTCTCCACCGGTGCGGCGGGGCGCCGGTCACCGCCCTCGCCCGGCACGGCGTACACCAGCGCACCGGAGGCCGCCCGGACCTTGACCGCATCCAGCTCGACCAGGTCGCGAGACAGCGTGGCCTGGGTGACCTGCAGCCCCTCGGCCGCGAGCAGGTCCGCCAGCTCGGTCTGCGAGCGCACCTCGTGGTGGGTGACCAGCTCCACGATGCGCCGCTGGCGAGCGATCTTGGTCGGTGGTGTGCTGGCGCGGGCGTCGGTCATCGCTGCTCTCCCAAGGCGTCGTCGAGGATCTGCGGCCAAGCCGCGAGGAAGCTGTCCGCCTCGTCGGTGGTCAGGATCAGCGGAGGGGCCAGCCGGACCCGGTGCGGCGTGGGGTTGTTGATGATGAACCCATGCCGCTGCGCCGCGGCAACCACCTCGGCAGAGACCGGCTCGGTGAGATCCAGACCGATCAGCAGACCAGCAGCGCGCACCTCGCTCACGCGTGGATCGGCGGCCAGCCCTGTCGCCAAGCGGACACCGAGAGCGGCAGCGTGGTCGAGCAGGCCCTCGGCCACAATCGTGTCGAGGACCGCCAGGGCAGCCGCGCAGGCGACCGGGTTGCCGCCGAAGGTAGTGCCGTGGTTGCCGGGCTGGAGCAGCGTCGCGGCGTCCCCGAACGCCACACAGGCGCCGATCGGGATGCCGCCGCCGAGACCCTTGGCCAGGGTGACCACGTCGGGACGCACCGGCAGCTCGGCGTCGACCAGCGCGGGGTTGCGATGAGCCAGCCAGGCACCCGTGCGGCCGACGCCGGTCTGCACCTCGTCCAGCCAAAGCTGCGCACCGTTATCGGCGGTGATCTGGCGGGCCGCGGCCAGATAGTCCCGCGGAGGTACGACGACGCCCGCCTCGCCCTGCACCGGCTCGACGACCACGGCGGCGGTCCGATCGGTGACCGCGGCGGCGAGCGCCTCCGCGTCGCCGTACGGCACGAAGGTGACCTCGCCTGGTAGGGGCTCGAACGGAAGCCGGTAGGCCTCCTTGGCGGTGACCGCCAGCGCACCCATGGTGCGTCCGTGGAAGGCGCCCTCGGTGGCGACCAGGTGGGTCCGTCCTGTGCGCCGGGTCAGCTTGAAGGCAGCCTCGTTGGCCTCGGTGCCGGAGTTAGTGAAGAAGACCCGGCCGGGACGGCCGTCCATCGCGAGCAGCCGCTCGGCGAGCTCGATCTGCGGTGGGGTGGCGAAGAAGTTGGACACGTGACCGAGGGTGTCGAGCTGCCTGGTGACCGCACCGACGATCGCCTGGTGGGCGTGGCCGAGCGCGTTGACCGCGATGCCGCCGAGCAGGTCGAGGTAGCGGTTGCCGGCGTCGTCCCAGACCTGGGCGCCCTGGCCGCGGGTCAGCACCAATCGGGGTGGTCCGAAGGTGTTCATCAAGGCACCGGTGTAGCGGTCCGCCCAGTTGGATGTGGTCGTCGGCGTAGTCATGTCAGGCTCCCGTGGGCCGGTCGGATCTTGGTCTCCACGCCGGGCAGCACCTGGGTGCCGACGCCCTCGTCGGTGAAGATCTCGAGCAGGACGGCGTGCCGCTCGCGGCCGTCGACGACGGTGGCGCGCGGCACTCCTTCGGTCACCGCCTGCAGGCAGGCACCCATCTTGGGCACCATCCCGCTGGCCAACGTCGGCATCAGCTCGGCCAGCGCCTCGGGGCTGATCTCCTTGATGACGTCGTCGCTTGCCGGCCAGTCACGGTAGAGGCCCTCCACGTCGGTGAGCACGAGCAGCTTCTCGGCGCCCAACGCGATCGCCAGAGCCGCTGCCGCGGTGTCGGCGTTGACGTTGTGGACCACCCCGTTGACGTCGGGTGCGACGCTGGAGACCACTGGGATGCGACCGGCGTCGATGAGGTCGAGCACCGCCTCCGGACGGACCTTGGCGACTTCGCCGACCAGCCCCAGATCGACCTCCTCGCCGTCGACCACGGTGTTGGTGGGCTTCGCCGTGAACAGGCCGGCGTCCTCCCCCGAGAGGCCGACGGCGAGCGGTCCGTGCTGGTTGATCAGCCCGACCAGCTCGCGCTGGACCTGGCCGACGAGCACCATCCGGACCACGTCCATCGCCTCGGGAGTGGTGACTCGGAGGCCGCCGCGGAACTCCGAGGAGATCTCGAGCCGGTCGAGCATCGCCGAGATCTGCGGACCGCCGCCGTGCACGACGACAGGCTTGAAGCCGGCGAATCGCATGAAGGCGATGTCCTCGGCGAACGCCTGCTTCAGGTCAGGGTCGGTCATGGCGTTGCCGCCGTACTTCACCACCACGATCTTGCCGTGGTAGGCCTTGAGCCACGGCAGCGCATCGGCCAGGGTGGCCGCCTTGTTCGGGTCGGGGATCTTCACAGGTGGTCCTAACGGGGCGCCCTAGGAGGAGTACGCGCTGTTCTCGTGGACGTAGGCGTGGGTGAGGTCGTTGGTCCACACGGTGGCGCGCTCGGCGCCCACCTTGAGATCGATGGTGACGGTCACGTCGCGCGCGGTGAGGTCGACGGCGCTCGGGTCCTCGGCCGGTGTCGAGCGGCGGCAGACCCAGACGCCGTTCATCGCCACATCGAGATCGGCCGGGTCGAAGGCCGCGGACGTGGTGCCGATGCTGGCCAGCACCCGTCCCCAGTTGGGGTCGTTGCCGAAGACGGCCGCTTTGAAGAGGGCGCTGCGGGCGACGCTGCGGGCGACCTCGATGGCGTCGTCCTCGGTGGCCGCATTGAGCACCGAGATCGCGATGTCGTGGTCGGCGCCCTCGGCGTCGCGGAGCAGCTGCATGGCCAGGTCGGTGCAGGCCTGGGTCAGCGCCGCGGTGAAGTCGTCGAGCGGCGGCGTGATCCCCGACGCCCCTGACGCCAGCAGCGTCACGGTGTCGTTGGTCGACATGCACCCGTCGGAGTCCAGCCGGTCGAAGCTCACCCGAGTCGCCGCGCGCAGCGCCCGATCCAGCTCGGCGGACGTCATGACGGCGTCGGTGGTGAGCACGACCAGCATCGTGGCGAGCTGCGGCGCCAGCATCCCAGCGCCCTTGGCCATCCCGCCGATCCTCCAGCCGGCTCCCTCCACCACGACCTGCTTGCTCACCGTGTCGGTGGTCATGATCGCCTCCGCCGCGTCGGCGCCGCCGTCTGGCGTCAGCGCTGATGCGGCCGCGTCGACGCCCGCCAGCAGCTGGTCGCGGTCGTTGGCCATCCCGATCAGGCCGGTCGAGCAGACCACCACGTCGATGGCGCCGATGCCGAGATGGCCCGCCACCTGTTCGGCGACGGCATGGGTGGTCTGGAAGCCGTCCGCGCCGGTGTAGCAGTTGGCTCCGCCGGAGTTGAGTACGACGGCGCGCACGACGCCGTCCTTGACCACCTCCTTGCTCCACAGCACCGGGTTGGCCTGGCAGCGGTTGGCGGTGAACACGGTGGCGGAACAGAAGGTCGGGCCGTCGTTGACGACCAGGGCCAGGTCCTTTCCACCGGAGCTCTTCAGCCCGGCGGTGACGCCGGCGGCCCGGAAGCCGGCGGGAGTGGTGACGCTCATGGGATCTCTTCTCGAAGTCGGGTCGGCTGGGGCGGCGGTCGGATCAGCGTCGTCGTCGGCTCATGGCGCGAGTCCGACCGTGCTCAGGCCCGTCGTCTCCGGGAGGCCGAGGGCAAGGTTGAGGCACTGCACCGCGGCACCGGCCGTGCCCTTGGCGAGGTTGTCTACGGCGCCGACGGCGACCAGTCGACCGGCCGCCTCGTCGACGGTGACCTGCAGGTGGAGGGCGTTCGAGCCCAGCACCGCCTTGGTCTGCGGCCACTGTCCTAGTGGGAGGGCGTGCACGAACGGCTCGTCGGCGTAGGCCGCGGAATAGGCGTCGTACGCGCTCTCGGCGGTGACGCCCGCGACGACCGGTGCCGAGCAGGTGGCCAGGATCCCGCGCGACATCGGGACCAGCAGCGGCGTGAAGCTCACCGCGACCGGTGCGCCGGCGACCGCGGACAGGTTCTGCACGATCTCCGGGGTGTGCCGATGGACGCCGCCGACCCCGTAGGCGGAGGCGTTGCCCATCACCTCGCTGCCGAGCAGGTGCGGCTTGGCCGACTTCCCCGCACCGGAGGTGCCGCTGGCCGCGACCACGACGACGTCGGGCTCGACCAGGCCTGCCGCGACCGCGGGAACCAGGGCGAGCGAGGAGACCGTGGGGTAGCACCCCGGCACCGCGATCCGCCGCGCTCCGGCGAGCACGGCCCGCTGGCCGGGCAGCTCGGGCAGGCCGTAGGGCCAGGTGCCCGCGTGCTCACTGCCGTAGAACCGTTCCCAGGCGCTCGGGTCGGCCAGCCGGAAGTCGGCGCCGCAGTCGATCACGACCGTGTCGTCGCCGAGCTCCGTCGCCAGCGCACCGGACTGGCCGTGTGGGAGCGCGAGCACAACGACGTCGTGACCCGCGAGGGTGTCCGCGTTGGTCGGCTCGAGCACGCGATCGGCCAGCGGCAGCAGATGCGGCTGCAGGACACCCAGTCGCTCACCGGCGTTGGAGCCGCCGGTGAGCGCGCCGATGCGGGCCTCGGGGTGGCCGAGCAGGAGTCGCAGTGCCTCGCCACCGGCGTACCCACTTGCGCCCGCGACCGCCACGGAGAATCCAGCCATGTGCATGACTATACATATCGCTGCATGACTAGGCGAACCGGGTCGGAGGCTGTCGGACTTGGACGGTAGGTTGCGGGGATGACTCGTCTCAGCTTCGACGACTACCTCGCTCACCTGCGCTCGGAGTCCGCTCGCTTCCGCGATGTGCTCGCCAGCTGCGACCCGGCCGCCGCCGTGCCGACCTGCCCGGCCTGGGACGCTGCCGACCTGCTGTGGCACCTCACCACGGTGCACGACTTCTGGGCGTACGTCGTCACCCACCGGCCGGCGCCGCCGGAGGACTACTCCGAGCCCGAGCGCCCCACCGACTATGCCGACCTGCTGGCCGCCTTCGACGACGCCTCCGGGCGACTCGTCGCCGCGCTGGAGGGCGCCCCGCCCGCCGACCCGGCATGGACGTGGTCGACGGAGCAGACGGTGGGCTTCACCTTCCGTCGACAGGCCCACGAGGCACTGATCCACCGATTGGATGCGGAGATCGCCGCGGGTGTCGACCACGCACCCATCGACCCCCTGTTCGCAGCCGACGGCGTCGACGAGATCCTCGATGTGATGTACGGCGGCTGCCCGTCATGGGGGACCTTCTCCCCGCTCCCCCACTTCGTCCGGGTGGACCTCATCGACGTCGACCAGTCGGTCTGGGTGCAGCTCGGCCACTTCGACGGCACCGATCCCGAGGGTGTGGAGTATCACGAGGACGATATCCACGTCGTGTCCGACCCGGGTGAAGAGCCGGACGCCGTCATCGGCGGCACCGCCGCTCAGATGCTTGCCCGGCTATGGCGGCGCGGGCCCGGTGACGAGATCCAGCTGGCCGGGGACCTGGCCATGGTCGACCACTTCCGCGCCGCCGTCCACCACCCCATCGACTGACGCGTTACGTCCGGGCGGGCGCCCAGCGGAAGGAGACCTTGACGATCCCGTGGTCGCCGGTGCCCTTGGCGCGGTGAGCGGCACTGTCCTCGTCGTTGAGGTGGTCGTTGGTGATGGTGAGCCCGTCGAAGAGCCAAAGCCGTCGATAGCTGTGGTCGTAGAACTGCTCGCTCACCAACACATGATCCAGTGACTCTCGCAGGTCCTCGTGCACGTGGGTGTAGTAGACGTCGCGGGTGTCCCGATACTCCTGCAGCGTCTGGCCCGTGTAGAGCGCGACGTCGCCGCCACCCCTGGAGTCGCCGACGAGGTAGCGCGGCTGCTCGGTGAGGATGTTGATGGTGTTGCTGTGGTCGCCGTCGTTGAGGTCGCCCAGCACGAGCACCGGGGTGACGGTGCCCTTCATCGCGTCGGTGAGGATCACCCGCAGGGCGGTCGCCTCCGCCGTACGCCGGATGGTGGCCAGGGCCGCGCCCAACGCCGTGCGGTGCGGGCCGTGAACGTCGCGGTCGTACCACGGCTCGGCGGAGATCTCGGCCGGCAGCTTGGACTTCAGGTGCGTGACGAAGACCCGGGTCAGCGGCGGCGCCTCCCGCAAGGCGACGTCGAAGGCGAGCACCGGCCGCGAGAAGCCGCTGATGCGCACCGCGATGTCGGGCGCCTGCGGGTCGCCCGTGGTGTTCTCGAGCCGGACGGCAGCGGGAAAGCTCGAGATCCACTGCGGGTCGCCCCGCAGCAGGCCCTTGCGCACGATCGCGGCGCACACGATCCGGCCACCTGTCGCCGGCGCCGCGAGCAGGTCGTAGTCGTCATCGAGGTTGGCCTCCTCCAGAACGGCCGCCATCGCATCGGCGTGCCAGAGCTCTTGGAGACCGACGATGTCCGGGCGCAGGTCGCGCAGACGGTCGGCGACCCAGACGACCTTGCGGCGGAACTCCGTGGCCGTGTACGGCGTCTGGCGGGGGTTCATCGGCGCACCAGGGACCTGGAAGTTGTACAGGTTGAACGTCGCCACGCTGAACCGATCGAGATCCATCGTCGGACTCCTTCGCCGCCGGGCCGGACCACCATGGTCGCCCATCGATGGAGGAGCCTCCGCTCCGCTACGGGATACCCCGTGCTCGAGGCCAAGCCGGAATGCATCGGGATTGACGATGCATCACCGGGGGCGTTGGCTGGACCGGTGACCAGCACCGAGGCCGAGGAGTTCGACCGGGTCTTCCAGAGCGTCTACCTGACCTTCCACCGACGCGACCGGAAGCGCTCGGAGCTCACCGCGGCCTCACGGGCGGTGCTGACGCATCTCGGTCTGAGCGGGCCCGTCACGATCGGCGAGGCCGCCGCGCATCTGAACCGAGCCCAGTCCGTCGTGAGTGACATCGTGAGCCAGCTCGAAGACAAGGGGCTGCTGGAGCGTGAGGCCGACCCGGCCGACCGTCGCCGCACGTTGGTCTGGCTCACGCCAACGGGCTTCGACCGGCTCGCCGCCGACCGCCGGGTGCTGTCGACGGAGTTACTCAACCCCGCACTGGCCGGGTTGACCGACAACGAACGCGCCGGTCTCTTCCGTGGGCTGCGCGCCCTGCTCGCCACTCCCGCGACCCAGCACCGACTGGCCCACCAAGAAGACGATCCCGCACCCCATCCCGATCGAGAGGACGAACGATGACCAGCACGACATCCTGCGAGAGCTGCGGCATGCCCATCGAGACCGGGCGCTACTGCGACTACTGCACCGACGCCGAGGGCAACCTCCAGTCCTTCGACGAGCGTTTCGAACGGATGGTCTCCTGGCAGGCCCGCCGCGAGCCAGACTCCACCCGCGAAGAGCTCGAGGCCGCGACGCTCGCCTACATGGCGACGATGCCCGCCTGGCAGGACCACCCCCGCGTGGTCGCCGCCGGGAAGTAGAGCGTGCGCCAGTAGGGGCTCGTTCCTAGCCGGCGACCCGGGCCGTCGTGCGGACTAGTGGGGCGACCGCTCCCTATGATGTTGCTCTGCTGGTGTCGATCGGCTCGAGGATGCGAGTCTCCGGCCTGCCCGCCAGAGCCGGCGCACGGTTGGGCGAGGACCAGACCTGCGTGCGCAAGACGTCCGTCCGCAGTCGGGGCGAGCTCCTCGCCCGCGCCCTCGGCACTGTCAGGTGGTGACTGGTGGCAACCAGAGGCCGTTGATCACTTGGGCGACACCATCCTCCTCCGGCCCGGCTGGTGCGATGGTGTCCGCGGCCGCCTTCACCTCGGCGGGCGCGGCCGGCATCGCGACCGCATGACCGGCCCATCTGAGCATGGCGAGATCGTTGAGCTCGTCGCCGAACGCGAGAGTGTCCTTGGGGTTCACGCCCAAGTGGAGCCGCAGCCGCTCCAGCCCCCAGGCCTTGGACACCCCCGCCGGCAGCACGTCGACGAAGGGCGCACCCGAAGGTGCGCGCCGCCCTGTGTCGTGGTTGCTGGCCGGGTTGCTGGTGCTGCCCGGCTTCTCGCGTGCAGCTGGGCGTCTGCCGCGGTCTTCTTGCGTCTCCCGCGGTCCTATGGTGGCAAAGTGCCTCGTATACCGGGCACTCACCCACCACAGCACCGCGGGAGATGGGGCGGGATGCAGTTTCGGCCCAATCGATGGTGTCGTTTCGGGACAATCGACGCACTTCGGCCCGACACGGGCTCGAAGCCTCATCGATTGGGCGCAGACGACATCGAAAACGGCGTCTGGCATGTCGTTTTGGAACAATCGACGGCCTCCACCGGACGAAAGAGCGCCGTGACCCGGCCAGCAGCCGAAACCCAAGGACTACTTCCCCGGTAGCTGCCCTCTCGGCGCGCACCCCAGACGACCAGAACCCGGCAACGACCCTCTCCACGGATCCGGGCTGAGCGATTCCGTCAGTAGGGACCGAACCCCCAGAGATTGTCTGACTGGCTCAGCGTTGCACGGCGCCGCAGCGGTCGGCGGCGAGCGCGACGGCGGCGTCTCGCGCCGCGGAGGTCTCCTCGACGGTGAGGGTGCGGTCGGGGGCCCGGAAGCGGAGTCGGAAGGCCAGCGACTTCTTGCCCTCCCCGACCTGGTCGCCGGTGTAGAGGTCGAACAGGCGCACCGACTCCAACAGCTCCCCCGCCCCGTCCCGCAGTGCGGCCTCGAGCTCGGCGGCGGTGACCGCTTCGTCCACGACCACGGCGACGTCCTCGCGGGCCACGGGGTAAGGCGACAGATCAGGGCCGGGGACCACGTCGACGGCGAGAGCAAGCAACTTGTCGAGATCGACCTCGGCAGCCGCGCTGCGCGGCGAGACGCCGTAGGCAGCGCAGACCTTCGGGTGCAGCTCACCGGCGTGACCGAGCACCACGTCGCCAGCGACGAACTCCGCACAGCGACCCGGGTGCCAGGGTGCCCGAGCAGCCGCTCGCACCGCGACCGGCACACCCAGTGCCTCCACCACGTCACGCACCGCCGCGACCGCGTCCTCCCAGCCAGCCGCGCGACCCGCGCCCCACCAGCCGGAGCGGTCCCACTCGCCGCAGACCACGACACCGAGGTGCCAGGGCTGGTCGGGCAGCGCCTTGTCCAGGTCGGCCAGCTCACCCTCGCTCGGTCGCCGGTCCACGGGCAGGATCGGCGCCGGACCGCCGGCGTGCGGCAAGGTCACCGTCGCGGTCTCGAAGAGCGCGACATTGGGCAGACCACGACCGGCGTTGCGAGCGGCGGCCCTGAGCAGACCGGGCAGCAGTGTGGTGGTCATCGCCGGCTCTTCGGCAGACAGCGGGTTGGCGAGGCGCAGGAGCGTGCGGCGCTCGTCGGCCTCGTCGAGTCCCAGCGCCTCCAGGTCGGCCTGTCCGACGAAGGGGAAGCTGACAACCTCGACGTAGCCCGCACCGGCGAGCGCACGCCCGACCCGGCGGCGCAGCCGCTGCTCGCGGGTCAGCCCGCGGCCCGCCGGAGCGGGAGGCAGCACCGACGAGACGTTGGCATAGCCGACGATCCGCGCTACCTCCTCGACCAGGTCGAAGGGGTCGGTCAGGTCAGGTCGCCAGGGCGGGACCGTCGCGGTGATCTGGTCGCCGTGCACGACGACCTCACAGCCGACCGCGACCAGATCGGCGACGACCGTTTCGGCGCTGATCTCCATCCCGGTGATCCGGGCCGGGAGGCCGGCGTCGATGGTGATCGTCGCAGGCGGCGGTGGCGCACCCACGACCGTCACCCCGGACTCGACCGCGCCACCGCCGTACGTCGTGAGGAGCTCGGCCACCCGATCGGCCGCGGCCTCGCAGATCGTCGGGTCGACACCACGCTCGTTGCGCTTGCCGGCCTCGGAGGTCAGCTTGTGGCGACGCCCGGTGCGGAACATCGACACCGGGTCCCAGTGGGCAGCCTCGATGAGCACGCGGGTGGTCGAGGCCGACATCTCGGTGGTCTCGCCGCCCATCACGCCACCGAGGCCGATGATGCCGGAGTCGTCGGTGACGACGAGGTCCTCGGTGGAGAGCTCACGGCCCACCCCGTCGAGGGTGGTGAGCCGCTCCCCCGCTGCCGCTCGACGGACCCGGATCGGTCCCCGCAGCTTGTCGAGGTCGTAGCCGTGGATGGGTCGCCCCATCTCGAACATGACGTAGTTGGTCACGTCGACCGCCAGCGAGATCGGCCGCTGGCCGACCAGGGTCAACCGGCGCGCCATCCAGGCCGGCGTCGGCGCGGACGGGTCGAAGCCGACGACGGTCCTGGCCACGAAGACCGGGCAGCCCGTTGGATCGGCCACGATCACGGGGTAGCCCTCCGCGTTGGGCGTTGGCGTGTCGCGGAGCGCCGGGTCACCGAAGGGCACGCCGTCGCCGTGGACGGCGTACTCCAGCGCGGCCTCGCGGGCGACGCCGCGCAAGGACATCGCATAGGCCCGGTCTGGATTGATCTCGAACTCGATCACCTCGTCGCGGAGGTGAAGCAGCGAGATGGCGTCCTCACCTGGCTCCCCGAAGCCCTCGGGGAGCACGATGATGCCGTCGTGGTCGTCGCCGAGCCCGAGCTCGCGGGACGAGCAGATCATCCCGGCGGAGATGTGGCCGTAGGTCTTCCGCGCGGAGATCTCGAAGTTCCCCGGCAGCACGCCGCCCGGCAGGATCACGACGACCAGGTCACCCGGCTTGAAGTTGTGAGCGCCGCAGACGATGCCCTGCGGCTCGCCCGTGCCATTGGCGTCACCGACGTCCACCGTGCACCAGTTGATGGTCTTGCCGTTCTTCTGCGGCTCGGGCTCCATGGTGAGCACCCGGCCGACGACCAGGGGCCCGCTGACGTCGTGACCGGGGCGCTCCAGCGCCTCCAGCTTCAGGCCGAGCGCGGTGAGGCGGTGGGCGAGCTCGTCGGTGGTCACGTCGGCCGGCAGGTCGACGTACTCGCGGATCCAGGACAGGGGGGCCTTCATCTCACAGCTCGCTTCCGAATGCCGAGGAGAACCGCACGTCGCCCTCGAAGAAGGCGCGCAGGTCGGTGATGCCGTGCCGGAACATCAAGGTGCGGTCGATGCCCATCCCGAACGCGAAGCCGGTGTAGCGCTCTGGGTCGATGCCGCAGGCCACCAGCACGCGCGGGTTCACCACACCGCAGCCGCCCCACTCGATCCAGCCCTCGCCCCTGCAGGTGCGGCAAGTCTCCACCGCTCCCGCCGCGCCGCGGCAGACGAAGCAGCGCAGGTCCACCTCGGCGCTGGGCTCGGTGAAGGGGAAGTACGACGGCCGGAACCGCGTGTCGATCCCCTCACCGAACATCGCGGCGGCGAAGTGGTCGAGAGACCCCTTCAGGTGGGCCATGGTGATGCCCTCGTCGACGACGAGCCCCTCGACCTGGTGGAACATCGGCGAGTGGGTGGCGTCGTACTCGTCGGTGCGGAACACCCGTCCCGGACAGACCACGTAGATCGGCGGGGTCCGGGTCAGCATGGTGCGCGCCTGGACCGGCGAGGTGTGCGTGCGCAGCACGACGTGCTGCTCGGCGGGCTCGGTCCAGAAGGTGTCCTGCATGGTGCGAGCGGGGTGATCCGGCCCGAGATTGAGCGCGTCGAAGTTGAGCCATTCGGCCTCCACCATCGGCCCCTCGGCGACCTCCCAGCCCATCGCGACGAACACGTCGGCGATGAGCTCGGAACCCATCGTGATCGGGTGGCGGGCACCCCGCGGGGTGCGGTCGACCGGCAACGTGACGTCGACGGTCTCCTCGACCAGCATCCGCTCCTCGTGCTCGGCCTCAAGGGTGGCGGTGCGCTCGGCGAGCGCCTGGTTGACCGCGCCGCGCGCCTGGCCGACGCGCTGGCCGGCCTCCTTGCGGGCCGCCGGTGGCAGTGCCCCGATCTCGCGATTGGCCAGGGCCAGCGGAGAACGGTCGCCCGCGTGCTCCAGCCGCACCTGCTTGAGCTGATCGAGGTCACCGGCCGCCGCGATCGCGGCGAGCGCCGCGTCCCGCATGGCCTCGACCTCGGCGGCGGCCAGCGGGGTCACCTGGACCGGGTCGTAGTCGGTGTTGGGTCCGGACATGGGAGCCTCTCGTGTGCGGGCGGACCCGCAGATTCTAGGAGAGTAGACGAGCGGGGCTGCTCCCCGGACTGGGCGCGGTCGGATGTCCGGTGCGCGATGACCTCAGCGCAGTGTGGCGGACCCCGGACCCGTCACCGGTCCGGGGCAGCGAAATCGTTGTGCGTGAGCCACAGGGGCAGGCTACGCCTTCTGGGGCACCGCCGCCAGCTGATTGCGCGCGGCTGGGCGGTGCCGCGGCGGCGATCAGTTCCCGCCCAGCATGACGAGGATGCGCGAGGTGCAGACATGACCCAGGTCGGTCGGCTGCGCGTCCAGGGCTGAGGTCGCCTGGTGCTGACCCCAGCTCCAGGCTCGCCACCCGGTGCGATCGACGTCGGGCACGGCGCACGCCGCGACCCCCTCGGGGAGGGTGGGCGCCGCCTCGAGGATGACCGGCACCGCGTCGGCCGAGAGCCCCTGGAGATAGACCCAGTCGAGCTTGCCGCTGGCCTGGTAGCGGTCCAGGTTGTGCTGGGCGATCCAGGCGTCGGGGTTGAGCAGTGCCAGACCCGCCAGTGCCGCGGCCCCGGTGAGCAGCGCGAACCGGGGCAGCCATCCTCCGCGTAGGCGCACCCCCGCGACGCCCACGCCGAGGATGACCAGCCCCAGCCAGCCTTCGAACACCCAGACCAGCAGGCGGGTCCGAGTGAAGCCGTATGCCGCGTCGTACACCGACATCCGGTGCAGCGCGGACCAGACGACCACCAGTGCCAGCACGCACAACACCCCCAACACGCCACGCAGCCAGCGCCGGTCGGCGACGGTCTCGACCGAGGCCTTGTGGTTGGCGGCGCTGACCACCGCCAGCGTGAGCAGGGTGCTGACCACGAGCTGCCAGAAGCCCTGGTGGGCGTACTCGGAGTAGGTCAGCCCGGTCGTGTGCCGCACATAGCCGTCGCCCCCGAAGACCTCCGCCACCTGCGCCAGCAAGAAGACCACGAAGACCGTCCCGATCAATACGACCGGCACCAGCCACTCGAACCGGCGCCGCGCTGGGCGGCGTATGCCGGCGTTGGGGCGGTCCACGGCCGGCGGGTTCATAGCAAGGTACGACGCCGCCAGCACGACGCCGCCGACGAAGACCGCGGTGAACGTGCGCCAGACCAGTGAGTCGCTGTTCCAGTCCGGCAGCACCATGTCGACCCAGTGGGCGACCAGCGCATCCGCCGAGGCGAACAGGGCGCCGAACACGAGCACCCCGGCGGCGGACAGCACGGCAGTGCGCACCACGGCTGGACCGCGGCCCGACCTGGTGACGCCGGTGGCGACCCGGCCGAGCCAGGGCAGGCCGCGCAGTCCTGCCAGCGGCCAACTGATGGCAGCGACCACGAACCCGGGCAACGTTCGAGCGTGGGTGACGGCGGCCGCGAGCAGAGCGGCACCGGCCAGCAGGCAGAGCACGCCGATCCACTCGGCGTCACGAAGCACCGAGACGGAGGCCAGCAGGGCGCACAGCGCAGCACTGCCGAGCATGAATGGATCTCTGCGGTCGCGAGCGGCGTAGAACACGGTGGCACCGCAGGCGGCGAGCACCATCCATGCGCCCAACCCGAGGATCTGTGGCGCGACCAGGAGGGCGGCCAGCACACCGCAGCCGATCGCGGCCACCATGATGAACCGCCGCGCCGGCAGCTCACGCTCCGGCCAGAACGCACCGAACAGCACGTCCATGGCGGGCGGTGGCATCCTCTCGGTCACCGGCGGCGCGGTCGGCAGGGACAGGGTCGACGGAGGGGGCGTCGGTGCGACCGTGTGTGGCACGGGTCTCTCCTTGGTGACGCTCGGCTCGGCGGGCATCTCCAGGAGCAGGCGTGCGCCGGGCGCACCGGCCGGGGGATCGACGAATCTGATGCTCCCGCCGTGCAGCTCGGCCACCCAGCGCGCGATGGCCAGGCCGAGCCCGGTGCCGCCTCCGTCGGATCGGCCCCCATCAAGTCGGCCGAGGGTTCCGAACCTCTCGAAGGCACGCTCTCGATCCTCCGGCGCGATGCCGGGCCCCCGGTCGGACACCGTCAACCGCCAACCGTTCGCAGTGGCTTCGGCCCGCACGGACACGACCGCGTCCGTCGGGCTGTGCCGGGCCGCGTTCTCCAACACGTTGGTCAGCAGCTGCCGGAGACGAGCCGGGTCAGCGCGCACGGTGAGGTCTCCGGGGCGGACCTCGATCGAGTGTTGGACCGCACGACTGGGGAGAGTGAGCTCGGCAACCACCTCGGTGAGCAAGCCCAGCACCGGCACCTCGGCCAGGTCGAGCGGCCGCAGGCCCGCCTGGACGCGGGACAGGTCGAGCAGATCGGCGACCAGCCCACCGAGCCGGCGGGTCTGAGCGAGCAGCGCGTCCAACGCCTCCGGGGTGACCGGTTCGACCCCGTCGGCGAGGTTCTCCAGGCGGAGGCTGAGTGCAGTGAGGGGCGTCCGCACCTCGTGGGCGACCGTCGCCACCAGCTCTCGCCGCTGCTGGTCGACCGAGGCCAGGTCGGCGGCCATCGTGTTGAAGGCCCGGGCCAGGTCGCCCACCTCGTCGCGAGCGGTCTCGGTGACGCGGATGGAGTAGTCGCCCGTCGCCATCCGTCTGGTGGCGAGGGTCATCTCCCGCAACGGAGCCGTCATCCCCACGGCGAGCAGTTGGGTCACGCCGAGGGCGAGCGCGATGGTGACCGGGATGGCAAGCCAGGGGGCTACTCCGCCCCCGGCGCCGATGGTGCCGATCACAGCCGCGACGGCGACGCTGGCCGCCACCAGGAGACCCAGCTTGAGCTTGACCGAGCGGAACGGCGCCAACGGCTCCGGCTGGGGCGCCACCTCCCTCACCGGATCACTCACTCGATCGCTCATCGGACTTCGAGGGCGTAGCCCACCCCGTGCACCGTGCGCACCCGGTCGGCGCCGATCTTGGCGCGCAGCGCCTTGATGTGGCTGTCGACGGTGCGGGTGCCGGTGGCATCGGGCCAGTCCCACACCTCGGCCAACAAGCGGTCCCGGGCGAGCACCTGGCCGGGGGCGGCGGCTAGGCAGGCGAGCAGGTCGAACTCGGTCGGCGTCAGGTGCACCTGCTGGTCCTCCACGGTGACCCGCCGGGTGCCGGTGTCGATGGTGACCGCACCGGCCTGCAGCACCGTGGCAGAGCGACCGGCCAGCTCGGCGGCCCGCTCGACCCGTCGCAACAGCGCGGCCACCCGCGCGACCAGCTCGCGCAGCCCGAACGGCTTGGTGAGGTAGTCGTCGGCCCCGACCGCCAGGCCGGCCAGGATGTCAGCCTCGTCGTCTCGCGCGGTGAGCATCAGCACCGGGACCGGGCGGCGCTGTTGAAGGCGTCGGCAGACCTCGAGGCCGTCGTAGCCCGGCAGCATCACGTCCAGCACGACCAGATCCGGGGCGTGTTCCGCCGCGGCTGCGACCGCACCGGGACCGTCCCAGGCCTGGGTGACCGCGTAGCCCTCCGCCTCCAGCCGACGTGTGACGCTGTCGTTGATCGCCGGCTCGTCCTCGACGACGAGGAGGTGACGGCGCGGTGGATCGAGGGGCACGTGTCTCACCCTAGGGAGCCGAGTCCGGAGAACGCCCGGACGACTCGTGAAGGTTCTGTGCAGGTTGGTCGAGAGCGCAAAGCGCGGAGACTCAGGCGTCCGGCTCGGCGGCCGGCCAGCTCACCAGCACGCGGGCACCTCCGCCGGGTGCGTCACCGATCTCGACGTCTCCGCCGTGTGCGCGGGTCAGGCCGTGCACGATGTACATGCCCAGCCCCGAGCCGCCGCTCACCCCGCCGGTCCAGAACTTGGTGAAGATCCGGCGCCGGATCTCGGGGGCGATGCCGTCACCCTCGTCGTCCACGGTCAACACCACCCCGTCCGCCTCCGAGGAGCTCGGCGAGAGGCCGACTCGGACTGTCCCGTCGCCGTGCCGGACCGCGTTCTCGACCAGGTTGGTGACCACCTGGGTGAACTTGTCCGGGTCGGCCGCGATCTCGGGCAGGTCCTCCGCGACGTCGTACTCGATCGTCCGCGCGGTGCCTGCACGGACGGACTCCACGACCCGGGAGACGAGGACGGCACCGTCCACGGGCCGCGGATAGAGCGAGAGCCGACCGGTGTCGATCCGAGCCACGTCGAGCAGTTCGGCGATCAGCCGGCTGAGCCGATCGGCGTCGACGTTGACCGTGGTGAGCATCAGCTTCTTCTGCTCGTCGTTGAGCTTGTCCCACCGGTTCAACATCGCCTGCACGAAGCCCTTGACGCCGGTGAGCGGTGAGCGCAACTCGTGGGCGACCGTGGCGACTAGGTCGGACCTCTCCCGATCGAGGCGGGCCCGGCCGCGTCCGTTGCGGAGGCCGACGCCGACGCCGAGCAGCTCGCCGAGTGGCTCGCGGCGCACCAGTCGGGCTGTCACCAGCACCTCGGTGCCGTCCGGCAGCTGCCAGGCCTGCTCGGGGATCCCGGTGCGGATGTTGATGGAGTCGAACGGCCGGTTGTGCTCGAGCCAGGTGCGACCATGGCTGTCCTGCAGGGTGAGCACGTCACCGAGCGACGCCCCGACCGCGTCACCGACGCTGCTGTGCAACATCCGGGCCGCCGTCTCGTTGATCACCGTGACCGTCCCGGTGATGTCCGCACCGACGACCCCGTCGGGGTGTGCGTCGGCGAAGAACTGGAGTCCGCTCGGCTGGGGCTCGGCCACGCACAGCACTGTAGAGGCTGGCGGCTCCGCGTCGAGGGATGCTGGCGGGCTGGATGACACAATGAGCGCCCCCGAGAGCGAGGATCCTCCGATGCCGACCGACCCGCGCCACCTGCGCGAGGACGCACCGCTCCTCGATGCCTGGCTGCGCTTCTGCGAATCCGGTGGCAACGATCCCGCCGGGGCTCCGTTCACCATCCCGGGCCACAAGTACCGCACCCACCTGGTCGGCGATGTCGTCGCCGCCGACATCCCGCTCTTCGGAGCGCTGGGCAGCGTCAAACACGCGCCCAAGCTGCTCGCCAAAGCAGAGGCGCTCGCCGCCCACGCGTGGGGTGTCGACCTGTGCCGCTTCTCGCTGGCCGGCTCCACCCATGGCAACCAGGCGCTCGCACTCGCCGTTGCGGCGCCCGGACGGCGGGTCATCGTCGGGCGCACGCTGCACCGATCGCTCCTCCTCGGGCTGGTGCTGGCCGGCCTCGAGCCGGTGTGGGTTCGGCCCGACGTGGACCCCATCCTCGGTGTGCCACTCGGAGTCACCCCGACGGCTTTGGCCGAGGCTTTCGAACGCGCGCCCGACGCGGTCGCGGTGTTCGTCGGAGATCCGTCGTACGTCGGCACGCGCGGCGACGTCTCGGCCCTGGCCGAGGTGGCGCACCACCACGATGCACCGCTGGTCGTTGATGCCGCCTGGGCGGCGTACTTCGGCTTCCATCCCCATCTGCCACCCCACGCGCTCGCGCTCGGAGCGGACGCCCTGGTGACCAGCGCGCACAAGACACTGCCGGCCTGGTCGCAGGGCGCGCTGGTGCTGGCCCGGTCGGGCCGGATCGATCCGGCCCGGTTCGAGGCGGCGTTCGACGCCGGTCACACCACGAGTCCCTCGGGGACCATCCTGGCGAGCATCGACGCCTCCCGTGCCCTCTTGCAGCGGGACGGTGTCGAGCTGCTGGGCCCACTCGTCGAGGAGGTCGCCCGGCTGCGGGCCAGGCTGAATGACGTCTCTGGGCTGACCGTGCTAGACGGCCCTGGCGTCGATCCGCTCAAGGTGACCGTGTTGCTCTCCGGCACCGGCGCCGACGGGAATGCCGTCGAGGCCGACCTGATCGCTCGGGGGATGCCGCTGGAGATGGCCGACCGGGACACGCTGGTGCCGATCGTCTCTCTCGCCGACGACGCCCGCACGCTCGGCATCCTGGGCGACACGCTGGTCGAGCTGGTCGAGAAGCACCGCGGCACACCCCGGTCCGTGGTCAGCGCGGCCGCCTGGTCGGTCGACCCGGTGGTGCTGGTCAGCCCTCGCGAGGCCTTCTTCGGCCCCCGCGAGACCGTGCCGCTCGCACAGGCGGAGGGGCTGGCCAGCGCCGAGCTGGTGGCTCCCTATCCGCCCGGTGTCCCGGTCCTCTCCCCCGGTGAGCAGATCACCGACGGAGTCTTGACCGCGCTCCGCGC
Source organism: Nocardioidaceae bacterium (assembly GCA_039811985.1). GTDB lineage: Bacteria > Actinomycetota > Actinomycetes > Propionibacteriales > Nocardioidaceae > Nocardioides. The sequence continues at coordinate 16,983 of JBDHZT010000027.1, read as the reverse complement.
CGCCCAGGACTCCGGTGTCCGGATCGCCTACGCCGCCGATCCCTCCCTTGCCACCGTCCAGGTGGTCGCATCCCCCTGACGGGCGTCAGTGGGCCTGGTGGGCGCGGGCGGTCGCGTAGAGGCAGACCGCGGCAGCGGTGGCGAGGTTGAGGCTCTCGGCGCGGCCGAGGATGGGGATGCGGACGCGGTGGTCGGCCAGGGCCGCGGTGTCGGGGGGCAGCCCCCATGCCTCGTTGCCGAAGAGCCAGGCTGTAGGAGCGGTGAGCAGCTCTTCCGCGGCGAACAGGTCGATCTCGCCCGCTCCGTCGGCGGCGAGCACGACTAGGCCGCGGTCGTGCAGGAGGGCGACCGCCTCGGCGACATCGGGTGCCACGGCCACGGGCAGGTGGAAGAGGCTGCCGACGCTGGCGCGCACGCACTTGGCGTTGAGCGGATCGACGCTGTGGCCGGCGAAGACGACCGCGTCGGCTCCGGCTGCGTCGGCGCACCGGATCACGGTGCCGGCGTTGCCCGGGTCGCGGACGTCGGCGCAGACCGCGATCAGGCGGGCCCCCGCGTCGACGGCGGTCTCGAGGTCATGCAGCACGCCGGTCGAGGAGCAGACCGCCGCCAGCCCGGTGGGGGTGACGGTGTCCGACAGCGCTGCCAGCGCACGGTCGTCCGCGAGTTGCCACGGCACCGGGGCGGCGGCGCGCAGGTCGGCGTACCGCTCCGATGCCTCGGGGGTCGCGTAGATCTCTTGGACCGCGCCTGGGACGGCGTACGCCTCGGCGAGCAGCTGAGGTCCCTCGACGAGGAACCGACCGGCCTCTCGCCGTGCACGGCGATCGGCGAGCCGGGCGGCCGCCTTGACCCGACCGCTGCGTGCGGTCAGCAGGTCGGCCATCCAGACTCGTCGATCAGGGTCAGGACGCAGCCGGGGCGTTGACGTCCTCGGGGAGAGCCTGGCGGGCGGTCTCGACCAGGGCCGCGAAGGCGGCCTCGTCGTTGACGGCCAGGTCGGCGAGGATCTTGCGGTCGACCTCGACACCGGCCAGGTTGAGGCCCTGGATGAACCGGTTGTAGGTCATCCCGTTGGCGCGGGCAGCGGCGTTGATCCGCTGGATCCACAGACGACGGAAGTTGCCCTTGTTCTTGCGGCGGTCGTTGTAGCTGTAGACCAGCGAGTGGGTGACCTGCTCCTTGGCCTTGCGGTACAGGCGCGAGCGCTGGCCGCGGTAGCCGCTGGCGCGCTCGAGGGTGGTCCGGCGCTTCTTCTGGGCGTTCACTGCCCGCTTGACGCGTGCCATGGGTGATTCTCCTTGATGCTGAAGACGGGTAGGGGTGGTCGAGAGGCTCGGGTCAGCGACCCAGCATCTTCTTGGCGCGCTGGACGTCGGCCTTCGCCAGGTCGACCTCACCCACGTTGCGGCGGTGCTTGCGACGGCTGCCCGTCGTCGGAGCGGACGCGAAGGCAGCGCCCGACTTCCGACCGGCCTGGAGGCGCCGGACCTTGCCGGTCCCGGTGACCTTGAAGCGCTTCTTGGCGCCCGAGTGAGTCTTGTTCTTCGGCATCTTCGTCTCTCTTCGCGTTTTCGTCGCGTTCTACTGGTACGGCGCGGCAGGTGCTGCGCCGCCTTGGGTGTCTCTGTCTGGTGTATCCGCCAGGACGGAAGCTGGTTAGGCCTCGATCTCCGGATCGAGCGCCTCGGAGCGCCGGCGCTCCTTCTTCGGTGCGACCTGGTGGGCAGCGTTGGCGGCGGTCCGCTCGGCCTTCTCCTCCGCCTCGGCCGCTGCTCGCTCGGCGGCGCGCTCTTCCTTGGCGGCCTTGGCCTCGAGCTTGGCCTCGGCCTTCTTCTTGTGCGGGCCGAGCACCATGATCATGTTGCGGCCGTCCTGCTTGGGCGCGGACTCCACGAAGCCCAACTCGTCGACGTCCTCCGCCAGCCGCTGCAGCAGCCGGAAGCCCAACTCGGGCCGGTGCTGCTCGCGACCACGGAACATGATCGTGATCTTGACCTTGTCGCCCGCTCGCAGGAACCGCACGACGTGACCCTTCTTGGTCTCGTAGTCGTGCTGGTCGATCTTCGGGCGGAGCTTCATCTCCTTGATGATCACGTTGGTCTGGTTGCGGCGTGCCTCACGGGCCTTCTGGGCGTTTTCGTACTTGAACTTGCCGTAGTCCATGAGCTTGCAGACCGGCGGACGAGCCGTCGGCGCAACTTCGACGAGATCCAGGTCGGCCTCTTGGGCGAGCTTGAGAGCATCGCCCGTCGAGACGATGCCCACCGTCTCACCGTTGGGTCCGACCAACCGGACCTCGGCAACGCGGATCCGGTCGTTGATACGCAACTCTGTGCTGATGTGTCCTCCTGGTGCCAGGTGTCTTTGGTGTCCCGGAGGCCGGTTGAGTCCGGCACGTGTCCGAACGCAAAAAAGGCCTCCGCTGGTGCAAGCGGAGGCCAGGGCTAAGCCCTCATGGACCTGACCCGACGACCTTGAGTCGGTCGATGCGGGTGGGAGACGATTCGAGCCTGTCCCCGCTTGCGTGATCCGCCCTGGTCTCCCAGGGCTGAATCGGTCAACGCTGCATGCTATCGGATCATTCCGCCGTCGGCCGAATCCAGACTCCGTGCTCGCCCACCCGACCCGCGGTCCATCCGGCGGCGAGCGCGGCCAGGTCGTCGCCCTCGACGACCAGGCGGGCGGGACCGGCCAGGTCGATCAGCAGCGCGGCGGCGCCGTCTCGCACCGCGCTCTCCGCGGCTTCGCGGGTGGCGACTGGAAGTGGCCGGGCGGTCCCGTCCCACCGGGCCAACGGCTCGAGGCCGGTGAAGGCCAGCAGCCCACGTCGTCCGTCGCCCCGCTGGATGGAGACCGCCGCCATCGCCGTACTCCCGTGACCGTGACCGTGCCCCTGATCGTGTCCCTGATCGTGCTCAGCGAGCGAGTCGGCCGGGACCTCGACCATCGCCAGCAGCAGCCGGGAGTCGGCCAGCGCGGCGAGGGCGGCGCCGTACGTCGCCGTGTCGCCGGCCTCCGCGTGGGCGGTCAGCGCCGCCGCCAGCTCGGGTGGCACGGCGCCTGTGTCAGGGTCCGGGGCGGCGCTGGGGGGAGGCACGCGCCCGATCCTCTCACCGGCCCGCTTCGGGTCGGTGTGACACCCTGGAGACGTGGGCTACTACGCGGCGAATCCGATCATGTGGGCGCTGGCCATCTCGATGGCGACCGTCGCCGGGATCTGGACGTTCTTCGCCCTCCGTCGCGGAGCTCGTCGTGTGGCGCTGCGCGGAGTGGCGTTCGTGCTGCTCCCCTTCGGACTGCTCTTCACCGGCACCCTCACCTTGCTCGTGCGGATCGCCGACGCGATCACTCAGTGGGCCTCCCGCCTGGTCTTCGCGCCGATGGTGTGGCTCGGCCTCCTGCTGTTGGCCGTCTCCGCCGGCCTGTTCGTGCTGGGTGGGCGCAAGAAGGACAAGCCCGGTCGCTCGGTGGCCCCTGGCCAGAACCCGTCCACGCTCGGGTCGCGGTCGCCCGCCGTCGACCCCGTAGACCCGGAGATGGCCGAGATCGAGGCGCTCCTGCGCAAACGCGGGATCACCTGAGATGCCGACCTCACCTGACATCGCGCGCGATGCCGCGGTGGTGCTCGATCATGCCCTGGGATGTGCGCCGACGCTCGGCGCTGGCCGGCTGATCTGCGTCGACGGACCCGCTGGCTCGGGCAAGACCACCTTGGGCGAGGCGATCGCCAGGCTCGCCCGACGCCGGGTGACGAGCGTGCGCCTGCTGCACATGGACGACATGTACGAAGGCTGGGCGGGCCTCGGTGACGTGGCCACCCGGATCCGGGACGGGATCATCGACCCGCTGCTCGACGGACGGACGGGGTCCTATCGACGCTGGGACTGGTTTGCCCACCGGTGGGCCGAAGAGCACCACGTCGACCCGGTCCCGCTGCTCGTGATCGAAGGCGTCGGCTCCGGGTCGCTCGAGCTCGCCGATGCGATCACCACCCTGGTCTGGGTGGAGGCACCCGCCGACCTGCGCCTGGCCCGTGGCGTGGAACGGGACGGCGAGTCCATGCGCGCCGACTGGCTGACCTGGCGAGAGTCCGAGACCAAGCTGTTCACCGCCCACCGCACCGCTGACCGCGCCGACATCTTCGTGGACGGCACCGGCGCCGCCCCCGCCCGACTCTGCTGATCCGGAGGCTCGTCGGCCGGGTTGCTGGCCTCGGTGGTCACTGCTGTCACCGTTTTCACAAGGTATGTCGATAGGCCTGCACTTACCTCGGTGAATGACGCATGGTAAGTGCAGGGATCTCTAGTTACCTTGTGAAAGCAGCAACCCGTGCAACTGCTGGTCGGCACCTGAACGGGCCGACCAGCGCCGCTCAGACCATCCAGTTCGCCTCGAAGGTCGGGTCGGTGAGTCCGGGGCGGTCGAAGCAGAACGGAGCAATGTCGGACGGTGTGGAGCCGTCGGTGGCCAGGTCGGCGAGGATCCGGCCGAACGTGGGGGTGAACTTGAAGCCGTGGGCGGCGCCGAGGCCGACGATGACGCGCTCGTGGCCGGGCACGGGGGCCATCACGAAGTCGCGGTCCGGGGTCAGCGTGTATTGGCAACGACGTGAGCGAAGCGGCTCGCCGGAGCCGGGCAGCATCGTCTGCACATGCCGAGCCAACAGACCCAGCATCGCGGGGTCGGGGTCGAAGCCACGTCGATCGGGGTCGACCGCGGGGCCACCGCAGTCCTGCGCGGCCTTGACCGTCTCCTCGCCGTAGCAGGGGAATCCGTAGAACGACGGCTCGTCCATCCAGATCCACAGCGGCAACACCTCCGGCCCGAACCGCGCCGGGTCGGCGGGGCCGAAGTAGGTGACCTGCTCCAAGGTGGTGGTCAGCGGGATCCCCGCGTCGAGGCCGCTCAGCAGATGGTTCGTCCACGCGTCGGCGCACACCACGACGGCACCGCAGGAGTACGTCGCGTCGGCCGTCTCCACCTCCACCGAGTCACCCAGGTCGCGCAGAGCGGTCACCGGGGTGGAGTCGCGCAGCACTGCTCCGCGGTCAGCGGCGAGCCGCTGCATCGCCGCGGTCCCGCGTGCCGCCGGCACGATCGCGCCGCGCGACTGGTAGAGCGTCACGGTGCCCTCGGGGAGGACGAACTGCGGCCACCGCTCCCTCACCTCGGCGACCGACAACAGTTCGTGCTCGATGCCCACCGCGGTCAGGGACTCGGTGTAGTCGACCATCGGGATCGCCGGATCGGGCGGGAACAGGTCGAGACCGCCGACCACCGTCACGAACGACTCCCCCGCGTCGTCCTCGAGCGCCGCCCAGTCGTCGTACGCCTCACAGGTCAGCCGCACATAGGTCGGTGTGTGATAGCTGTGCCGCAGGATCCGGGAGGTGTCGTGCGACGCGCCTCGGTCGTGGCCCAGCGGGAACTGTTCGAGCCCGATCACACGGTGGCCGCGCAGGGCCAGCTGGTACGCCGTCGCGGAGCCCAGCGCTCCCAGCCCGACCACGGCGTAGTCGAAGGTCTCAGACATCGGCTCTCTCACACATCGGCAAGGTCCTCAGTGGCCACCCGCTGCGGCAGATGGCACGCCACATGATGGCCGTCGACATCGGGCGGGATGAGGGGCAGGTCCACGGTCGTGCACATGGTCGCCACGCCGGCGGCCTCGGCGAAGCCGCCTTGGAGCGCCGGGCAGCGTGGATGGAACCGGCAACCGCCGGGGATCCGGGTCGGGTCGGGGATCTCGCCGGTCAGCACGACGGGGGCGAGCTCGTCGATCTCGGGGACGACCGAGAGCAGCGCCTGGGTGTAGGGGTGCTTGGGTCGGGCCAGCACCTCCTCAGTGGGCCCGGACTCGACCACGCGACCGAGGTACATCACCGCGATCCGGTCGGCGATGTTCCAGGCGAGCCCGAGGTCGTGGGTCACCACCAAGACGCCGAGTCCCATCTGGTCGCGCAGTTTGAGCAACAGCGCCAGGATCTCTCCGCGGATGGACGCGTCCAGCGAGGACACCGGCTCGTCGGCGATCAGGAGGTCGGGGCGCAGCGCCAGGGCGCCCGCGATGAGCACCCGCTGACGTTGGCCGCCGGAGAGCTCGTAGGGATAGCGCAGGAAGAGCGACTCGGGCGGGCGCAGCCCTGCCGAGGCCAGTGCGGCCGCGACCTGCTCGGCCTCCGAGCGTCCCTCGGGGTCGGCACCGTCCAGGCCGTGCAGTCGGAGTCCCTCGGCAACCGAGTCGTAGACGGTGTGACGCGGGTTCAGCGAGGACGACGCGTCCTGGAGCACCATCTGCACTCGCCGACGCAGCGTCCGGAGCCCGGAGATGGAGTAGTCCAGCGGCGTGCCGCCGAAGCGCACTTCCCCAGCGGTGGGCCGCTCGAGCCCGATCATGGTGCGGGCCAGGGTGGTCTTCCCCGAGCCGGACTCCCCCACCAGGGCGAGCACCTCGCCGGGCCGGACGATCACATCGGCACCGTCCAGCGCCCGCGCGATGGCTCCGGAGCGGGTGGTGAACTCCACCACCAGGCCGTCGGCCTCCAGGGCGCCGCTCTGCGGGTTCGTGCCCTCCGTGCTCGCGCTCTGCGCCTTCCCCTGGGCGTTCACGGCAGGCTCACCGTCTCCCGGTCCTCGCCCACCCGGAAGCAGGCGGCCAGCCTGCCGCCGTCGTAGGACTCCAGCAGGGGCACCGCCTCGGTGCAGCTGTCCAGTGCTTGCGGGCAGCGCGGCGCGAAGGAGCAGCCGGGCGGCAGCTCGGCGGGGTCCGGTGGATCACCGGGCAGGCCGGCCGGCGCGAACCGGGCGGCTGGGTCACCGACCTTCGGGAACGCGGCTGACAGGGCGCGGGCATAGGGGTGCAGCGACTGACCGAACACTGCGGCGGCCGGACCGGCTTCGACGACCCGGCCGGCGTACATCACCACGATCCGGTCGCAGAGGTCGCCCAGCACGGACAGGTCGTGGCTGATGATGAGCATGCCGACGCCGAGCTCGCGGACCAGGTGCTGCAGCACGTCGAGGACCTGGGCCTGCACCATCACATCGAGGGCGGTGGTGGGCTCGTCGGCCACGATCAGCGACGGGTTGCAGGCGAGCGCCATGGCGATCATGACCCGCTGCTTCTGGCCGCCGGAGAGCTGGTGGGGGTACGTCGACGCGCGCTGCCGAGGCAGGCCCACCTGCTCCAGCAGATCGCCGGTGCGTTCGGTGACCTGCTGCTCGGAGAGGCCGGGCTGGTGGGTCGTGATCGCCTCGCCGATCTGACGGCTGATCCGGTGCACCGGATTGAGCGAGTGCAGCGCGCCCTGGAAGACGATGGAGGCGCCCGCCCAACGCAGGGTGCGCAGGTCACCCCACCTCATGGTGAGCACGTCCTCGCCCTCGAAGAGGACCTGGCCGGTCACCTGGGCAGAGGCGGGCTGCAGGCGCAGGATGGTGCTGGCCAGGGTCGACTTGCCGCAGCCGGACTCCCCGGCGAGACCGACGATCTCGCCGCGGCTGACGGTCAGGTTGACGTCCCGGACCGCCGGGATCTCCCGGCCGCGGGCGCGGTAGGTGACCCCGACGTCACGCATCTCCAGCAATGGCGCGGTCATCAGCGGCCTCGCAGACGTGGGTCGAGCACTTCCTCGAGCGCTCGGCCGATCAGGGTGAAGGCGAGCACGACAGCCACCACGCACAGGCCCGGCGGCAGGAAGAACCACCACGATCCGGTCGTCATGGCGCCCACCGAGTAGGCCGAGTCGAGCATGGTGCCCCAGGAGACTCGGGTCGGGTCGCCGAGGCCCAGGAAGCTCAGCGTGGTCTCGCTGAGGATCGCCGCCGCCACGGTCAGCGTGGTGTTGGCGAAGACCATCGGCATCACGTTGGGAAGGATGTGCCGGCCGATCTGGTGGGCGCGACCGGCGCCGAGCACGCGGGCTCGCTCCAGATAGGGCCGTTCTTTGATCGACAGCGTCTGGCTGCGGATCAGCAGCGCGGTGGACGGCCAGGTCGTGATCCCGATGACCAGGGCGATGTTGAACAGCGAGCGGCCCAGCACGGTTGCCAAGATGATGGCCAGCGGGAGGAACGGGATGACCAGGAACCACTCCGTGAACCGATAGAGGATGGAGCCGGCCCAGCCGGTGAAGTAGCCGGACAGCAGCCCGATCAGGGTGCCGATGACCATCGAGATGACCGTGGCCAGAAGGCCGACGAGCAGCGAGATCCGGCTGCCCCAGATCAGCAGGGTCAACACCGAGCGGCCGGACTCGTCGGTGCCGAGCCAGAACTTCCCCGACGGCGACTCGAGCACCCCGCCGGTCGCCTTGGTGACCGAGAGACCGTCGGCACTGGCCAGCAACGGCGCGCAGAGGGCCACCAGCACGAACGCGACCATGATGCCCAGGCCGACCATGCCCGAGCGGTGCCGGCGGAACTCCGCCCAGCCGCGCGCGAGTGCCTGCCGGCGGCGCTGCCAGCTGAGCTGCCGGGTGCTCAGGCGACCGGCTTCGACGGGGGTCTCGGTGGGCGCGGTCATGAGCGGACCCTCGGGTCGAGCAGGCCGTAGAGCAGGTTGGCGGCCAGGTTGGCGAAGATCACGGCTCCCGAGGCGAACAAGAAGGTGCCTTGCAGGACCCAGTAATCCGGGGTCTGGAGGGCCTCGGTCGAGAGCAGACCCAGCCCTGGGATGGAGAACACCGTCTCGATGGTGATCGCGCCGCTGACCACGAAGCCGAGGTTGAGGGCGATCACGGTGGTGGCCGGCAGCATGGCGTTGCGCACCGCGTGGTTGTTGCGCACCTGGATGTCGCGCAGCCCCTTCGCGCGCGCCGTGGTCAGGTAGTCCTCGCCCAGCTCGTCGAGCACCGAGGCCCGCATGATCAGGGAGTACTCCGCCAGGTAGGCCAGGGTCAACGTGAACACCGGCAGGACCAGATGCCAGGCGACGTCCAAGCCGTGCTCGATGGCACTCTGCCCGACGGCACCAGAGTCGAGGCCGCCGGTCGGGAAGATGCCGGGGATCGGTCCGATGCCGACGGAGAACACCGCGATCAGCACCAGGCCCAGCCACCACTCCGGCATGGAGTAGAGGGTGAGCGCTGTTCCGGTCGTCGAGCGGTCGAGGAAGCTGTCCCGCTTCCACGCCTGGTGGATGCCCATCCAGATCCCGATCACGGTGGACAAGATCGTGGAGGTGCCGACCAGCAGCAGCGTCGGCCACATCCGATCCAGCATTAGCTCGGACACCGGCACGTTGTACTTGATCGAGACGCCCAGGTCACCGGTGAAGGTGTTGCGCAGGAACGTGAAGAACTGCTCCACCAGCGGCTGGTCCAGGCCATGGGTCCGGTTGAACTCCGCCAACTGCTCGGGTGTGGTGAACCGACCTCGGCCGAGGGTGCGCGCAGGGTCGCCCGGCAGCACCCGGAACAGGAAGAAGTTCACCACCAGCATGAAGGCGAGGCTGCCCAGCGAGCCCAGCACCTTGCCGCCGACATAGCGTGGGTAGCTCTTGCCCCGGCCGCCGCTGCGTGGGGTGACCTCCGTGGCCGGCGCCTCGCCGGCCACCACCATGCTCACGAGTGGCTCACTCCCGATCGTCCGTCGTGCTCCGCCGACGCATCATCACCACGCCGCCGGCGCCGAGCAGGGCCAGCAGCACGATGCCGCCGCCGACCAGGACGCCGGTGCTGACGCCGCCGCTCTCCCCCGCCTCGGTGGCCTGACTCGCGCTCTTGTCGCCAGCACACTCGCTGGCCTCCGACGCCGGGCGCATGTTGATGTAGTTGTAGGCGCCGTACTGGAACAGCCAGATGCCGCCCGGGTCGGGCTGCGGGCGCAGACAGGCGAACCGGTCGCTGCGGACGGCCTCACCGATGGTGTTGTAGGCGGTGACGAGGTACGGCGCGTCGACGTACAGCATCTCTTGCATCTTCTTGACGATCTCGGCCCGCTTGTCCCGGTCGACGGTGATGCTCTGCTTGTCGAAGAGCTTGTCGTACTCCTTGTTGCAGTACCACGAGTCCGACCAGTTCCCTCGCTGGTCGCAGGTCATGTAGGACAGCATCGACTGGGGGTCCGGCTCGACGTACCAGCCCCACTGGAACATGTCGAAGGTGCCCTCCAAGATCACGTCGGTGAGCTTGCTGGACTCGTAGGTGTCCACCCGGGCCTGGATGCCGAGCTCGGCGAGCCACTCCTTGAAGTAGTTCATCGTGTTCAGCGAGGCATCCATGTCGGAGTCGCTGCGAGCCGCCAGCCGCAGCGTCCCGAGCGGCGACCCGTCCGGCTGGGTGCGCAGCCCGTCCGAGCCGAGCTTGTAGCCCGCCTCGTCGAGCAGCTCGCCCGCGCGGTCCAGGTCGAAGCTGAAGGCGACGTCTTCGGGTGGCTCCCACCGCCAGTGGCTGTAGGCCGGCGGAATAATCGTGCTGCCGGGCTCTCCGGCCCCCTGGTAGACGGTCTCGATCAGCTTGTCGCGGTCGAGAGCGAAGCCGAGGGCGTAGCGGAACTTCGGGTCGAGCATGGCCGGGTTCGGATCGCCGATCGGCTTGCCGGTCTTGACATCGACCGAGCCGGTGTTGAAGGCGATCTCGTCGAAGCCCGGAGAGTTGCCGTTGATGGCGGTGATGCCCGGCTGACCCTGGAGCGCGTCGACCTGGATCGGGCTGATCCCCTCGGCGAAGTCGACCTCGCCCTTCTTGAGCGCCGCGATCGCGGGGTCCTCGCTCTTGTAGACGCGGTAGACGACCTCGTCGATGTGCGGGGTGCCCTGCCAATAGTCCGGGTTGGCCTCGAAGCGGTAGGTGTCGCCGCCCGCCTTGCCCTCGACCAGCCGGAACGGGCCGGAGCCAACGACCGGCTGGCCGCCCTCGGGCTCGTTGCCGTAGGTCTTCACGTCCTTCTCCGAGACGTCCTTCCAGATGTGCTCGGGGACGATCGGGATCGGGAGCAGCGGCAGCACTGCATTGGGCTTCGCGGTCTTCAGCACGACTGTGGTGTCGTCGGGGGCGGTCACCGAGGTGACCCCCTTGAGATAGGAGCCCCAGGTGGCCGACTCCGGGCCGCCGTCGAGGATCCGGTTGTAGGTGTAGGCGATGTCCTTGGCGGTCAGCGGCTCACCGTCGGACCAGTTGATGCCGTCACGGATGTGGAAGGTCCAGGTCAGCCCGTCCTCGGAGGTGTCCCACGAGGTCGCCAAGCCCGGCTCGGGCGACATGTCGTCCATCGAGTAGGTGATCATGTAGTCGTACATGAGCGCCCACATCTCGAATGACTCGGCTTCGATGCCCAAGAACGGGTTGAACGAGTCGACCTCGTTGGTCATCGCCACCGTGAAGGTGACCTTGTCGGCCGCGGCGGCCGGGCTGGTCGGCGTACCCAACGACAGGGCCGGGGCCAGCGAGGCCAGCAACAACGCGGCTGCGGCCAGCCACCGCGCGCGAGTACCTTGACGCTCGTGACCTCTGCCCCGATTCCACCGGTTGCCCCTCGCCAGCCGTTCACGCACCGTGAGCACGGGGTCGAGCGGCCCGACCCCTACGCCTGGCTGCGCGAGGTCGACGACCCCGCGGTCTTGTCCTATCTCTCGGCCGAGCGCGTCTTCTACGACGTCTCCTGCAGCCATCTGAACTCCCTCGTTGCGGATCTGCGGACCGAGATGATCGGGCGGGTGGCACCTACAGAGGTCTCCCCGAGAACACGACGTGTGGCTTTTTCCTACTACACGGTGCACCCTGCGGGAAGGGACTACGCCCTCCTGTTACGAGAAAAACTCCGTTCTGGAACAAATTCGCAAGCGATTTCGTCCTCCGAGGGGCCGGAAGGCGCCGAAAACCCTGTCGAGCACCCGCTGCCTCCCGACACGATGCTGGACGTCAACACGCTACTGACCGACAGCGGCTACCTCGAGCTCGGTCTGACCTCGGTCAGCCCGGACGAGCGGCTGTTGGCCTACTCCGTCGACCATGACGGCGACGAGGTGTTCGCCCTCCGCTTCCGCGACCTCGACACCGGAGAGGACCTGCCCGACCGGGTCGACCGGAGCTACTACGGCGCCGCCTGGAGCGCCGACTCGACGTGGTTCTTCTACACGGTGCACGACGAGGCCTACCGGCCCTTCCAGGTCTGGCGGCATCGAATCGGGTCCTCATCACAGGAGGACGTGCTGGTCCTCGATGAGCCCGACGAGCGGTTCGAGGTCGTGGTCCGGTCCACCCGCAGCGGGGATCTGGTCGTGATCTGGTCGGAGAGCAACTCGACCTCGGAGTGCTGGGTCATCGATGCCCACGATGTCTCTCGTGGGCCGTGGTCGGTGGGCGGCCGCCGACACGGCGTCCGCTACCACGCCGAGCATCGGCGGACGGCACAGGGCGGCGACCTGCTGATCGTCACCAACGACGATGCCGTCGAGTTCCGGCTGATGACCGCGCCCGTGCCAGACGGCGCCGATCAAGAGGCCTCGGCGTGGGTGGAGGTGCGCCCGGAGGATCCGGGCGACCGTCTGGAGCGGGCCGATGCCTTCGCGGACGGCGTGGTGCTCTCCCTGCGCACCGGTGGCGAGCACGTGTTGCGGATCCTCCACCACGACGATCTGGCCGGCCCCGGCATCGACATCGGCACCCGGTTCCCCGGAGGCGAGCCCTACCTGTCCTCGACACCGCGCTACGACGCGCCCGCCTTCCTCGTCGTCGACGAGGCCTACACCGAGCCCGCGGTCTGGTCCGAGGTCGACCTGCGCACCGGTGCACGCACCGATGTCCACCATCGAGAGGCGCCGGGTCACGACCCTGCTCGCTACCTGACCGAGCGGCGCACCTTCCCCTCCGCCGACGGGACTCAGGTGCCGACGACCATCGTGCGGCATCGGGATACGCCCCTAGATGGCACGGCGCCCGTGCTGGTCTACGGCTACGGCTCCTACGAGGCGGTGTTCGAGCCTGAGTGGGACCCGGCACTCCCCTCATTCCTGGACCGGGGCGCGGTGTTCTGCTTCGCGCACCTGCGCGGCGGTGGAGAGCTCGGCAGGAAGTGGTACCTCGACGGCAAGCTGGCCCACAAGCAGCACACCTTCGATGACCACATTGCTGTGGCCGATGGGCTCGGGCGCGAAGGGTTGGTCGATCCCGACCGGATCGCCTCACGGGGACTCTCTGCGGGAGGGTTGCTGCAGGGTGCCGTCTTCTCGCAGCGCCCCGACCGGTGGTGTGCCGTGGTGGCGGAAGTGCCGTTCGTGGACGTCGTCACCACCATGTTCGACGAGACGACGCCGCTGACGGTCACCGAGTGGGAGGAGTGGGGCGACCCGCGGGTCCGCGAAGAGTTCGACTGGATGCTCGCCTACTCGCCCTACGAGAACCTGCCACCCGCCGGATCGCGGCCCGACCTACTGGTCACCGGCGCCGTCCACGACGCCCGTGTCATGGTCCGGGAGCCGGCGAAGTGGGTGGCGGCCCTGCGGGCCAGCGATCCGGAGTGGTCCCCACGCTGCCTCTTCCGCTGCGAGACCGGCGCCGGCGCCCACGTCGGCCCCTCTGGCCGCTTCGGCCACCTCGCCTACGAGGCCGAGATCTACGCCTGGCTCCTCGACCGCCTGAATCGGGCGCGCACCCGATCGGAGGAAACATGAGCTTGGCTGACGAGGTCCTGGCGCTGGCCCGTGGGCTGATCAGGATCGACACCACGAACGGCAACGAGACCGAGGCGGCCGAGCACCTCGCGGCGTACCTCACCGACGCGGTCCGTGGCACCGCGGCCGAGGGGCGGGTCGAGGTCGAGCTGGTGGCGCGGGATCCGCGCCGGGCCAACCTGGTGGCGCGACTGCGTGGTCGTGGCGACGGGAGCGGCTCATTGGCGTACGTCGGTCATCTCGACGTGGTGCCTGCGGACCCACAGGACTGGACGCATCCGCCCTTCGACGCGGTCGTCGACGACACGGGCTACCTGTTCGGGCGCGGCGCGGTCGATATGAAGAACGAGGTGGCGGCACGGGCGGTGGCATTCGCCGAGCTGGCCCGCTCCGGCTTCCAGCCGGCCGACGACCTCTGGCTGGTCATGGTGGCCGACGAGGAGGACGGGTCGGCCGACGTCGGGATGCGCTGGCTGTTGGAGGCCCGGCCGGACATCCGACCCGACCTCGCCGTCAACGAGGGCGGCGGTCAACGGCTCGAGCTGGCCGACGGAAGGGTCGTGCTGCTGCTCGCGGTCGGCGAGAAGGGCACCCAACCCGTGCGGGTCGCCGCGGTCGGCGAGGCCGGGCACGCCTCGATGCCGACGTTGGGCGACAACGCCGTGCCCCACCTCGGCGAGCTGCTGCGGCGAGTCGGCCAGGGATTGCCGACCATGGAGCCCACCGAGCTGCTCGACGCCACGTTGTCGGTGTTGCTCGACGACCCCGACCCGGATGTGGTGACCGCCCTGCAGCAAGCGATCCCGCTCCACCCGACTTTCGTGCACTCGCTGCCACCGTTGGCCGGCACCACGATGGCGCCGACCCTGCTGCACGGCTCGGCCGCCCGCAACGTGATGCCTGCCCGCGCCTGGATGGAGCTGGACTGCCGCATCCTGCCCGGCACCACCCCCGACCAGGTCGAGCGCGCCGTGCGCGACCGCCTCGGTGAGGGCGTGCGCTACGAGTTGAGCTTCCCCGAGGCGACGGTGCCGGGCTCCGCCTCCCCACCCCATGGGCGCCTCCCCGACGCCGCAGCAGCCTTCCTCGCCGAGCAGGACCCCGGCGCCAGCCTGCTGCCGGTCCTGTGCACCGGCTTCACCGACTCCAGCTTCCTACGCGCGGCCGGACCGACCGCGGCGTACGGCTTCTCGCCCTTCCGGACCACCCCGACCGAGGTCCTCGACGCCGGCTACCACAACGCGGACGAGCGGGTCCATGTCGACGACCTGTCCTACTCCGTCGAGTTCCACCTCGATCTCGCCCGACGGCTGCTCAGCTGACTAAGAACGCGCGCCAGTAGGGGCGCGTTCTAATGCGGCGTGAGGTCCGGGAGCAGGCCACGCAAGCGAGCCAGGGCGTCGTGGGTCTGCGACTTGACGGTGCCCTCGGAGCACCGCAGCAGCTCGGCGGTCTCGGCGACCGAGAGGTCCTCGTAGAACCGGAGGGCCACCACCGCCCGCTGCCTCGGTGACAGCTGCCCGAGCGCCGAGTGCAGCGCGACCCGCTCGGCCGCCGCGTGGTCCAGCTGTCCCGGCGCAGCGGCCTCGGGCAGCCGCTCCGAGCTGACCTCTCGCCACCGGCGACGGCGCCAGCGGGTCACCGACTCCCGGACCAGGACCGTCCGGACATTGCGCTCGGGGTCGCCGGAGATCCGGGGCCACGCGGTCACCAGACGACTCAGCGCCGTCTGCACCAGGTCTTCGGCATCGGCCCGATTGCCGACCAGGAGGTACGCCGACCGCACCAGCGCGCCGTAGCGCGCAGCGACGTACTCCTCGAAGTCCTCCCGCTCAGCCACGACGCCGCCCGAGCAGCCAGAGGGCGAGCCCGCTGGCCACCACAATGCCGCTGATCCCGCCAACGACGAGGCGGGGATCCCACGGCTGTGGTGGCTCGACACCGGGGGCGATCGGCGAGCCAAGCAGATCGACGGCATAGATCCAACCGCCCGAGTCCTCGGATGGGAGGCGCACCACCTCGGTGGAGTCGCCCGTCCGCGTATCGACCTTGAACAAGGCCTTCCGGTCGCTGTCTTTCCCCTGCAGGCTGACACGGCGCCAGGTCAAGATCTCGTGCGGACCGGTCCACGCCAGCACGGCAAGGGTCACTTTCTTCCCGGGCAGGACATGACCATGCCCACAGCAATCGGCGCTGGGCTGAGCATTCAAGTCGTAGATCCCGACACGATTCGGCGTGCGTCCGTGCTTCTCACCGCTTCGCACGATGGCGAGCCAGCGACCGTCAGTCGACAGGGCACCCTCGGGCGTGCGACCGTCTCGGCCGCCCCACACGACGGGGGCCGGCATTCGTCGATATCGAGGAGAGTCGCCCAGGGTGAAGAGAACCGATCCCTTCTCCACCCACCACGACGACCAGACTCGGCCGTTGCGAGTGGCCGGCCAGTTCTGCGGCGACAGCCAGCGCGGGAAGTCCGCAGTCGTTGGTCCGCTCTCGGCGAGGTGCCACACCAACGTGTTTGCAATGGCCGCGCTGGCGCGCTCGTCCGGGCTCGCGTCGAAGCCGGCGCGCCACTGCCCGAAGTCGATGACGAGCGTGCCCTGGTCGAGGAAGGTCAACGTGCTCGGCGACAGCCCGTGCTCGGTCGGGATCATCGCGCGACGGACCTGTCCGCTGACCGTGTCGTAGACGGCGACCCCCGCGACCGAACCGGAGCGCTCGTGCGGTGTCGAGCCGGTCGGTCCGGTCATCCAGTAGGCGACCAGGCGACCATCGGGTGACAACGCAAGGCCGTTGACGATCGGATCGACCAGATGCGGCAGATCCAGGTAGCGGTACTCCCCCGTCGCCCCGCTGAGCCCGACCACCCCTGGCCGGGTTCCCCACCAGGAGCCACGGTCCGCGGGCCGCACTGCGATCACTGGACCGAGCTCGCCACCCTCATCGGTGCGTGGCAGCCACTTCGACGGCGTGAAGAGCTGGTCCGGCAGGAAGGTCTTGCCGGTCGGGCTCGCGGGGGCGACCTGGCGAGACGCCTGCCACGTGCCGGTGAGCACTCCGGCGATGGCCAGCACCGCCACCAGGATCACGGCGACGGTGTCGCGACGTGCTCGCCTGCGACGGCGTACCTCGCGATCCCAGAGGCCGACCGGCGGCCGCACGTCGGTGAGCTCGTCGGCGAGGTCGACGAGTCGGTCCTTCAGGTCCACGCGTCATCCTCCCGGCCGCAACGTCTCCCGAGCCCGACGCCCGGTCACCCTCTCCTACGCCTCCAGCGCGCCGGTTGGTTGGGTGACAGCCGCGGTCTGCGCGGACATACTCCCAAGATGGCCTACGACGAGGAGATGGCGGCGCGCCTGCGCGATCAC
>JBDHZT010000026.1:0-38346 GCA_039811985.1 Nocardioidaceae bacterium | reverse complement strand
CGGCTACTCGAACAGCTTCGGCTGGGGCGGGCCGAGGGAGGGGTCGACGCCGTCGAAGAGGCTGCTGACGGACTCGCCCGCGTGGATCCGGGCGACCGCTTCGGCGAAGAGGCCGGCGACGCTGCGGATCTTCAGCTCGGGCCAGTCGGCGGGTGCGGGCACGGTGTCGGTGGTGACGACCTCGGTGATCATCGGGTGATTGCGGAGGCGATCGACGGCCTTGCCGACGAAGAGACCGTGGGTGCAGGCCACCGAGGCGCCGGTGCAGCCGGAGTCCTCGAGCCGATCGAGGAGCTCGACAATGGAGCCGCCGGTGGCGATCTCGTCGTCGAGCACGATCGCTCGCTTGCCCGACACGTCACCGACGATCGCGTCGATCACGACACGGTCGTCGGCGAGCCGCCGCTTGCTGCCGGCCGCGACCGGCAGGCCGAGCAGGCGGGAGAACTGAGTGGCGGTCTTGGCGTTGCCGAGGTCGGGCGACACCACCACGGCATCGCTGAGGTCTTGGCTCGAGTAGTGGTCGGCGAGGATGCCGAGCGCGGTGAGCTGATCGACGGGGACGGAAAAGAATCCGTGCACCTGCGGTGCGTGCAGGGTCATCGTGATGACGCGATCGACGCCCGAGGTAGCCAGCAGGTCGGCGACCAGGCGACCACCGATCGAGATGCGGGAGGCGTCCTTCTTGTCCGACCGGGCGTAGGAGTAGTGCGGGATGACCGCGGTGACTTGAGAGGCCGACGCGCCGCGGGCGGCATCGATCATCAAGAGCAGCTCCATCAGGTGCTCCTGGGTGGGCGGCACCAGCGGCTGCACGATGTAGACGTCGCGCTGGCGGCAGTTGGCCTGAAGTTGCGCCTGGAGACAGTCGTTGCTGAACCGGGTCATCTCCACGGGAGCGAGATCGACGCCGAGGTCGTCGCAGATGGCCCGCGCGAGCGGGCGGTGGGCGCTGCCGCTGAAGACGACCAACTCGTGCATCAGGTCGCGCAGACTGTTGACCAAGGCGGGCTCCGTCAGGCCGTTCCGGTGGTGTCGAGGCTCACCCTAACTTGCCTCCGGGTCGCGCCCACAGCTCCGAGGGCAACGGCCACGGATTGAACCGGCAGCCCGCCCGCCCCTTGGACTGCTGCATCATCACCGGCGCCAGCTTGCCCCGTCCGGGGCAGGAGGCGTGGCCGTGGCCGAGCCAGTGGCCGGTCTCGTGATTGACGACCATGGTGCGGTAGTCGCGCACGCTCCGTCCTGCCGCGCGCCAGGCGGGACTGGCGTGCAGCCAACGGGTCTGGTTGATGATCACGTAGCGGCCGACCCGGCAGCTCCACTGAGCGCTGCAGCTGGGCGAGAAGCGAGGCAGCCAGCTCGCCTCCGCGAGCACGAGCGTGAACGAGCCACCCTTGGCCACCTGTTTGAAGCCGATCCCGGCGCCGCGCCACCCTCGCGGGTCGGCGTAGGTCTGCCGGGACTGCGCCTTGAAGGTGGCCAGGCTCGCCTTGATCTTGCCTCGGGTCTCGACGTGATACTTCACCGTGCGCCGCAGTGGCACCCGTTGGCCGATCCTCGAGGTGCGCCCAGAGACCACCGTCAGCGGCCGGTAGCCGTCCCGCCGCGCGGTCACCTGGACCCGGAGACGATGCCCCACGTCGTCGGCGCTGAGCAGGTACGACGCCTTGGTCGCGCCGCGGATGCGGTTGCCGTCACGGAGCCATCGATAGCGCACGTGCGCCGGTTTCGGTGCGAACCGACCAGGGGTCGCGCGGAGCCGGTGCGCGAACCGCTTCACCCCGGAGACTCGCGGTCGGGCCACAGTGGCGAGATCGGCGCGAGCGACGGCACCGGTCTCGGCGCTGGTGGCGGAGGACGACCCACCGGTGGTCGAGGTTGCCGTCACCCGCACCGACATCCGAGCGCCCAGGTCGGCGCCTTGGAGTCGGTATCTGCGCGCGGTGGCGTCCTTGACCGCTCGGCCGTCCCGCAGCCACTGGTAGGCGAAGGTCAGCTCGTCGACGTCCCAGGTGCCGGGACTGGCGCGCAGACGCTGATGGAAGACCGGCTCACCCGACACCGTCGGCGGAGTCAGGTTCACCGGGTCGGTCTCGTCCGCATGGGCCGGCCCCGGCACGGAGAGCGGCACGGCCACGGTCATCGGCAAGATCACGGCGATGGCCCCGACCAGGCGCCCACTCACGCCCACAACTGACCCTCCAGGCTCTCCTCGGCCTCGTCGATGGTGCCCTCGTAGGCACCTGTGGAGAGATACTTCCAGCCGCCATCGGCGACCACGAAGGCGATATCAGCCGACTCCCCGGCGCGCTCGGCGCGCACGGCCTGACCCAGAGCCGCATGCAGGATCGCACCGGTCGAGATGCCGGCGAAGATGCCCTCACGCTCCAACAGCTCGCGCACCCGCCGGACCGCATCGCGTGGCCCGACGGAGAAGCGTGTGTCGATCAGCTCAGGGTCGTAGAGCTCGGGCACGAACCCTTCGTCCATGTTGCGCAGGCCGTACACCAGCTCGCCGTACCGCGGCTCGGCGGCAACGATCCGTACGTCGGGCTTGTGCTCACGGAAGAAGCGCGACACACCCATCAGGGTGCCGGTGGTCCCGAGGCCGGCGACGAAGTGCGTGATCGTGGGCAGATCGGCCAGCAGCTCGGGGCCGGTGCCGCGGTAGTGCGCCAGCGCGTTCGCCTCGTTGCCGTATTGATACATCATCACCCAGTCCGGGTGCTCCTCGGCGACCGACTTGGCGACCCTGACCGCCTCGTTGCTGCCGCCCGCGGCGGGCGAGGAGACGATCTCCGCACCCCACATCCGCAGCAGTTGGCGGCGCTCCTCGGAGGTGTTCTCCGGCATCACGCAGACCAGCCGGTAGCCCTTGAGCCTGGCGGCCATGGCCAGGCTGATCCCGGTGTTCCCCGAGGTGGGCTCGAGCAGCGTGCAGCCGGGCTTCAGCCTGCCGTCGGCCTCGGCCTGCTCCAGCATCGCGAGCGCCGCGCGGTCCTTGATGGAGCCGGTCGGGTTGCGGTCCTCCAACTTGGCCCATAGCCGTACGTCGGGACTCGGGGACAGGCTCGGGAGCCCGACGAGCGGAGTTCCGCCCACCGAGTCCAGGAGGTTTGCGAAACGGGTCACCCGCCCGCGACGGCCGGGAGGATGACGAGTTGGTCGCCGTCGCTGAGTGACGCGTCCAAGCCGCCGATGAAGCGGACATCCTCGTCGTTGACGTAGACGTTGACGAACCGACGCAGCTCACCCTGGTCGATCAGTCGCTCGCGGATGCCCGGGTGGTTCGCCTCGAGGTCGTCGATCAGCGCGGTCAGCGTGGCGCCGGACGCCTCGACGGACTTCTCGCCGCCGGTGTAGCTGCGCAGGATGGTCGGGATGCGGACCTCGATGGCCATGTCGTCGGTGCTCCAGTCTCTGGTGGGTTTAGTCGGGCAGGCGATCGACGACGGTCACGTCCTCTTCGGTGACCACGCCGTCGCTGATCCTGTAGGACCGAAACTCGACCGGGCCCTCGTTATTCCCGCTCTCGCGGGTGGAGACCAGCACATAGTGCGCTCCCGGCTCCATCGCCAGGTCGGTGTCGGTCCGGCTCGGATAGGCCTCGGTGGCGGTGTGGGAGTGGTAGATCACCACCGGCTCCTCGTCGCGCTCGTCCATCTCCTTGTAGAGCGCCAGCAGCTCGGTGGAGTCGAACTCGTAGAAGGTCGGACTCCCGGCGGCGTTGACCATCGCCACGAATCGCTCCGGCCGGTCGCTCCCGGCAGGGCCCGCCACCACTCCGCACGCCTCGTCGGGGTGGTCCCGCTTGGCGTGGGCGACGATGGCGTCGTAGGTCTCCTGGTCGATGGTCAACACGGTGCCCCACCCTACCGAGCGGACTCAGCGGGTCAGGGCGCTGACCAAGGTCTCCTGGAGATATCCGACCCACTCGTAGATGTCGTGCGCTCGAGCTCGAGGGTCCTCGTCAGGGAGCGTCGCCCAAGAGGCCTCGTCACCCTCCTCGACGCCGAGGCGGGTCGCCAGCGCGAGGCGCAGGTCGGTGAAGCAGCGCAACCACGTCTCGGCGGCAGCCTCGTCGAGCTCGACGTCGATGACCAATCCCTCCTGGTCGAGCTGGGGCGGCAGGCCGGCTGACTCGAGGGCGTCGATCACCGCGCCGGCGGCAGCTGCCTTGCCGTCGCGCAGTGAGCCCTCGGTGAATCTGCGGAACTCCGCGGCCGCCTCCTCGTCGTCGGGATAGGCGGTCGGGAAGAGCCGCTGCAGCACCGGATCCTCGGGCGCCGAGGTCGGGCCCGAGAAGTCGAGCATCGCCTCCAGCGGATCGACGGCCTCGGCGGGTGCGGCCCGCTCGTTGCGCAGCAACTCGATCAGCTGAGACGCCAGCGACCGCAACAGCTCGGCCTCGAACCCGGCGAACGTCGCGAAGATCAGGCGGCTGCGACGGTGGCGAGTGAACCCGCTCACCCGTCCTTCTCCATCGTCGCCCAGAGACCGAACTCGTGCATCGCCTGCACGTCGCGCTCCATCTCTTCCCGCGTGCCGGAGCTGACCTTGGACTTCCCGTCGTGGTGCACCTCCAGCATCAGCTTCTCGGCCAACTTCCGGTCATAGCCGAAGTACTTGGTGAAGACGTAGGTGACATACGACATCAGGTTGACGGGGTCGTTCCAGACGATGGTCACCCACGGCAACGCCGGGACGACGACGTCGTCGGGGGTCAGGGTCGGATCGACCTCGACGGGACTCGCGGTGGACACACCTGCATCGTGGCACATGACCGCCACCTGCCGAAGCGCCCTCCCGGACGCCTACGCTGTGCTCCGTGACCTCGACGGCGTTGCTGACCGACCACTACGAGCTGACCATGCTGCAGGCCGCGCTCCAGGCCGGCACGGCACATCGCCGGTCGGTGTTCGAGCTGTTCCCGCGGCGTCTGCCGGAGGGGCGACGGTACGGCGTAGTGGCTGGGGTCGGTCGGGCCCTGGACGCGGTCGAGCGCTTCCGCTTCGACGACGAGGTGCTCACGGCGCTGCGCAACGGCCACGTGGTCGACGAGGCCACCCTGGCTTGGCTCGACGACTATCGCTTCAGCGGTGACATCTGGGGTTATGCCGAGGGCGAGATCTACTTCCCCTACTCCCCCATCCTCATCGTCGAGGGCACCTTCGCCGAGGCCGTCCTGCTGGAGACCGTGCTGCTCTCGATCTACAACCACGACTCGGCGATCGCGTCGGCGGCCTCCCGGATGACCACGGCCGCGGCAGGCCGGCCCTGCATCGAGATGGGGTCACGGCGCACCCACGAGGAGGCGGCCGTGGCGGCCGCGCGAGCGGCGTACCTCTCCGGCTTCGCGACCACCTCCAACCTGGCGGCTGGGCACCGGTACGGCGTCCCGACCGCTGGCACCAGCGCGCACAGCTTCACGTTGCTGCACGACAGCGAGGCGGACGCGTTCCGAGCGCAGGTGGCCTCGCTCGGCACTGGCACGTCGCTGCTGGTCGACACCTACGACAT
The DNA here is from genome assembly GCA_039811985.1 of Nocardioidaceae bacterium. Lineage (GTDB taxonomy): Bacteria > Actinomycetota > Actinomycetes > Propionibacteriales > Nocardioidaceae > Nocardioides. The sequence continues at coordinate 32,823 of JBDHZT010000026.1, read as the reverse complement.
CACCGAGGCGGTCCGGCTTGGGGTGGAGATCGCCGGGCCGGAGCTCGGCGCGGTGCGCATCGACTCCGGAGACCTCGGCGTGCTCGCGGTGCGCGTCCGTGAGCAGCTCGACCGGCTCGGCGCCACCGAGACCAGGATCATCGTGACCAGCGACCTGGACGAGTTCGCGATCGCGGCGCTGCGCGCTGCTCCGGTGGATGGCTACGGCGTCGGCACCCAGCTGGTGACCGGGTCTGGACACCCGACCTGCGGCTTCGTCTACAAGCTGGTCGCTCGCGCGGACGACCAGGGCGAGATGGTGTCGGTGGCGAAGAAGAGCACCGACAAGATCTCCATCGGCGGTCGCAAGTTCGCCCTGCGCCGGCGCAACGCACAGGGTGTCGCCGAGGCCGAGGTGATCGGGGTCGGCGAGCCACCCGCCAACGACGGCGACGACCGTCCCCTCCTCGTGCCCCTGGTCCGAGACGGCGAGGTGGTCGGCCGGGAGCCGCTCGACGCAGCCCGCGAGCGCCATCTCACCTGCCGTGGAGAGCTCCCCCTCGCCGCCCGCCAGATGTCCAAGGGCGAGCCGGTGGTCGACACTCTGCACGTCGGCGACGACCACTGACGCGGCCACTACGCTCGGGGCATGAAGCGCGCGCTGATCGTGGTCGATGTCCAGAACGACTTCTGCGAGGGCGGATCGTTGCCCGTTGACGGCGGCGCTCAGGTCGCTCACGACGTCGGCGTGCTGCTTCACCACTGGAGTCGGCAGGACCCGGAGTCGCCGGACTATGCCCACGTGGTGGCCACCAAGGATCACCATGTCGACCCCGGGGAGCACTGGTCCCGCGAGCCGGACTTCGTCGACTCCTGGCCGGTGCACTGCCGAGTGGGCACCGAGGGTGAGGCGTTCCATCCCAACCTCGACCCGCAGCCCTTCGACGCGATCTTCCTCAAGGGCGAGCACCAGGCGGCGTACTCCGGCTTCGAGGGCAAGGACGCCTCCGGAGCCGGGCTGGCCGACTGGCTGCGTCACCACGAGGTGACCGAGGTCGACGTGTGCGGGATCGCAACGGACTACTGCGTGCGCGCGACGGTGCTGGACGCGGTGGCCGCGGGGTTCTCGGTCCGTCTGCTGACCGACCTGTGCGCGGGCGTGGCCCCGGGCACCACTGAGGCCGCCCTGGTGGAGATGGCGGCCGCTGGCGTCACCGTCACCTGAGCGCTTCAGCGCTCAGCACCAACGGGTCACGATCTCCCGCAGCACCTTGGCGTAGCGGGCGGTGCCCACTCCCAGCGCCCTGAACTCCTTGCCGGTCAGCGTCTTGGAGTCGAGGATGCTGTTCGTCACCAGCACATGGGCAGCACGACCCCGCACCAGCGCACGGTCGCCCAAAGCGAGCGACTCGAGCGCACGGACCGCTGCTTCCGGGGGCGGCTGCGGGTAGAGCGTCACCGAGTGCGCGGCGAATCCGTCGAACTGGCCGGCGAACTCGTCCGCGTCGACCACCACCTGACGCAGCTCGTCGACGGTGAACACGATCGTCGGCACCTCGAAGCCCCGGTCCGCCGCGAACGCGTCCTCGAGCGTGGCCGCCACCTTCTCGACCGAGCGCATCCGGCTCGTGAGCCGGACGTTGCCCGTGTTGATGTAGGTCGCGACATCGGTGGCACCGACCGACTCCACGGCCTCCTTGATCGCTTCCTTGGGGAACTTCCGGGTCGGCCCAAGGTTGATCGCGCGCAGGAAGGCGACGTAGGTCGGCATGGGGTGATTGTCGCGCATTCCGGTCTCACGCCGGCTCTGGTCGTGGCACCCTGATCGAGCAGTCGACCCAGGAGTGACCCCGTGGATGAGCCGACCCAGACCCTGGAGGGGCAGGTCCAGCCTGTCCTGGTCGAGGCGCGCCCACCCGGCCTCGGCTACGACCCTGGTCGTCCGGGCCCGCCGCTGATCTTGGGCATCATCGTGCTACTGCTCGCCCCGGTGGTCTGGCTGGGACTCACCGCGAAGGCCGCCATCACTCACCTAGATCTCGAACACACCGGGATCATCGGCAACCGCGAGCCGGTCCTCCTCTACGAAGGCTCGACCTACCTGTTCGCCACCGAGGCCCAGCAGCCCGGCAAGCGTGACTGCGTCGTCCGGCTGCGCAACGGCCCGAAGATCTCCGTGAGCTCGGTCGGCGTCGCCGAAGCCGGCGATGCGGTGATGTGGGGTGATGACGCCTACGTGCCACGCGGCAGCTTCTACACCGAGACCACCGGGCAGTACATCGTCAACTGCCCGCGCGCCGGCGCCACCCTGTTGTCGGTCCCGATCAAGGGCACCACCAGCGAGCTCGGGCTCGAGATGGGCAAGGGTCTCCTGGCCGGCGGACTCGTGGGCCTGCTCGGGCTGTTGATGATCATCTTCCGCCGCAAGAAGCCCCGCGAGCGCCGCTACTGAGCCGGTCTCTGGCTCGGGCGCTACTGGGCGCGGCTGCGGGCTGCCCACTCACGTAGGCGGGTGATGCGGGCGGTGAGCTGCTCGGCCGACGCCACGGCGGCGGCTGGTCCGCCGCACTCCTTGCGCAGGGCGGCATGGGTGACGCCGTGCGCCTGCCCGGTGCGGTGGTGCCAGGCGGCGACCAGGCCGTTCAGCTCGCGGCGCAGCGTGGCCAGGTGCTCGTGGGTGGTGACCTCGGCGACGTCCGGGACGGCTGCCCCCTGCGGACGGACACGCTGCCGCTGGCGTCGGTGCAGCAGCTCGCGGACCTGATCGGGCTCAAGTAGGCCGGGGATGCCAAGGAAGTCCATCTCCTCCTCGGAGCCAGCGTGCACCTCACCCTCGTGACCGAAGCTCGCGCCGTCGTAGAGCACGTGGTCGAAGGTGGCGCTCGACCCGAGCGCCTCGAAGGGCAGGCCCTCTTCCCCGTCGACGGCGCCAGTGTCGGCCCGGGCCTGCGCCAGCAGCTCGTCCTCGGCGGCGAAGATGTCCGCCTCGTCGGTGATCGAGCGACCGAGCGCATGGTCACGCTCGAGCTCCATCTCGGCGGCGTACCCCAACAGCGTGGACACCGACGGCAAGAACACCGAGGCGGTCTCCCCTCGGCGCCGGGCTCGGACGAACCTGCCGACGGCCTGGGCGAAGAACAGTGGCGTCGCGGTCGTGGTGGCGTAGACCCCGACCGCCAACCGCGGGACGTCGACGCCCTCGGAGACCATCCGCACGGCGACCATCCAGCGCTGCTCGCCCTCGGTGAACGCCGCGATCCGCTTCGACGCGGCCTTCTCGTCGGAGAGTACGACGACCGGCGCCTCGCCGCTGATCCGCTTGAGCAGCGCCGCGTAGGCCCGTGCGGAGTCCTGGTCGGAGGCGATCACCAGGCCACCGGCGTCGGGGACATGGCGGCGCACTTCGGAGAGCCGGGTGTCCGCGGCTTCGAGGACGGCCTGGATCCAGGAGCCGGCCGGGTCGAGCGCGGTGCGCAGTGCCTGTGCGGTGAGGTCGCGGGTGAGCGGCTCGCCGAGCCGGGCGGCGACCTCGTCCCCGGCCCGGGTGCGCCACTGCATCTCCCCGGAGTAGGCGAGGAACAGCACCGGTCGGACGACCTGGTCGGCGAGCGCGTCGGCGTACCCATAGGTGTAGTCCGCCACCGAGCGCGACACCCCGTCCGGTCCGGGTGCGTAGGTGACGAACGGGATCGGGTTGACGTCGGAGCGGAAGGGCGTGCCAGTCAGGCTGAGCCGGCGGGCGGCCGGGCCGAACGCCTCCAGCGTGCCCTCGCCCCACGACAGCGCATCGCCGGCGTGGTGCACCTCGTCGAGGATGACCAGAGTCTTGAAGCGCTCGGTCCGGATCCGCATGGCCAGCGGGTTGACCGCCACCCCGGCATAGGTAACCGCCACCCCGACGAAGTCCTTGGCCGTCCGGCCCTGCCCGGCAGAGTAGGTCGGGTCGATCGGGATGCCGGCCCGAGCCGCCGCCTCGGCCCACTGGACCTTGAGGTGCTCGGTCGGCGCCACGATGATGATCCGGTCGACGATCCGCCGACCGAGGAGCTCGGCGGCCACCGTGAGCGCAAAGGTCGTCTTGCCCGCCCCGGGCGTCGCGACCGCGAGGAAGTCACGCGGCGAGTCGGTCAGATAGCGCTCCAGTGCCGCCGCCTGCCACGCGCGCAGCGACCCGGCCGTGCCCCAAGCCGCCCGGTCTGGCCAGGCAGGTGAGAGAGGGACGGCGTCATGCCGTCCCGTCATCCGTCGGAGCCCTCGCCATCTCCGGGCTTGAGCGACTCCCAGATCTCCTTGCACTCCGGGCAGACCGGGAACTTCTCCGGCGCCCGACTAGGCACCCACACCTTGCCGCACAGCGCCACGACAGGCGTGCCCATCACCATCGCCTCGGTGAGCTTGTCCTTGGGCACGTAGTGCGAGAACTTCTCGTGGTCACCGTCCTCGGTCGGCAGCGTCCGCCGGTCCTCCAGGGTCTGGGTGCCGGGCGCGAATCCGATCGTGGGGTTGCTCACCGGCTCAGTCTAGGCCGACGGGGCAGGGTCTCCGCGTAGGCTGCGCCGGGCACTTGTGCCGTCGAGGCCCGAGGTCGTGGTTTGCGGTCCCGGGGTTGCGGTCGGTGAGCGGGTGCGCGTCCGGGCGGAAACGGCAGTCCGCCATCGGGCTGCTGGTGTGTACGCACGGCATATGTGACCTACACACCAGTAGCCGGGTTCACGGCCGATCGGGGTGCACCGCTAGGGCCGAAACTGCATCCCGTCCCGTCTGCCGCGGTGCTGTAGTGCCTGAGGACCCGATATCCGGGCCACTTTGCCACGACAAGACCGCGGCAGACGTAACAAGACCGCGGCAGACGGCCCACCGCGACGCGAGGGAGCTGGGCAGCACCAGCAACCCCGGAAGCCGAGCAGGACCACCGCCGCGCTCGCCCGGCGTAGCTGCCATATCGGTCAGCACCGTCCACGGCCGGCAAGCCGACCGCCATCTGCACAAGACCGTCAGTTCAGGTTCGGGTCGTGGGGGCGTGTCGAGTGCCAGGCGAGCTCGCCGGGCTGGCGGCGCAGGACGTCACGCCAGAGGTCGGTGGGGTCGGCGCGGAAGACGTCAGGGGCGAGGGCTGGGACGACGTACCAGCTCCCCTCGTCGACCTCGGCCTGCAGCTGGCCGACGCCCCAGCCGGCGTAGCCGGCGAAGATCCGCATGCCGACGAGCGAGCCGTCGACCAGCTCGACCGGGGTGTCCAGATCGACTAGGCCCAGGCGGCCGGCGACCTCACGGAAGCCGACCGGTGCGTCGTCGGGAGTGCGCAGCATCCCGACGGCCAGCGCGCCCTCGGTGCTGACCGGTCCGCCACGGAAGAGCACCTCCGGTTCACCGACCACGCCTCCCCAGCCCTCGAGCACCTCGGCGACCGGCACCGGGGAGGGCCGGTTCAACACAACGCCGAGCGCGCCGTTCTCGTCCACGTCGAGGAGCAGCACGACGGTGTCAGAGAAGTTGGGGTCGAGCAGGGCCGGTGTGGCTACCAGCAGCATTCCTGCGCTGAGGTCGCTCATGGTCACATCATGGCAGGACCGCAGGCGGTGTTACTTCTTGGTGATGCGGTGCTACTTCTTGGTGATGGTGAAGCCGCCGCCGTCGATGGGGACCAGCTCGAGCCAGGTGTGCCCAGCCGGGACACTGAGGTCGCCAGCCTTGTTGCTGAGCGTGACGGTGCCGTCCAGACCGTCCTTGTGCCACTGGCACGGCACCATCCGGCCACCGTGGAACAGCTGGCAGACGCCGTCGCCCTCGAACTTCGTCTCTGGCACCGGGTTGCCGGCGGGGTCGAGATAGCCGGCGTCGCCGACCTTGACGTGCAGCACCAGCACCGTGTCAGCGGGGAACTGTTGCCCAGCATCCGCGTTGCTGTTGGTGTTGACGTACTTCCCGCCCTGGTAGGCCCACTCGGTGCGGTGACCGCCGGAGAAGTTCGCCGTGAACGCGCTGGCCGGCTTGCCGCGCGGCAGATCCCCGGCGTCACCCCAGGGGAGATACTCCGGCGGTGTCGCCGCCTTGGTCTCGGCCTGCTTGGCGATCTTGCTCAGGTCGGCGAAGAGGTTGTACGGCGCGACGCGGCCCTCCTCGCGGTAGATGCCCGCGGCACCTTCGGCGAAGAACGGGATGCCAGCCGACTTGATGATCGAGATGGTGCGCGCGGCGGCGCCGCTGGTGACCACCGAGGCGTCCACCGGCGAGACGATCCCGACGTCACTGGCCCGCATCGACCGCACCGGGCCGACCTCGTCGGGGATGTCGGAGTAGTAGAAGACCGCCAGCCGGGTCAGCCCGCCCTCGACCAGCTCCTCGACCACCATGTCGGCGTGGTCGAGCCCGACCTGGGGGCTGCTGGAGGTGGTGTTGTCGATCTTGGTGACGAGCACCGGATGCTTGAGTGCCACGCTCTCGCCCGCCTTGGCCTGCAGGCCGGTCAGCGGCCAGATCTGCGGTGGCGCGTCGGGGCTCTTGGTCGGCGAGGCCGACGGGCTCGTGGGCTCGTCCTTGCTGCACGCGGCCAGCGCGAGGCTGGCGGCGAGCAGGCCGATCAGGGCGAGACGTCGCACGGAGGCTCCAATCATGCAAGGCGCTGTGGCGCTCGTTCGAGGGGTGCCATCCAGTGTGGATGGTGGCTGGCGGTCGGGCGGGCAGGCGCGCCCAAGGCTCGGTGGCCGAGCTCTGCTCAGACCAGGGTGGCGCCCCCGTCGACGTAGAGCGTCTGGCCGGTGATGTAGGACGCCTCGTCGCTGCACAGGAACGTCACGGCCGCCGCGATGTCCTCGGGGCCGCCGACCCGTTTCACCGGGTTGCGCTCGGCGCTCAGCCGACGAAACTCCTCGACATCCAGTCCCAGTCGCGCGGCCGTCGCATCGGTCATGTCGGTGGCGATGAAGCCGGGGGCGACGGCGTTGACGTTGACACCGAGCGGGCCGAGCTCGATCGCCAGCGTCCGGGTGAAGCCCTGGAGCCCCATCTTCGCGGCGGAGTAGTTGGCCTGCCCCCGATTGCCGAGCGCGGAGGTGCTGGAGGTGTTCACGATCTTGCCGTACTTCTGCGCGACGAAGTGCTGCTGGGCAGCGCGGGACATCAAGAAGGCGCCGCGCAGATGCACCGACATCACCGTGTCCCAGTCGTCCTCGGTCATCTTGAACAGCAGGTTGTCCCGCGTGACACCGGCGTTGTTGACCAGGATGTGCAGGCCACCGAGTGCCTCGACCACCCGACCCACCGCGGTCGCGACCGAGTCGGCATCCGCGACATCGCAGCCGATCCCGATCGACTGGCCGGGCAGGCGGGCGGCCGCCTCTGTTGCCGCTGCCTCGTCCAAGTCGAGGATGGCCACGGAGGCACCCTCCTCGGCAAACCGGCTGGCGGTGCCGAATCCGATGCCGCGCGCCGATCCGGTGACCAGCGCGACGCGTCCGTCGAAGCGACCCATGGTTCCTCCTGCCCTCAGGTTGTCGAACCGAGCCTAGGGTCCCGCGACGTAGACCTTCCGCAGGGGGCTGCTGATCGACCACGTGGTCTGCTCACCCGCGTGCAGGCGTACGGCGACGCCGGGCGACAGCTCGACCACGGAGCCGTCGGCGAACCGCACCTGCCCGGAGCCGGACAGCACGATGAAGATCTCGTCGGCCTCGGTGTCGCGTGCGGTGCCCTCGGTCATCTCCCACACGCCGACCTCGACGCCGGGCGCGCCCGCCAACACACCCAGCTCCCTGGTCGCGGTGGTCGGTGACCCTTCGTCGACCTCGTCGATGGGCAGCGGCTCGTGCTCCAGCGGAGCCGCGAGCAGGTCCTCACCCAGGATGCGGTCGGTCATCGTTCGTCTCCCTCCAGCGCCGCGCGCAGGCGGGCAGCGTAGTCGGCGGCCTCCTCGGCGGAGGCGTACCTCGTGCGTGGCCAGAAGAAGCCGCGCAACCCGTCGCCCTTGGTCCGCGGGACGACGTGGCAGTGCAGGTGCGGCACGGACTGCGAGACGGTGTTGTTGAGCGCGACGAAGGAGCCCTGTGCCCCAAGTCCCTCGACCACGGCGGTCGCCAACCGCTGCTGCCAGACGACCCAGCCGGAGTGCAGCTCCGGCGGCAGATCGGGCAGCGTGACCAGGTGGGTGCGCGGGACCAACAGGACATGACCCTTGAAGACTGGATGGTGGTCCAAGAAGCCCACGAAGTCGTCGTCGGCGAGCACGATGTCCGCGGTCGTCTCTCCCGCCGCGATCGCACAGAACAGGCACCCGTCGCTCATCGGGCAACCGTAGCCTGGCCCGCCGACGCCGAGGTCAGACAGATAGTCGGCCATCCAACTTTCTCCCGTAGGCTGACCCCATGACAGCCGAGCGCGACCCGATCGCCGAGGCCCGGAGCCAGTGGGTCAGACACGGCTGGGAGGGCGCCGCCGACGGCATGGTGATGGTGACCTCGCTCGTGCGCGCCCAGCAGCTGCTCATGGAGCGGATCGATGCCGTGCTCCGGCCCCTCGGGCTGACCTTCGCACGCTACGAGGTGCTTCGCCTGCTCTCCTTCACCCGCACCGGCGCGATGCCGATGAGCCGGCTCGGCTCGCTGCTGCAGGTCCACCCGACCAGCGTGACGAGCGCAGTGGACCGGTTGGTGACCCAGGGTTATGTCGAGCGGCTGCGCCGCGAGCAGGACCGCCGTGTCGTGCTCGCCTCGATCACGCCAAGCGGGCTCGAGGTCGTGGAGCAGGCGACCGAGGGCCTCAACGCGGAGGTCTTCACCTCCCCCGGCCTGACGGCCCAGCAGGTCACCGATCTGACCGAGCTGCTGGGGGCGCTCCGGGCCGCGGGAGGCGACCTGGTCGCTCAGCCGATCCGGCGCTAGCTCGGTTCGGCAAAAATACCTGGATGTCCTACTATTGACCGATGGCCACCCCTCTACACCCCTTGCACGTGCCGCAGCACCCGGTTCGGTTCGTGACCGCTGCCAGCCTCTTCGACGGTCACGACGCGTCGATCAACATCATGCGGCGGATCCTGCAGAGCCAGGGCGCCGAGGTGATCCATCTCGGGCACAACCGCTCCGTGCAGGACGTCGTCGACGCCGCGCTGGAGGAGGACGTGCAGGGCGTAGCGGTGTCGTCGTACCAAGGCGGCCACGTGGAGTACTTCGAATACCTCTCCGAGCTGCTGGCGCAGGCCGGCGCGGGACACGTCAAGATCTTCGGTGGCGGCGGCGGGGTGATCGTGCCGGACGAGATCGCCCGGCTGGGCGAGGCTGGCGTGACCATCTTCTCCCCGGCCGACGGCCAACGGCTCGGCCTGGCCGCGATGGTCAACACCATGATCGAGGCCTGCGACCTCGACCTGTGGGCAGACCGCGGGGTCAGTGCCGAGGCCGTTCTCAGCGGTGAGCGGGCAGCGCTGGCACGGGCCATCACCGGAGCCGAGACGGGTCACCTCGACGAGGAGTTCCTGGCGACCGTCCGAGCCGCGGCCGCCTCGCGGACGGTCCCCGTGCTGGGCATCACCGGCACCGGCGGCTCCGGCAAGTCCAGTCTGACCGACGAGCTGGTCCGACGGTTCCGCACCGACCAGCAGGACAAGCTGCGCATCGGGGTCGTCGCCGTCGACCCGACCAGGCGCAGAGGTGGCGGTGCGCTGCTCGGGGACCGGATCCGGATGAACTCCCTCGACGGCGACCAGATCAGCTTCCGCAGCCTGGCGACCCGGGGCCAGCGCGAGCTGCCCGACAGCCTGCCCGACGTGATCGCGCTGCTCCAGGCCGCCGGACACGACCTGGTCATCGTCGAGACGCCGGGCATCGGTCAGGGCGACGCCGCGATCGTGCCGTTCGTCGACCTGAGCCTGTATGTCATGACTCCCGAGTTCGGCGCGGCCTCCCAGCTGGAGAAGATCGACATGCTCGACTTCGCCGACGTGGTGGCGATCAACAAGTTCGAGCGCCGCGGCGCGATGGACGCGCTGCGCGACGTCGGTCGTCAGTTGGTCCGCAACCGGGAGGCGTTCGGGCAGCGGCCGGACGACATGCCGGTCTTCGGCACCTCCGCGGCGACCTTCAACGATGACGGCGTCACCGCGCTCTACCAGCACCTGCGTGGCGAGTTGGCCGAGCGAGGACTGACTCTCGACGAGGGGACACTCCCCCACGTCGACGTCCGGCACTCGTCTGGCATCACCCAGGTCGTGCCACCCCAGCGGGTGCGCTACCTCTCCGAGATCGCCGAGACGGTGCGTGGTTACCACACCCAGACCGCCGAGCTCGCCGAGCAGGCACGCCGGGTGCAGCGGCTCGAGGGGGTGGCCGCGGAGCTTGTCGACGCCGACGCCGGGGACGTCCCGCAGCTGCTCGAGCAGGCGCGCGCCGAGCTCGACCCGGACGTTGCGGCCCAGCTCGCCGACTGGCCGCGGGTGGTCGAGTCCTACTCGGGCGACGAGCAGGTCGTCCGGATCCGCGACCGGGAGATCCGCACCGCGCTGACCAAGGAGTCCCTCTCCGGCAACAAGATCCCGCGCGTCGCGCTGCCGGCGTACGTCGACCACGGCGAGCTGATCTGCTTCCTGCGCCGGGAGAACCTGCCCGGCTTCTTCCCGTTCACCGCGGGAGTCTTCCCGTTCAAGCGCGACAACGAGGACCCGGCCCGGATGTTCGCCGGCGAGGGCGACCCGTTCCGCACCAACCGCCGCTTCAAGCTGCTCTCGGAGCACGCGCCGGCCAAGCGACTCTCGACGGCGTTCGACTCGGTCACGCTCTACGGCAACGATCCCGCTCCGCGGCCAGACATCTACGGCAAGGTCGGCACATCCGGGGTCTCCGTGGCGACGCTGGACGACATGAAGGCGCTCTACGACGGCTTCGACCTGACCTCTCCGTCGACATCGGTGTCGATGACCATCAACGGACCGGCGCCGACGGTGCTGGCGTTCTTCCTCAACACCGCCATCGACCAGCAGGTCGACGCCTTCCGCGAGCGGGAGGGCCGCGAGCCGAGCGAGACCGAGCGCGCCGAACTGACGTCGTACACCCTGCAGCGCGTGCGCGGCACCGTGCAGGCCGACATCCTCAAGGAGGACCAGGGTCAGAACACCTGCCTGTTCTCCACCGACTTCAGCCTGAAGATGATGGGTGACATCCAGGAGTGGTTCATCGAGCGGGGGGTGCGCAACTTCTACTCGGTGTCGATCTCGGGCTACCACATCGCCGAGGCCGGGGCGAACCCGATCAGCCAGCTGGCCTTCACCCTCGCCAACGGGTTCACCTATGTCGAGTCCTATCTCGCGCGCGGCATGGACATCGACGACTTCGCGCCCAACCTGTCCTTCTTCTTCTCCAACGGGATGGATCCCGAATACTCCGTGATCGGCCGCGTGGCGCGCCGGATCTGGGCGGTCGCGATGAAGGAGAAGTACGCCGCGGGCGAGCGGTCCCAGAAGCTGAAGTACCACATCCAGACCTCCGGCCGCTCGCTACACGCGCAGGAGATGGACTTCAACGACATCCGCACCACACTGCAGGCGCTGATCGCGATCTACGACAACGCCAACTCGCTGCACACCAACGCCTACGACGAGGCCGTCACCACGCCGTCGGCGGAGTCGGTGCGACGCGCGCTGGCGATCCAGTTGATCATCAACCGCGAGTGGGGTCTGGCCATGAACGAGAACCCGCTCCAAGGCTCGTTCATCATCGACCAGCTCACCGATCTCGTCGAGGAGGCGGTGCTCGCCGAGTTCGACCGGATCACCGAGCGCGGCGGCGTGCTTGGCGCGATGGAGACCGGCTACCAGCGTGGCCGGATCCAGGACGAGTCGATGCTCTACGAGCAGCGCAAGCACGACGGTTCGCTCCCGATCATCGGGGTGAACACCTTCCTCGATCCCGACCTGCACGAGGAGCACCGAGTCGTCGAGCTGGCCCGCGCCACCGAGGAGGAGAAGCGCTCCCAGCTCGATCGGGTCGAGGAGTTCCGAGAGACCCACCGCGAGGATGCCCAGGCCGCCCTGGTCCGCCTCAAGGAGTCCGCGATGGCCCACGAGAACGTCTTCGCCGTCCTGATGGACGCCGCCCGGGTCTGCTCGCTGGGTCAGATCACCGAGGCGTTCTTCGAGGTCGGCGGCCAGTATCGCCGCAACGTCTGAGTCCTTGGATCCGGTCAGGGCCGGCGTGGGAACTGGGTGAAGTCGGGCTTGCGCTTCGCCTTGAACGCCTCGCGGCCCTCCTGGGCCTCGGCCTGGCCGTAGAAGAGCAGGTTGGCGTCGTGGGCCAGTTGCTGGATGCCGGCGTAGCCGTCCTCGTGGGCGTGGAAGCTCAGCTTGGAGAGCCGCAGCGCCCAGGGTGAGAGCTGGAGCATCTCGCGACACCACGTCACCGTCTCGGCCTCGAGGTCGGCCAGCGGGACCACGGTGTTGACCAGTCCCATCTCGAGTGCCTGGGCGGCGTCGTACTGCCGACAGAGGAACCAGATCTCCTTCGCACGCTTGGGGCCGACCAGGTCGGAGAGGATCGAGGCGCCGTAGCCGCCGTCGAAGGAGCCGACCTTGGGACCCACCTGACCGAACCTCGCGTTGTCCGCGGCAATGGTCAGATCGCAAACCAGGTGCAGCACGTGCCCGCCACCGATCGCCCAGCCGGCCACCATCGCGACGATCGGCTTGGGGCAGCGGCGCATGGCCACGTGCAGATCGGTGACGTGGAATCGGCCGGTCGCCGCGGCATCGGTCTGATAGCCGCTGTCCCCCCGGACCCGCTGGTCGCCTCCGGAGCAGAACGCCTGGTCGCCTGCGCCGGTAAGGATGATCACCCCGATCGACTCGTCCTCCCGGGCGATCGTCAGCGCCTCGGACACCTCGATCAGGGTCTGCGGCCGGAAGGCGTTGTGCACCTCGGGCCGATTGATGGTGATCTTGGCGATGCCGTCCTCGGTCGTCTCGTAGCGGATGTCGTCGTAGCTCCCGAAGGCCTGCCAATCGATCGCGATCGCGGTGTCCATGAGGTCATTGTGCCGGGTGTGATCGGCCTCCTCAGCGCGGGGCAGGCGGCCCGTGTCTAGACCGGCTAGCGGCAGAAGGTAAAGCCCTCCCGGATTCCGCCACGACGACCCCGCTCGCCAGGTTTGCATGTGGGCACGCGACAACAAGGAGGCAGCGTGACCACCCCGACCATCCGCATGAGAGTCGGCCTAGCGGTCGTCACGGCCGTGATCGTCGGCGGCCTCCTCAACCCGGTTGGTCTCACCGCTGCCGATGCTGCCGGGTCTACGCTAAGCACCTCCTCGAAGCCCACCCTCGTCAACGGCGAGTTCGACAACGGCACCCAGGGGTGGCGGACCAACCGCAAGCGGCAGGTCTTCACCACGGTCCGCCAGGGCTCCGACCGGCACTCCGGGCGGCTGAGCATGGCCAAGCCGGGCCGGATGCTGCTGAAGACGACCGCGCCCGCGGTCGCCTCGGCGAGCACCACGGCGACGTACGTCGTCACCGCCCGCGTCCGCGCCACCGGCTCCCCGGTGTCTGGTCGCCTGCGCGTCCGCGAGCTGGCGGACGGCTCCTGGAGCAAGCAGCACGCGGTCGCGTTCCGAGCGACCAAGAGGTGGAAGGTGGTGCGGCTCACCGTGGACCCCACCAGTGCCGCTCCCCTCCAGGTCGCCGTCGTGGGTCTGGACATGCGCCCCGGTAGGACCGCCCTGCTGATCGACCGTGTGCGGATGACGACCACCGACGCGGACCTCGAGACCCCGCCGGCCCCGGCCGGGTGCGTGAAGAGCCCGATGGGGATCCCACCGACCGGCCAGACCTATCTCGGTGGCGCGGTGAACGGCACCTCGGACCTGCCCACCCGGGAGAAGCAGCTGGGCCAGCGGCTGGCGCTGCACCGGACCTACTTCAAGAACTACGACTTCGACAAGGCGGTCAAGCAGGCCAAGGCCGACCTTGCTGACGACCGGCTCCCCTGGATCAGTTTCAAGGCGCCGTTGAGCTGGGAGCGGATGGCCGCTGGCGACGGCGACGCCTGGATCACTCAGCTGTCCGACGCTCTGGCGACCGTGCCGGGCCCCGTCTGGCTCGCGGTGCACCACGAGCCCGAGGGTGACGGCGACATGGCCGTGTGGACCGCGATGCAGCGCCGGATCGCCCCCATCGTGCATGCGCGGACCGACAACGTGGCCTACTCGGTGATCTACAGCGGCTGGAACACCTACGGCGCCGGCAAAGACACCGTCGCGAGCAAGTGGCCCGGCGACGCCAACGTGGACATCTTGGCGATCGACGCCTACAACGACTACGGCGTCAAGCGCGGCGACCATGTGGGCACCAAGGCGCTCGACCTGTCGACGTACTTCAAGAAGATGTCGGCCTGGGCGAAGGCTCACCACACCGCCTGGGCCCTCGGTGAGACCGGCCAGTCATCGGCCGCCTCGGCCGTCGACCCCGACTGGATCGCGCGCAGCTATCAGTCGATGGTCGAGCTCGGCGGCGCGGGCTTCTCCTACTACGACTCCTCGGCCAACTCGGTCGCGGACTGGACCCTGGACGACCGCGTCAAGTTCGCCTCCTTCCACAGCCAGCTGCCCGCCTCCGCGAGGCTCTGCTAGGCGTCAGCCGAGCGAGGAGTCGAGCAGCGCGACGATCGGCCAGGCGATGTCAGAGCTGGTGCCGAGCACGGTCCAGGTCAGCTCGCGGCTGGGATCGTGCCAGGTGCAACAGGACGCGCCGGCGTCGGAGCCGACCAGGTAGGCGCCGGCGCCCTCCCGCTCCAGCCAGATGCCCAGGCCGTAGCACGCCCGGTCCTCCCCGATGTCCGTAGAGCGCGGTCGAACCATCTCGCGCACCCAAGGTTCGGGGACGATCTCGCCGGCGAAGAAGCTCCGCCAGAGCCGGTGCAGGTCGGCGACGGTGGTGTGTACGCCGCCGTCGCCGCTGCCGCGAACGGGTAGGTGCAACACGTTGGTGCGCAGCCCGTCCGGATGCAGGTAGCCCTTGGCCACATCTCCTGGCAGCTCGTCGTTGCGTAGGAAGTCGGTGTCTGCCAGCCCCGCCGGTCGGCACACCCGGTCGGTGACCAGCTGGTGATAGCTCACCCCGGTCGCTCGCTCGGCGATCAGAGCGAGGACGACGAAGCCCCCGTTGCAGTAGGAGAACTCCGACCCTGGGACGAACTTCTGTGCGTGCCCCTCGAGGGCAGGCAGGAAGTCCTCGGTGGTGGCGAGCTGGTGCACGGGCACCGGCATGACGTAGTCGTTGGTCTCCACCTCGTCCTCGTCGAGGTAGTCGCCGATCCCGGACCGATGGGCGAGCAGATGCTCGACCGTCACGGCGTCGTCGATCTCGGGCAGATCCTTCCCCAGCACCGAGCGAGCTGTGGTGTCCAAGGTGAGCTTCCCCTCGGCGATCAGGCTGATCACCACCATCGCGGTGAGCCCCTTGGCGATGCTGGCCACGCCGAACCTGGTCTCGAGAGTGATCGGCACTCCCAGGGCACGGTCGGCGAGGCCGAACGCAGCGGCGTACTCGACGGCACCGGCGCGGTCGACCCGCACCACGCCAGAGAACCCATGCTCGGCGGCCAGGCCAGCCACTGGGTCGGCCAGGGCCGCTGCGGACACGGGCCACCTCGTCGTCGAAAGTTGAGTGGAGCTGGGGGGAATCGAACCCCCGTCCTCGAGCGTCGAACCAGGTCTTCTCCGGGCGCAGTGAGTGGTGTCGTCTTCTCAGCCCCGGCGCTCGCACTCACACGTCGCCGACGGGCTCAGTCACGAAAGAGTCCCGCTCACCCCTCGCGACAGGAGATGAGCAGCAAGCCTTCTAGATGAGGCCTGGGTCCGGGACGAAGGCGGATGCCCGGTCAGACCCTTCGATCACCGCAATCAGGCGGCGAGAGCGAAGTCAGTGCGCTTAGCGTTGGCACTTATGGTTTTCCAGCGATCGTTAACGAGATGGCGCTGGCTCCTCGACCCGCTTCCCCTGGAACTAACGTCCCAAGTCGAAACCGATCAGCCCCTCTTGAGTTGTGTGTGGTGAGTCTACCGGTCTCAACCGACACCGCACGACTCGTTATTCCGCCTACTCACTCCATGCCCTTGAGCCGCCGACCCAGGGCCTGCTCCTTCTCCCGGTTGGCCTGACGCTCGGCGAGCGCGTGTCTCTTGTCGTAGGACTTCTTGCCCCGCGCGAGGGCGATCTCGACCTTCGCGCGGCCGTCCTTGAAGTAGAGCGAGAGCGGCACCAGGGTGTAGCCCTTGTCGCCCACCTTCCGCTCGATCTTGCTGATCTCCGAGCGGTGCAGCAGCAGCTTCCGCTTGCGGCGCGCCGCATGGTTGGTCCAGGTGCCTTGGGTGTACTCCGGGATGTGGACGCCGAGCAGCCACATCTCGTGGTCGTCGACCTCGGCGAACCCGTCGACCAGGGAAGCCCGACCCGCCCGCAGCGACTTCACCTCGGTGCCCGTCAACACCAGACCGGCCTCCCAGGTGTCCTCGATGAGGTAGTCGTGCCGCGCCTTCTTGTTCTGCGCGACGAACTTGCGCCCCTGCTCCCTGACCATGCGGGAAGTCTCTCATTCGACGCGCAGACCGAGTTCGGATGCGACAATCTGTCGGCGTGGCTCCCCCTCCGCCACGACTCTCCGATGATCCTGGAGGCCTTGGTGGTCAATTGGCAGAGTGCCGTTGCACTCCTCCTCGGCGCAAGCATGCTAGTCGCCCCGACGCAGGCCGCTGCCGAACCACCGACAGGTTTGGCGTCCGACACCGACGCGAGGTCTGCGGCCAAGGCTAATCCGGCAGTGACCAGGATCTCGCTGCCCGCTTACGTGACCGGCTTCTGGGTCGACGAGGCCCGCGGGGACCTCTACTACTCGAGGGTCTCGGAGACCGATGGCGACGGGACGCTCTACCGGGCTCGCCTCGACGGCTCCGATCCGGTCGCGGTCTGGTCGACGGGGCTCCGCCTCTTCAGCTCGCCAGACGGAGCCACACTGTGGGTCACGGGCTCATGCTCAGTAGCAGCGATCGACGTCGACAGCTGGGTCGGCACGACCTTCCCTGGCCCGGATAGGACGCAGTGCCCACGGCGGGTTTCGGCAAGCAACACCAGTGCCTGGGTGTTCTGGGACGAGAGCGACGCGTGGCTGCTCGATCCCACCGAGGGCGTCTACCACGAAGTCGATGGAGTGCCTTTGAGTGATGACTACTACCCGCTCCCCGAGGGTCCGACAACGGTGATCACCACCTCGACGAACTTCAAGGAGACCAGGCTGGCCCGCTACGCCTTGTCGCAGGGCGCGACCTGGAAGCTCACCAAGACCCACGAAACGAGCGCCGAGCCAGCTTATGGTCTGGCCTGGTCCTCCGCCGGCCCGAGATTCTTCACCTCGATCGGCGACGAATTCCGCACGAGCAACCTCACCAAAGTTCGCTCCACCACCGGACGAGGGGCGAGGGTGGCCACGAACGGAGCCGGGTTGGTGGCGTACGCCTCTCTCGGACAGGTGTCGATAGCCCGTGAGAGCGCTAGCCCCTATAAGACCGAAACCTGGGGACGGGATGAGCCAAACCCCTGGATCCTGCAACTCACCAAGTCACACGCCTACGTCCTCACCTACGATGCCTTGGATGGACCCACCGACCTGATCGTGGTTGACATCCGTCCGCGCACGCCGCTCGGGCTGAAGTCCACGCACTCGGTCTATCGCGCTGGTCAGCGTCCGAGGCTACGCATCTCCCTAGATCCAGCGGTCACCAACCGACAAGTCAGCCTGACTGTGACCGAGGCCGGCAAGCCCAGCAGCACCAGGACCTACCGAGTGCCGGCGTCAGGACTTCTCACCGTGAAGCCGAAGACCAAGCGCAACCTGACCGTCAGGGCCGTCAGCACCGGTGACGGGTCCTTCCTCCCCAAGACGGTGACGTTGTCGATCAAGATAAGGCCCGAGCTCAAGATTCGCCCGGTGAACGCGACCGGCAAGGTGGGTCGCTATCGGCTGTTCAGAGCCTCAAGGCCGGCGGTCTTCGGCGGCACTGTTCGTCCGGCTGTTCGAGGCACCTGCGTGCACTATCCAACTCAAGCACTCGTCGATGGTCATTGGGAACAGGCGACCGAAGCTCCCTGCGTCCACACCAACCGTCGCGGCAAGACGACGTGGCGGCTGACCGGAAGGAGCAGTGTGGTCGGGATCCCGCTCCGGACCTGGCTGGTTAAGTTCAAGTCCGACGACAGCCAGGGTGGACGCAGTCACTACCTGTATTGGAAGTTCGCCCACTGACGCAACGACGTTCCGCGCCGATCACAGCCACTTCATCGGGTCGACGGGGGTGCCGTTGACCATCACGGTGAAGTGCAGGTGGCAGCCGGTCGACCAGCCGGTGGTGCCGACGTAGCCGATCACCTGGCCGCGTGTGACGTGATCGCCGACGCCGACGGTGTAGCGGATGGCGTGGTTGTAGATCGTGGCCAGGCTGACGCCACGGACGAAGCCGTTGTCGATGATCATCCGGTTGCCGTAGGCGGTGTTCCAGTAGGACTGGATCACGGTGCCGTCGGCGGCGCTGTAGAGCGGCGCACCGCAGCCGGCGCCGAAGTCGGTGCCGTCGTGCAGGGAGTAGTAGCCGTAGATCGGGTGGACTCGGTAGCCGAACGGCGAGGTGACCGGACCGTTGACCGGATAGCTCAGGTAGCCGCCCGAGGGCTGTGGGGTGCTGCTACCACCGTTCCTCGCGGCCGCTTGCTCAGCCCGTCGCTTGAGCATCGCCTGGATCCGCTGGTCCTCGCTCTTGAGGCGCTGCCATTCCTTCAGGTCGGCCTGGCGCGCCTCGGCAGCCGCCGCTTTCGCGTCGCGTGCCTTGGTCACGGTCGTCTGCAAGGTCGACTTCGCGGCTGCAGCCTCCTGCTCGAGCCGTTGCTTCTCGGCAAGCTGTTGGGCGGCCTCGCGCCGCTTGGCCGCCGTGTCCGCCTTGGCGTCCTCGACCCGCTGTTCGCGCACCTGCAGGAGCACCTCGGCGGCACGCAGCTCGTCGAGGGCCTGGACGTTGTTCTCCACCACGACGTCGCCGGTCTGGGCCTCGCTGGTGAGCTCTGCTGGCGTGGTCGAGTTGAGCAGTGCCGCGAGGTTCAGGAGTTGGGGGTCACCCTGCTGATAGGTGTCGGCCAGCATGTCGGCGATCTGCTCACGCTTGTCTGCCACCTCCTGCTGCCCCGTTGCCAGGTCGCCACGAGCCGCGGTCAGCTTGGCGATCGCCGCGTCGAGCGCTCGCTGCATCTGCCGGTCCTTGATGCGCGCCGCGGTGAGCCGAGCCCGCGCGGCGGCCAGGGCGTCTCGGGCGCTGCTCAACTGCTCGCGGGAGCGCTGCAACGCCAGATAGGTGCGGTGTGCCCGAGCACTGGACTCGTCCAGATCCTCGCGAGCCGACTTGATCTCCCGCTGCACCCGCTGGTGCTTCTCCTTGAGGGGGTCGTCGGCCGCGGCGAGGTGAGGACTCACCAACGGCGCGCCGAGGGCACCGGCCAGCAGAACGGCAGTGAGGGAAGCGAGGCCGAGGCGGCGTTGTGGCCGGCCTGGGCGGCGTACGGCGGAAAGGGCACGGGGGAAGGGACGCACCTGTCGCAACCAATCGGGTGTTCGGGGAAGTGAACAGCCACGAGGCTAACCGGCCACGCTCACACTTTGATGTATTTGCGGGTCAGTACGAGTGTCGGGAGCAAGGTGAGCACCGGCCCGAGGATCGCCACAGCGACCATCGCGGAGCCATACTCCGACCATCGGATCCAGGGGATGAACTTGAGCGTGTCGCTGAGTCTTTCGATGATGGCGAACTGCATGAAGAGCGCCAGAGCACCGGCAGCCATCGCGACGCTGATCAGTGCGGTGACCAGCGCCTCCATCAAGAAGGGCAGAGTGATGTAGAGCGTCGAGGCCCCGACCAGCCGCATGATGCCGATCTCGCGGCGGCGGGCCATCGCGGCCAGGCGGATGGTGTTGCCCACCAGCAGCACGGCAGCGATGACCAGCGCCGCAGCGGCGCCGATGGCGCCATACCGCAACGCGCTGATCCAGCCCAGGATCGGTTTGAGGTACTCCCGCATGTCCTCGAGCGAGGACACGCCGTCAAGGCCCTGCACCGCGCTCTCGATCCCCTGAAACTCCTTGGGGTCCTTCAGCTGGATCCAGATCGACTCGCGTAGCGACTCCGGCGTCAGCACTGGGTGGGAGCCTTCGAAGAGCTTGGGCTCGTAGAGCTCCTTGGCCTTCTCGTAGGCCACCTGCTGGGACTCCAGGTGGTAGGAGTCGACCTCGGGGTTCTCCTCGATCACCTTGATGATCGCGTCACGCTGGGCGTCGGTGACCGCGCTCGAGCAGGACGGGCTGGTGTCCTTGTCCTTGCACAGCCAGACGGTGATCTCGAGCTGGCTGCCCCAGAAGTCGGTGGCCTTGGTGGCCTGGGCGCTGAGCAGCACGCCGAGACCGACCAGGGTTAGTGAGACGAACAGGGTCAGCACGACCGCCACATGCATGGACAGGTTGCGGCGCAGGCCCTGACCGAGCTCGGAGAAGACATAGCGAAGCGTCATCGCAGGAAGGCTCTTTCGTCTCGACTCAGTTCTGGAACCCGTAGACACCCTGGGCCTGGTCACGGATGACCTGGCCCTGCTCCAGCTCGATCACGCGCTTGCGCATCTGGTCGACCACACCGTGGTCGTGGGTGGCCATCAACACCGTGGTGCCGGTCCGGTTGATCCGGTCCAGCAGCTTCATGATCCCGACCGACGTGGTCGGGTCGAGGTTGCCGGTGGGCTCGTCGGCGATCAGGATCATCGGCCGGTTCACGAACGCGCGGGCGATCGCTACCCGCTGCTGCTCACCGCCGGAGAGCTCGTCGGGCATCCGGCCACCCATGCCCTCCAGGCCGACCAGCTCGAGGGTCTCCGGGACGGTCCGGTTGATGTGCGACTTCGGCTTGCCGATCACCTGCAACGCGAAGGCGACGTTCTCGGTCACCGTCTTGTTGGGCAGCAACCGGAAGTCTTGGAAGACGGTGCCGATCTGTCGGCGTAGTCGGGGCACCTTCCAGCCCGCCAGCCGGTTGATCTCCTTGCCGGCGACGTAGACCCGACCGGCGGTGGGCCGGGCCTCGCGCAGCACCAGCCGCAGGAACGTCGACTTGCCAGAGCCTGAGGCGCCGACGAGGAAGACGAACTCGCCCTTCTCGACGTCGACCGAGACCTGGTCGAGGGCCGCGTGTCCCTGGCCGGGGTAGGTCTTGGAGACCTTCTCGAAGCGAATCACTGTGTCGAGGTTAGTGGGTCGGCCACAACGCTCCCGGCAACCGGTGTCTCCGGCGCGCCCAGGGACCGCGGCTGGCCCGTATCTTGGACGCATGCGCCGTGCCCGTTCTGCGTCCGCTCGGCGCCTGTCGACGGTGCTGCTGACGGTTGCAGTCGCTGGCGCTGGACTGGCTGGATGTACGTCGGACGACGGCGGCCACCAGCCGACCGCGACCTCCACGCCGTTGGCGCAGGTCGACACCCGTGCGGCGAGCGTGACCCGGGGCGCCTTCTGCGATCGACTCTCGGCCGCAGGCATCGAGCACGCTCTCGGGGCAGCGGTGACCGACCACTCGTCGTACGCCAGTGGTGACCGGGCGTCGATCGCCGACGGCGTCAAGGACGTGGCGCACGAGTTCTCCTGCGCGTTCACCACCGAGGACGGCACCACCGCGCGAGCCTGGGTCTTCGCGCCCCCGGTGACCCGTGACCGCGCTCGCGACCTGGTGGCGTTCGCCACCGAGGGCGCCGGATGCAGCGAACTGGCCGAGGCACCCACCTTCGGGCGACCTGGGATCGCCACCCGCTGCGTCGCCGACGGCTCCACCACAGTGACGTTCGCCGGGCTCTTCGCCGACGCCTGGCTGAGCTGTTCGCTCACCGTGCCGGTCGGTCAGTCAGCGGCGGACCTGCCCGATCGCGCGGGCAGCTGGTGCGTCACTGTGCTGGCGGCCGCCGCGCCAGCGTGAGGATGAGCGCTCGCCCAGCGGTCAGTTCTGTGCTGCTCGGTCGGCGCCGCGACGCCAGCGAATGCCGGCCTCGATGAAATCGTCCAGGTCACCGTCGAAGACCGACTGCGGGTTGCCGGTCTCGTAGCCGGTGCGCAGATCCTTGACGATCTGGTAGGGGTTCAGCACGTAGTTGCGCATCTGGTCGCCCCAGGAAGCGGCCACGTCGCCCTTGAGCTCCTTGAGGTGCGCCTCTTCCTCGGCCTTCTTGCGGGCGAGCAGCTTGGCCTTGAGCACGATCATGGCAGCGGCCTTGTTCTGCAGCTGCGACTTCTCGTTCTGACACGAGACGACGATGCCGGTGGGCAGGTGGGTGAGCCGCACCGCGGAGTCGGTAGTGTTGACCGACTGACCGCCCGGGCCCGAGGAGCGGTAGACGTCGACCTTGACGTCGTTCTCGTCGACCTCGATCTCGTCGGTCTGCTCCAACACCGGCACCACCTCGACCGCCGCGAAGGAGGTCTGCCGGCGACCCTGGTTGTCGAACGGGCTGATCCGCACCAGCCGGTGGGTGCCGGCCTCGACCGAGAGCGTGCCGTAGGCGTACGGCGCATGTATGGCGAACGTCGCCGACTTCAGGCCCGCCTCCTCGGCGTAGGAGGTGTCGAAGACCTCGGTGGGGTACTTGTGCTGCTCCGCCCAGCGTAGATACATCCGCATCAGCATCTCGGCGAAGTCGGCGGCGTCGACGCCGCCCGCGCCGGAGCGGATGGTGACCAGCGCCTCGCGGGCGTCGTACTCCCCCGACAGCAGGGTGCGCACCTCGAGCGCCTCCACGGCCTTCTTGATCCGACCGAGCTCGGCCTCGGCCTCGGCGAGCGAGTCGGCGTCGTCCTCCTCCTGGCCGAGCTCGACCAAGACGGCCAGGTCCTCGACGCGGCCGTTGAGCTCGGTGAAGCGGTCGATCTCGGCGTTGAGCGCGGACAGCCGACTGGTCACCCGTTGAGCGTTGGCCTGGTCGTCCCAGAGGTCCGGGGCAGCCACCTGCTCGCCGAGATCGGCGATCTCAGCGCGCATCGAGCCCAGGTCCAGGACCTGCTCGATGGTGTGCATCGTCGCCTGGAGCTGCTTGATCTCGGAGTCGAAGTCGGGGCCTGCCACGAGCAGCAAGGGTACGGGATCAGCCGAGCACCCGACTCCGGTCGGGGTCGAAGAGCGGCCGCAGCGAGGCGCGGGCCGGGACGCGGGTCCCGGCCACGTCGATCTCGATGGTCGCTGCGGCCAGATCGGCGCCGGTGAACCCGTGCTCGCGGGTGACGTCGGCGATGCCGCAGGCGGCGCCCAGGCTGTGGCCGAACCCGCCGCTGCGCACGATGCCGACCGGCTCACCGTCCCAATAGACCGGCTCGGTGCCGATCAGGTCATAGTCCGGAGAGTCCAGCAGCACGTTCACCAACCGCTTGGCCGGCGGACCCGCCTCCCGCTGCCTCAGCAAGGCGTCCCGGCCGACGAAGCCGCCCGGCTTGTCCCAGGCGACCGCGAAGCCGAGCCCGGCTTCCAGTGGCGTGTCGGTGGAATCGATGTCGGCAGCCATCTCGCGGAAGGCCTTCTCCAGACGCATCGTCTCCAAGGCGCCGAGACCGGTCGGGAGCAGGCCGAGGTCGGTGCCGGCCTCGCGCAGCTGATCGTAGAGGGCGGCGCCGAACTCGGTCGGCACCAGCAGGTCCCAGCCGAGC
This sequence comes from Nocardioidaceae bacterium, assembly GCA_039811985.1. GTDB lineage: Bacteria > Actinomycetota > Actinomycetes > Propionibacteriales > Nocardioidaceae > Nocardioides. Next base: position 9,112 of record JBDHZT010000026.1, on the reverse strand, counting down.
TCACCGACGTAGGTGACCCGCAGCGCCCACAGCGGGGTGTAGCCGAGCTCGACCTGTTGCGCGGTGAGATAGGGGAATGCCCCGTTGGACCAGTCCTGCGGGCTGAGCCGCTGAAGCAGCTCCCTCGACGCGGGCCCCTGCACCGACAGCAGGGAGTAGCTGCCGGTGACGTCGGTGACGGTGGCGAACTCCCCGTCGCGGGTGCGCCGGCGGATCCAGGACGGGATCCGGCGGTGCAGGACATCGGCACTGATCACCATGTAGCTGTCCTCGGCCAGCCGGGTGACGGTCAGGTCGGCGACGATCCCGCCCCGGTCGTCGAGCCACTGGGTGTAGACGATCCGACCGACCGCAGTGTCGATGTCGCCGGCGCAGACCCGGTTGAGCACCTGCATGGCGTGCGGTCCTTGGACCAGGTAGTGCGACATCGAGGAGAGGTCGAACGCCGCCACGTGCTCTCGGGCGTTGAGGTGCTCCTCCTTGGTTCGCTCGAACCCTTCTCCTCTGGCGAAGCCCCATTCGACGACGGGCGTGCTGCCTGGCTCACCGAAGAACTCGGGATACTCCCACCCGCTCGAGGCGATCAGGTGGGCGCCGTCCTGGACGTGGCGGGGATGGTAGGGCGAACGGCGTACGCCGCGGCCCAGGGTCGGGTGGGCGTTGGGCCACGACATGTCGTTGAGCAGGAAGCCCAGTCGCTCGACGGTGCGTTCCTTGCGGAACAGCCGGGTCGCCTGGAAGTCGTGGGTCCGGTCCGGAGCGACGGCGGTGAGGTCGATCGGCGGGTGCTCCTCGACCAGCCACTGGGCCATCACATGACCGAGGCCACCACCCAGCAGGATGCCGGTGGAGTTGAGCCCGCAGGCGAGGTAGAGCCCGTCCACCTCCGGGGACTCCCCCATGAACGGGCCGAGGTCGTCGGTGAAGCTCTCGGGTCCGCAGAAGAGGGTCCTGATGCCGACGTCCTCCAGCGCCGGGAAGCGACGCATGGCCGTCTCGAGGAAGGGGGCCAGCCGATCCCAGTCGGGCGGCAGCACCGTGAACGCGCTGTCGCGAGGAGTGCCGTCGAGCGCCCAGGCCTTGCCTACCGGCTCGAACATGCCGACCAGCAGCCCGCCGACCTCCTCGCGGTAATAGCCGTAGGCCTCGGTGTCCTCGATCACCGGCACGCTCTCCGCGGTGACACCCTCGATGGGCTCGGTGAGCAGGTAGTAGTGCTCGGCGGCCTGCAGCGGCACGCTCACACCTGCTTTGGCGGCCAGCTCGCGGCCCCACAGACCCGCAGCCAGGACGACCTTCTCGCACTCGATGGTGCCTTGCTCGGTGACGACGCCGACCACCCGACCACGCTCGATCACGAAGTCGGTGACCTCGGTGTCCTCGAAGATCCGGGCACCCTTCTGTCGGGCGCCCTTGGCCATCGACATGGTGACGTCGACCGGGTTGGCCCGGCCCTCGTCCGGCGTCCAGAAGCCGTGGATCAGGTCGTCGGTGCGCATCAAGGGCACCAGCTCGGCGACCTCTTGGGGCGAGAGGACCTCCTTGGTCATCCCCTGCGCACGCATGTAGGCCGTCTCACGGCGATAGGACTCGTCGGAGCGCTCGGTGGTGGCGAGCTGGAGGTAGCCGCATTGGCGATAGCCGGTCGACAGCCCGGTCTCCTGCTCGAGCCGCGCATAGAGGTCCCGCGAGTAGCGCGCCATCCAGAGCTGGTCCTCCGACGAGCCGCCGGACACCACCTCCCCCGCGGCGTGCCAGGTGGTCCCCGAGGTCAGCTGCTTGCGCTCGAGCAGAACCACGTCGGATTGGCCCAGGATGGCCAGGTGGTAGGCGATCGAGGTGCCGATCACCCCGCCACCCACCACGACGTACTGCGCTCGCGCCGGCAGATCCCCCGTCGTCGCGGTCTCGGCGGCGTGGGCTGCGGCGGGGTTGATGTCGCTGAACTCGAGGGCCATGTCAGCAGCCTGCCAGACGACTGACTGGCTGTTCAATCAATCCGGCGAAGTGCCTTTGCTCTACCTCGCGTTTCGCGTCAGGGGGTGACAGGCGCGGGTCAGGGGGTCTAGGACTGATCCATGAGGTCAGTGAGAACCACCAGCACCGCACTCGCGGCCGGCGTCGCCGTCCTGCTCGCCCCCGGCATCGCCATGGGCCAGCAGGCAGCCGCGCCCGCGAAGAGCACCGTCACCATCAAGGCCGAGGGCACCGATCTCTCCGGCACCCTGAGCAGCCCGCGCGCGTCCTGTGTGGACGGCCGCAAGGTCCTGGTCATCAAGCAGATCGGCAAGCGAGGCGGCGGCGACGACAAGCGCTTCGCCTCCGACACCGCCGACTCCGACGGCGACTGGAACACCGGCAACACCGGCACCCCGGGCAAGTTCTACGCCAAGGTGAAGGCCACCAGTGCCTGCAAGGGCGACACCAGCAAGACCATCCGCGCCCGCCGCTGACGATCAGCGATCCGGGGCGACGATCGCCGACCCACTCGCTCCGATGACCGGGTGGGCGGGTGAGCCGGGCACCGTGAGTGGGAGGTCCAGCGGTGCCCGGACGGACACGATGACCGTGCGACGAGTGGAGTCGATCGAAACGGCGTAGGTCAGGCCCGGATAGCGGCCGCGGGCATCAGATCGAGCCAGGTAGGCGGCGACGCCCGCTCGGGCCCGCGCCGCGAACTGACGCAACCGCTCCGGATCGACACCCTCGGTGTAGACCTCCTCACCCGCAGCGCCCGCATCGGCACCGGCAAGAGCGGCGCCGTCAGCAAGGTTGTCCAGGCCTTGTCGACGCAGGTAGGCCGCGGAGGCGTCGACCACCATGACAACGGTCATCAGCAGCACGATCGCCAGACCAATGATGAAGATCGTGGTCTGCCCGGCCTCGTCTCGGACTCTCGGGTGATTCGCCACGCTCATCCGTCGCCCGCCGCAATCTCGACGTACTGCCCGATCGGCACGGTGTGCCGGGACTCGATCCGGAAGCTGGGTGATCCGCCGCCCAGGGCGTCGGGCAGCATGGGCACATCCACCCGCGATCGCACCACCACGGTGATCACCGAGGTGCCGCTGTGACAGTTGTGGGGGTACGGCGTGCAGGTCACGGACAGCTCGAAAGGCGCCTCGACACCTTGATCCGTCAAAGCCAGCCGAGCCGCTGCGCGGGCACGCTGCTGACCGGTCGCGTCGTCAGGAGCCAGGGCATAGGCCCGGCCCGCCGCACGAGACGCAGCGCTCACCCCGAAGGCCCCGCGCTGCACATCGAAGACGGAGAGAACGATCCAGATCATCGGAACCAAGAGCAGGATGCCCAGCCAGGTGAGCTCGACGAGCGCACTGCCGCGCTCATCGGGAGCACCGCGGGCGCGCGAGTAGCCGGGCCTCCTCACGGTTGCTCCTCGATCGCGTGACCGGTGACGGACAGGTGGATGCCCGGTCCGCCGAGGCCCAGCGCCGGCACCGTTGCCTCCACCCTCACCTCGAGGGTCGGTGCACCAGCCTGGTCGACCTGGTGGGCAGTGACCGCGCGGGCATACCGCTCGGAGAGGGTGGTGCGGATCTGCTCACGGGTCTTGAGGACTGCATCGCCGAGACCACGGTCGGCCGTGGCGCCGTACCGCGCACCCTCGGAGGCGGCCGACACGAGGGTGTTGCGCACATGCAGGACGAGCGCCAGCTGCAAGATGCCGAGGAACAACGGCAGCAACACGACCACGACCAGCACGAAGTCCACGACCGCCGACCCGCTCTCACGGCGGCGGTGCGTCATCGCGATCAGTGGACCGAGTCGAAGGCGGCGCCCAGCATCGCGGTCAGCCGTCCCTCGGCCGTGCTCCAGATCAGGGCCACCAACCCGCCGGTCATCAAGGTGATCATCACCCAGCCCGGCACATCACCACGCTCGTCACGCACCCGCGGCGCGGTCAGTTCGACCCAGATCCTCAACAACCACGTGCTCCCCATCGTCATCCTCCCCATCACGGTGTGGTGAAACTCAGCCCGAGCACACCCGGCCAGAGCGCGAACAGGACGGTCACCGGCAAGACCAAGAAGACGACCGGCACCATCATGAAGATCTCCTTGCGCGACGCCGCCTCGATCAGCTCGCGACGTCCTGCCTCTCGGACGTCGGCAGCCTGGGCGTGCAGGACGTCGGCCAGCGGTGTGCCGCGCTCGACGGCGACGGCGATGCCGTCGGCGAAGCGGGCCACCAGGGGGATCCCGGTCGTCGCGGCCAGTCGGTCGAACGCGGCGCCGACCGGCTCCCCGGTGCGGACTGCCGCGAGCACCTTGGCCAGGTCGCGGGACAGCTCACCGCCGGAACGGCGTACGACCCGGTCCAGCGCCGACACGGGGCTCTCCCCGGCTGCCACCGCCAGTGCCAGCAGCTCGGCAACCGTGGGGAACTCCATCAGGATCGCTCGCTCACGGCGCTTCACCTGGCCAGTGAGGTGGCTGTCACGGGCCATCACGCCCAGCACCAGAGCCAATGCGCACACGACCAGCGACGAGGTTGCGGCCGACGGCTGGGCAAGAGTGCGGACGACGCCAATGGCCGCAGCGATGACGAACGCGACCAGCCCCCAGACGACCTGCTCGATGCGGAGGTCCTGCACACTCCGCTGCAGGCCCGCACGCTCAAGCCGACGGCGCACCGACGCGGAGCCGCCCAAGGTGCGCTCGACCACCTGGCCTGCGGAGGCCAGCATTGGTCCGAACACCCCGGCCGCCGCCGTGGTGGGCGAGAGCTGTGTGCGCGGGGCGGCGCCCAGAGCTTGCTCCACCTCGGGAAGATCGCGCAGGTAGGGCAACACCCGCACCGAGAGCTGGGGGCGTCGGATCGTGGACCACCGCACCACGATCAACACCACACCAAGGCCGAGACAGCCGCCGAGCACCGCACCCCAGGTCGCCATCGTCATGCCAGGATCCGCTTCTCATCGGGGAGGCGGCCCAGCCGCATCATCAGCCAGTAGGCCAGCACGCAGCAGCTTGCCCCGATGATCAGCACCACCACCCCGCCCGGGCTGGCATAGCGCCGGATCACCTCGCCCTGGAACGACATGATCAGCAAGATCAGCCACGGGGAGGCCACCGCAAGTCGGGCGCCGTTCACCGTCCAGGCCTGACGGGCCTCCATCTCTGAGCGGGTCCTCGCTTCGTCGCGCAGATAACCCGACAGGTTGCGCAGCAGGCGGCCCAGTTGTCCGCCGCCCACTTCGCGGGCGATGCGCAGACCTTCAACGACCCGGTCTCCGACGGGGTCGGCCAGGCGCTCCTTGAGCCGGTCGAGCGACTCTCCGAAGCGTCCACTCACCTGGTAGTCGAGGGCAAACCGATCGAACGCCTCGCGCAGCGGCTCCGGCCCGCGCACCGCCAGGGCGGACAACGCATCTGGCAGCGACATTCCGGCCCGCACCGCCGAGGCGAGGTTGTCGACGGCCTCCGGCCACACCTCGGCGAACTCCCGTTGGCGGCGTCGCGCGCGGCTGCGGACGACGCCGATCGGGAGGTACGCCGCCGCGGAGCCGAACGCCAGCGCTACCGGCGGTGTCCGCGACACCGCCTGGATGGCCACCGTGGTGATCACTCCTAGACCGAGGCAGAGCGTGACCAGGCTGGCGCTGGACACCCGCGACATCCCGGCGCTCGCAAGCAGTCTGGAGACGGCCGAGGCGTGGGCGCTCCGTCTGGGCTGGCGAGGCAGCGCAAACGCCGACCAGACGAGGAGCAAGCCCAACCCGACGCCGAGGCCGATCAACGCACCCATCAGCGATCAGCGCCTAGGATCTGCTGCAGGTCGACACCGGCCCGCTCGTAGCGTTCCGCCCGAGGCGGCATTCCACCGGCACGCAGCAGCTCTCCCCTGCTGCGCTCGAAGATCGGCTCCACCTCGATCACGTCGTTCTCAGCACGTCCAGGGACCGCCACGATCTCGTTGACCCGGCGCACGCCCTGCTCGTCGATGCCGAGATGCACCACCAGATCGACCGAGGCGGCCACCGTCGGCACCACGAAGCGAGCCGAGATGTTCTCACCGGCCAGGAGCGGCAGGGTGCACATCTTCACCAGTGCCTCTCGGGCACTGTTGGCATGGATGGTGCACATCCCCGGCAACCCGGCGTTGAGCGCCAGGAGAAGATCGAGACACTCTTCGGCTCTGACCTCGCCCACGATGATCCGGCTCGGCCGCATCCGCAGGCTCTCCTTGACCAGGTCGCGCAGTCGAATCTCGCCGGTGCCCTCCAGCCCGGCCTGGCGGGTTTGCAACTGCACCCAATCGGGATGGGGCACCCGAATCTCGAAGACCTCTTCGACGCTGACGACTCGCTCACCACCGGGGATGGCGGCGCCAAGACAGTTGAGCAGGGTCGTCTTCCCAGCCTGGGTTCCGCCCGCGATGAGGAGGTTCAACCCGGCCTTGACCGACGCGTCCAGGAAGGCTGCGGCTGATGGCGTCAGCGTGCCCAGTTCGACCAGGTCGCCGAGGCGGCCGGCCTTGAGCACGAACTTGCGAATGTTGACAGCGCTGAAGCCCCGGCTGATGCCTTGCAGGACCACGTGCAACCGGTGACCGTCGGGCAACATCGCGTCCACGAACGGGGAGCTGAGATCGACCCGGCGACCGCTGGACTTCAACATCCGCTCCACCAGCTCTTGGACCTGCCCAGCGGTCAGCATCAGATTGGTGAGCTCGTGGCGACCGTCGCGTGCGACGAAGACACGGGTTGGATCGTTGATCCACACCTCTTCCACGGTCGGGTCGTCCAGGAACGGCTGCAGCGGTCCGAAGCCGGACACCCGCGCGAGGAGCTCGCCGACCATCTCGTCGGTGTCGGCGACCGGGGCGACCACGCCGGTGAGGCTGCGCTCGTCGTGCTCGCGCACCGCTTGCTCTGCGATCCGGCGAACGACGCCGGCGTCGCGCTGGGGATCCACGCCCTCCGTGCGGATCAACTCCCGCACCCGGGCATCGAGCACCATCACCAGCTCGTCGTGGGTCTCGGCACCCAACGCGGTCATCAGCACCTCCCCGAAGAGGTCAGTTCCCGAGAAACTAGGCCAATCTCCGTCCCGGGCGCTAGACATACAGGTATGGCCTGTGGATAGTCGGCGCCGGCCTCTGAGTCCCACTAGGCCCAGCAGACACACCGGTCCCAGAATTGGTTTCCCCCGGATGTCATCCTGAAGGCCCGTTCGAGCGAGTAGATGAGTGTGAGGACGATGGATCACCTCGACGTGTCGACCGCGGCTGCCGATCAGCACCGCGGCCTGCCGTCGTTCGAGGAGTTCTATGCCGCCGAGCTGCCGCGGCTGGTCGTGCTGGCGCGGGGACTGTGTCCGCCAGGGGTGGCCGAGGACATCGCCCAGGAGGCGATGCTGGCGGCCTACCGCAAGTGGGACCACGTCGCCCGGCTGGAGCGACCAGACCTCTGGGTCCGACGCGTGTGCGCCAACCTCGCGGTGTCCAGCTTCCGGCGCAAGATGGTCGAGCTTCGGGCGGTCGGACGACTGGCCAACCGACGCGACCTGCCGCCGCTGAGCGAGGCCACCGAGGAGTTCTGGCACGCGGTCCGATCACTGCCCAAGCGACAGGCGCAGGCAGCAGCGCTGCGCTTCGTCTACGACCTGCCCATCGCCGACATCGCAGCCGTGCTGTCGTGCAGCGAGGGCACGGTGAAACAACATCTGAGCCGAGCACGCCGGGCACTCAGCGACACCCTCGGCATCGCCGAGGCGTCGACGGAGTCCCCCGACGATGGAGGGAACGAGTGATGGACCTCAATGAGCGAGCCCGCGAGGCCACCGACGAACTGCTCCGCACCACCCCGGACGTGGAGCAGGGGTGGCAGTCGCTGCGTCAACTCCGCCGTCGCAGGCGGGCGACCAGGGCCGGCGCGGTGGTTGCTGTGCTGGCGGTCGTCGGCGTCGGCGTCGGCGTACAACAACTCCGTCCCGACAGTACGCCGCCCGTTGCCGCCGGCCCGGTGTTCGACGCCAACGGCGCCCTCATCGGCCTGTCCGTCGACGGCGACGGCCAAGCGGCGGTGACGCGAGCGAGTGGGAAGTCGACCACGCAGCTGCCGGCGACCGCGGCCGGCGCGTTCGGCCCCTTCCAGTTCACGACGGACGGGTCGACCCTGATCTATACTTATGACGGCAAGCTCCGCAGCCGCTTCCTGGCCACCGGTGAGGACAGGGCGATCTACGACTGCCCGGACCGGACCTGCAATGTCGCCGTCTCAGCCGACGGCACTCAGCTGGCCGCCTGGGATGGCAAGACGATCACTCGGGGCAGCATGGGCGGCGGAAGCGCGCCCCCACTGGCCGTCGGGCACGAGGTGATCTTCGCGGCGTGGTCGCCGGACGGTAGCCGGATCGCGTTCTCTGCCTACGCCGGCGCCTATCGACAGGTGGCCTACTTCGTGGTCGACGTCGCCAGCGGGAAGGTGACCCGACTCGGCGCGGTCGGCGGCGTGCCCGCGGCCGGCCCGGCCTGGTCACCCGACGGCGCGAGTCTCGCCCTGCTGCAGGCGCACGGTTGGGATGCGGTGCGCGACATCGATCTAGTGGTGCTGCCGACTGACGGCAGCGACTCGACGGTCGTGCGCAGCATCGGACGCTGTGGCTGCAAGCGCTACAACCCTGCGGTGACCTGGTCCCCGGACGGTGACTACATCGCGACCACAGCGGTGGGGGTCCCGGACGCGCACACCGTGGGCGGTCCGGTCTACGCCGTCCACCCCGACGGCACCGACTGGCATCAAGTTGCCGACGGCCGATGGGTCAACCACCTCGCCTGGCAGCCCGTGGTGGGCAAGGCGGGCGAATAGGTCGTCGAGAACCCCGGCCGCGACGGGCGCGGCGGCCTGCGGGCCGTGGATCGAGCTGCCGACAGGCAGCGACGACGGGTGGGCGCCGCCCTTTGTCCGGGCCGCTCGCCGGCTTGCTGGTGGTCGGTGATGCTGGCCGACGGGGCAGCGACGGAATCAGGTGGCCGGTGGTTGGGGTTGCTGTCCGGGTCGCTGGCCGGCCGGTGTGCGGCGCAGGGGGTGGCGCGTCTGCCGCGGTCTTCTTGCGTCTGCCGCGGTCTTGTGGCGGCAAAGTGCCCC
>JBDHZT010000025.1:0-38423 GCA_039811985.1 Nocardioidaceae bacterium | reverse complement strand
CACGGGTGGATACTAGGCTGACCCCGATTGCCCTTCACATGCTCCCTCAGGAGGATCTGGTGACCTACGTCATCGCCCAGCCGTGCGTCGATGTCAAGGACCGCGCCTGTGTCGACGAATGTCCGGTCGACTGCATCTACGAGGGCAAGCGGATGCTCTACATCCATCCCGACGAGTGTGTCGACTGCGGTGCCTGCGAGCCGGTCTGCCCGGTCGAGGCGATCTTCTACGAAGACGACACGCCGGAGGAGTGGCAGGAGTACTACGCCGCCAACGTGGGCTTCTTCGACGACCTCGGCTCGCCGGGTGGTGCCGCCAAGATGGGTGAGATCGACCACGATCACCCGTTCGTCGCCGCGCTGCCCCCGCAGAACCAGGACCACTGAACATCGCGCTGCCGGGCACCCCGTCGCCGGGCCCCGACCGCTCGGTCTCCTCGCGGCTCCCGGACTTTCCCTGGGACCACCTGACGGCGTACGCCGCCCGCGCACGAGCCCACCCCGACGGGATCGTCGACCTCTCGGTCGGCACCCCGGTGGATCCGACGCCCGCAGTGGTGCAGGCCGCGTTGGCCGAAGCCGCGGACGCGCCCGGCTATCCGCTCACCATCGGCCTGCCCGAGACGCGACAGGCGGCCATCGACTGGTTGGCCCGGCGCTGGGGAGTGACCGGCCTGGGCCTCGATGCCGTATTGCCGGTGATCGGGAGCAAGGAGCTGATCGGCAGCCTGCCGCTGCACCTCGGCGTCGGAGCGGGCGACCTGGTGGTCCACCCGGAGCTCGCCTATCCGACCTATGAGGTGGGTGCGGCGCTGGTCGGTGCAGAGGTGCTGGCCACCGATGCCCTCACGGCGATCGGACCGCGGCGTCCGCGACTGCTCTTCGTCAACTCACCCGCCAACCCCTCGGGGCGCGTGCTGCCGGCCGAGCACCTGCGCAAGATGGTCGACTGGTGCCGCGACCGGGGCACGGTGTTGGTCTCCGACGAGTGCTACCTGGAGTGCTCGTGGGACCCGAGCAGCCCGCCGGTCAGCGTGCTGCACCCCGACGTGTGCCGGGGCTCCCACGAGGGCCTGCTCTCGGTGCACTCCTTGTCGAAACGGTCCAACATGGCCGGCTATCGCTGCGCCTTCGCGGCCGGCGACCCGGCGCTGGTCGGAGAGCTGCTGGCGGTGCGCAAGAACCTCGGGCTGCAGATGCCAGGCCCGCAACAGCGGGCGATGGTTGCGGCGCTGGACGACGATGCGCATGTGGCTGCCCAACACGCGGTCTACGCCCGCCGCCGACACTGGCTCCGGGACGCTCTCGAAGGCGCGGGCTTCCGGATCGATCACTCCGAGGCGTCGCTCTACCTCTGGGCCACACGTGGTGAGGACTGCTGGCAGACCGTCGAGTGGCTGGCCGACCGGGGCATCTTGGTGGCACCCGGCGCCTTCTACGGCGCGACGGGGCGTGCGCACGTCCGGGTCGCCTTCACCGCCACCGACGAACGTGTCGGGTCAGCCGTGGAGCGGCTGGGCTGACGCTGCAGGGTCAGCGCGCGAGCTTCCAGGCTCGCCGCTTCTCGGTGTCGACCGCGGGTCGGGCCTGGGCCTCCTCGCGGATCGAGACCAGCATCGCCCGCCAGTCGTCGGACTGGACCGAGGCGGAACCCAGGTGCGCCTCCTCGAGGATCTCCTCGGCCGCCGCCAGCACCGGGTCGCAGGCTGCCACCTGCTCCAGCTCAGCCACGACCAGCGGCTCGGGCTTCCCGGACTGGATCGGCTCGGCAGGCTCGACCGCCTCCGCGACCGGCTCTACTACGGGTTCTTCGACTGCGCCGGGTTCTTCGACTGCGCCGGGTTCTTCGACTGCGCCGGGTTCTTCGACTGCGCCGGGCTCTTCGACGGGCTCCGCAACCGGAGCGAGGGCGACCGGAGCGAGGGCGACCGGAGCAACGGGTGCGGGTGCGGGTGCGACAGCGGCGCTCGTCTGCCCCATCCGCACGGCGGAGATGGCGGTCAGCCGGACGAGCACGTCGGACTCGACCGAACTGAGCATCACCCCGTCACCGTCGAGTCCGGCGACAGCGCCGCAGAACCACTCGCCGCCGACCAACAGGCTGACGGGGAGGTCGTCGTTCTCGGCCTGACGCAGGGCAGAGCCGACGGTGTACACATTGGACCCGCTCATCGGTGACCTCACTCGGGAATCGGTCGGATGGGTGGATCCATTGGACCTTGGCAACACGGAGGTCGAGACCAGAATCCGGTCAGGGTTGGATAGTCCGATCGGACTAGGCATCCCCGTGGAGCAGGGCCGGACCGGTCAGGGTGCAACGTCGACGTGGATGTGGTCGCGATGCTCGAGGATCACCCGGCTGCCGTTCGATCCGGATGGGACGTGGTAGTCGCGCCAGCCATCGCTGGAGGCTCGGCCAGCGGTCCAGATCTTGCCGTCGAAGATGACGTGCTGGATATCCAGGCGGCCGGCCTGGGCGACCAAGTAGGCGGCGATCGCCCACCCGCGCTGCTTGTTCGCCGGCGAGACCGGGCGCACGAAGACGTCGATGGCGCGGCCGTCGTAGTGTGCCGAACCGGCCATATGGCCGGAGCGCGCTCCGCCGGGCTCGAAGCCCCCCAACGACACGTCGCCGAACACACCCAGGAGCTCCTTGCGGACTGTGTCCGCGCGCCGGGTCAGGCCGCGGGAGTTGAGCCTGGTCGATGCTGGCTCCGCGTCGTCGCGGATCTCGCAGGTAAAGGCTCCACCGGTGGTCTCGCCGGTCAGCGCGGACGCCAGCGCACGAGCGTCCTCCTCGTGGTCGGCGTACGCACCGGGGAAGGCCGATCGCTGCACCTCTTGGGCTGCGTCGGTGATCTCCATCTCGGTGTATCCGTCGACTTTCACCAGCGCGTCGTAGAACCTGTTGATCGAGTAGTAGGGGTCCAGGATCTGGTCGCGAGTGCCCCAGCCCTGCGAGGGACGCTGCTGGAACAGGCCGATGGAGTCCCGGTCGCCGTGCTCCAGGTTGCGCAACTTGGACTCCTGGAAGGCGGTCGCGAGCGCGATGGTGGCGGCGCGCGGGGGAAGGCCACGCTGCACCGAGACCGCCGAGATCAGGGCGGCGTTCTGGGCCTGCTCCAGGTCGAGATCGACGCGATGGCCGCCAACGTCGGCGCGACACCCCTCGGTGAAGGGCAGCAGATCGTCCTTGTGATGCCACGCCAGCACGCCCACCACCACGAAGATGGCCAGCACGACCAGCAGCGTGAGCGTCAGGCGAAGTGGTCTCATGGCGGTGGTCTCGTGGCGGCGGGCGACCCGAAGGTCAGTCGTTGGCGTGCAGCGACGAGTTCAGAGCGATCCCCATGCCCTTGCGGGGGACGGCCTCGACGGCACCGGACACCGAGTTGCGGCGAAACAGCACGTTGCTCGCGCCGGAGAGCTCTAGTGCCTTGGCCACGCCGGTCTCCCCGGTCTCGTCCCGGATGGTCACCTTGGTGCCGGCGGTGACGTAGCAGCCCGCCTCCACGATGCAGTCGTCACCCAGCGAGATGCCGATGCCGGAGTTGGCGCCGAGCAGGCAGCGCTCGCCGATGCGGATGGTCTCCTTGCCGCCTCCCGACAGGGTGCCCATGATCGAGGCGCCGCCACCGATGTCGGAGCCGTCGCCGACCACCACGCCGGCGGAGATGCGGCCTTCGACCATCGACGTGCCGAGGGTCCCGGCGTTGTAGTTCACGAAGCCTTCGTGCATGACCGTGGTGCCAGGTGCCAGGTGGGCGCCGAGCCGCACCCGGTCCGCGTCGGCGATCCGCACTCCGCCAGGCAAGACGTAGTCGACCATCCGCGGGAACTTGTCGACGCCGTACACCGCCACCTGCTGACCGGTGGCCTTGAGCCGCGCGCGGGTTGTCTCGAAGTCGGCGACAGCGCAGGGCCCTGCCGAGGTCCACACGACGTTGGTGAGCAGCCCGAACACGCCCTCCATCGACAGTCCGTGCGGCCGAACCAACCGGTGGGAGAGCAGGTGCAGCCGGAGCCAGACGTCCTCGGCCGACTCCGGCGCCGCGGCCAGGTCGGCGATGACGACCAGCTTCACCTGCCGGGTCACCCCACGCACGGGGTCGGGCGTGGCCAGCCCGGTCAGCGCCTCGGGCGCGGTCGGCTCGCCCGTCGGCTCGCCCAGGCGGGGCTCGGGGATCCACAGATCGAGCACGGCGCCGGCGGCGTCGAGCGTGGCCAGGCCGAAGCCCCAGGCGGCGGTGGTCATGCCGCAACCCTAGACGGCACATTCCAAGGGGAAGTGATTGGCAAGGAGTGGGTGCGGCGCCGTACCCTTGCCTGCACAGGCGTTCGAGCCGTCATCAGCGGCGAGCCTCCGGAAGAACAGCTGGCCTCGAATGGGACCGGCCCAGTAGAACCGGACGGGTTAGGCCCGTCACAGCCGACAACGAGCGGTCCCGCCGTGCGCGCAGGCGGTCGGGGCAAGCGAGGTGGTACCGCGGCCCGGTCGGGTCGTCCTCGTGCAGGAGCACGACGTACGACGACCAGGAGAGACGCGATGACCTACCCGAAGGTCGCCACCGGCCAGTCCGGTGAGCACGAGCATGTTCCGGCGACGCCGAACTTCCCGGCGATCGAGGAGCGGGTGCTGGCCTACTGGGAGCGCGACCACACCTTCGAGGCGAGCGTCGAGCTTCGCGACCCTGGCGTCGACGGGGACAACGAGTTCGTCTTCTACGACGGCCCGCCGTTCGCCAACGGACTGCCGCACTACGGGCACCTGCTCACCGGATACGTCAAAGACCTCATCCCGCGCTTCCAGACCATGCGTGGCCGTCGCGTGGAGCGCCGGTTCGGCTGGGACACCCACGGCCTGCCTGCCGAGCTGGAGGCGATGAGCCAGCTGGGCATGAAGACGACCCAGGAGATCCTCGACCTGGGCATCGAGCAGTTCAACGCGGAGTGTCGGCGCTCGGTGCTGACCTACACCCAGGAGTGGCGCGACTACGTCACCCGCCAGGCCAGGTGGGTGGACTTCGACAACGACTACAAGACGCTCGACCTGGACTTCATGGAGTCGGTCCTGTGGGCGTTCAAGGAGCTCTACGACAAGGGCCTGGTCTACGAGGACTTCCGAGTCCTGCCCTACTGCTGGAACGACGAGACCCCGCTGTCCAACCACGAGCTGCGGATGGACGAGGACGTCTACCAGGATCGGCAGGACCCGGCGGTCACCGTCGGGATGCGACTGGAGACCGGTGAGCTGGCGTTGGTCTGGACCACGACCCCATGGACGCTGCCGTCCAACCTGCTGATCATGGTGGGCGACGACATCGACTACGTGGTGGTGGAGTCGGACCAGCCGACCGGCTCCCCTGAGCGCTACCTGCTGGCCGAGGCGCGGTTGCCGGCGTACGAACGAGAGCTGGGCGTGGACTCGCCAGTCGTGGAGCGGCTGAAGGGACGCGACCTGGTCGGGCGCGCCTACACCCCGCCGTTCACCTACTTCGAGGGCACGGCACATGCGCACCGGGTGGTCGAGGCACCGTTCGTGACAACCGAGGACGGCACCGGGCTGGTGCACTCGGCTGGCGCCTACGGTGAGGAGGACAAGGTGATCACCGATCGCGAGGGCATCGAGCTCGTGGTCGCCGTCGGCAAGGACGGCCGGTTCACCTACCCGATCACCGACTACGCCGGGATGCACGTCTTCGACGCGAACGTCCCGATCATCGGGCACCTCAAGGCGGCCACCCGCGGCGAGGGGGAGATCGGCAGCGTCGTGCCCGGCACGGTCCTGGTGCGGCGAGAGAGCTACGAGCACTCCTACCCGCACTGCTGGCGCTGCCGGCAGCCGCTGATCTACATGGCGGTGTCGTCGTGGTTCGTCGACACCCGCATGTTCCGCGACCGGATGCTGGAGATCAACCAGGACATCCGCTGGGTCCCCGAGCACGTTCGAGACGGGCAGTTCGGCAAGTGGCTGGAGAACACCCGCCCCTGGTCGATCTCCCGCAACCGCTTCTGGGGCTCCCCGATCCCGGTCTGGCGCTCCGACGACCCGGCCTATCCGCGGATCGACGTCTACGGCTCGCTGGACGAGCTCGAGCGCGACTTCGGGGTGCGGCCGGACAACCTGCACCGTCCCTTCGTCGATGAGCTGGTGCGCCCGAACCCCGACGATCCGCGGTCGGTCGAGGAGGGCAAGTCGATGATGCGCCGCGTCACCGACGTGTTCGACTGCTGGTTCGAGTCGGGGTCGATGCCGTTCGCCCAGGTGCACTACCCGTTCGAGAACCGGGACTGGTTCGAGCACCACTTCCCCGGCGACTTCATCGTGGAGTACATCGGCCAGACCCGCGGCTGGTTCTACACCATGCACGTGCTCGCCTCGGCACTGTTCGACAAGCCGGCGTTCTCGACCTGCGTCTCGCACGGCATCGTGCTGGGCTCGGACGGCAACAAGATGAGCAAGTCGCTGCGCAACTACCCGAACGTCTACGAGGTGTTCGACCGCGACGGCGCCGACGCGATGCGATGGTTCTTGATGAGCTCGCCGATCCTGCGCGGCGGCAACCTGATCGTGACCGAGCAGGGCATCCGGGAGTCGGTGCGACAGGTCCTCATCCCGCTGTGGAACTCGTGGTACTTCTTCGCGCTCTACGCCAACGCCGCCGGAGTGACGGGCTACAGCGCGGGCTGGCGCACCGACGCCGAGCATCCGATGGACCGCTACATCCTGGCCAAGCTGCACGACTACGTCGACGCGATGACGCGTCAGCTGGACAACTACGAGGTCGCCAACGCGTGCGACTCGACTCGGGCGTTCCTGGACGTGCTCACGAACTGGTACATCCGGCGTTCTCGGGAGCGGTTCTGGGGCACCGACGACGGCTTGGACCGCGACGCCTTCGACACGCTCTACACCGTGCTCGAGGTGGCCACCCGAGCCGCGGCGCCGCTGCTGCCGCTGACCACCGAAGAGGTCTGGCGCGGCCTGACGGGGGAGCGCTCGGTCCACCTGGCCGACTGGCCGCTGGCGGCCGACCTCCCGGCTGATGCCGAGGGTGTCGCCGCGATGGATCAGGTTCGCGAGGTGTGCTCGGCGGCGTCCGCGCTTCGCAAGGGCGCCGGTCTGCGCAACCGCTTGCCCCTGGCGGCGCTGACCGTCGTGGTACCGGACGCCGGACGACTGGCCGACCTGACCGGAATCGTCGCCGACGAGGTCAATGTCAAGGAGGTGCGGCTGCTCGACATCGACGACCCGGCTGCGTCGTCGTACGGCATCACGCAGCGGCTCACCGTCAACGCGCGGGCGGCAGGGCCGCGGTTGGGCAAGGAGGTCCAGAGCGTGATCCGGGGCGCCAAGGCCGGCGACTGGTCGGTGGCCGAGGACGGTGTGGTGACCTGTGCCGGCGTGCCGCTGCAGGACGGTGAGTTCGCCCTCGAGACGGTCGCCGCGGAGTCCGACGGACAGTCCGCGACCGGTCTGCTGCCCACCGGAGGCTTCGTCGTGCTCGACACCGCGGTGACCCCCGAGCTGGCCGCGGAGGGGCTCGCTCGCGATGTGATCCGAGCCGTGCAGCAGGCCCGCAAGGACGCCGAGCTGGAGGTCTCCGACCGGATCCAGCTGACGGTCGGCGGGTCGTCGGACGTGCGCGCAGCGGCCCGTGAGCACCAGGCCCTGATCGCGGGGGAGACGCTGGCGGAGGTCCTCGTCGTCGCCGATGACCCCACGGACGAGGGGACCGAGACCGGCCGGATCGAGGTCGCCGTCTCCAAGAGTTAAGAGGTCCCGCCAGCAGGGCGAATGCCGGCTGGCCGCCGCCCCAGCACGCACCTGAGCACCTTCTCCTCGGTCACCGGGCCTCCGGCCCGTCTCCCTCGTCGGCGGCACTCATGCACGCACTGGAGCGACGCCCAACTCGACAGCCCCTCCTGGCGGAACCTCTGAGTCCGATCCATCCGCGAGCCTGGTTGGATGGGCCCGTGCAACTGGACCTGAACTCCGACGTGGTGGCGCTGACTCGGCAGCTTGTCGACATCGAGTCGGTGAGTCACGACGAGACGGAGATCGCCGATGCGGTCGCCAATGCGCTGGCGACGTGCACTCACCTCGAGGTGGTCCGGCGTGGCAACACGGTGGTGGCACGGACCACGCTGGACCGGCCCGAGCGGGTGGTCATCGCGGGCCACCTCGACACGGTGCCACTCAACGACAACCTGCCGTCGCGGATGGAGGACGACCTACTCTACGGTCTCGGCTCTTGCGACATGAAGGGCGGCGACGCGGTCATCCTCAAGCTGGCAGCGACCGTGCCCGAGCCCACCAGAGATGTCACCTTCATCCTCTATGAGGGCGAGGAGATCGAGTCCGAGCACAACGGCCTGCGCAAGCTCGCCGAGAGCGATCCCGAGCTGATGCGGGCCGACTTCGCGATCTTGATGGAGCCCTCCAACGCCGTGGTCGAGGCCGGTTGCCAGGGCACCATGCGCGTCGAGGTGCGCAGCACCGGGGAGCGGGCCCACTCGGCTCGATCCTGGATGGGTCGCAACGCGATCCACCAGGCCGGCGCGGTCCTCGACCGCTTGCGGGCCTATCAGCCGCGACGCCCGGAGATCGACGGGCTCGGCTACCACGAGGGTCTCAACGCGGTCGGCATCCGTGGCGGTGTGGCCGGCAACGTGATCCCCGACGAATGTGTGGTCGTGATCAACTACCGCTTCGCACCCGATCGCAGCGAGGCCGAGGCCGAGGCCTACCTCCGCGAGCTGTTCGAGGGGTACGACGTTCAGGTCACCGACACCGCACCCGGAGCCCTCCCCGGGTTGGCGGTGCCAGCCGCGCAGGCGTTCATCGAGGCGGTCGGCGGGCAGGTGAACCCCAAGTTCGGCTGGACCGACGTGGCCCGGTTCAGCAGCCTTGGCGTCCCGGCGGTCAACTTCGGTCCTGGCGATCCGATGCTCGCGCACAAGCAGGAGGAGCACGTGCCCGTCGATCAGATCCGCAGCTGCCAGAGCCGGCTCACCACCTGGCTCGGGGATCCTCGATGAACACCCCTGGAGCGGAGGAGCCGACCTACAAGGGACCGGTGCTGATGCGTCGTGACCAGGTCGAGGACGGCACGGCCGATCAGCGGCTACTGGACTCCAAGGGCACCGGGGACTGGGTGCACACCGATCCGTGGCGGGTGCTGCGGATCCAGGCCGAGTTCATCGAGGGGTTCGGCGCGCTAGCGGAGCTCGGGCCCGCGATCGGCGTGTTCGGATCGGCCCGGCTGCGGCCCGGCACTCGGGACTACGCCCTGGGCGAGGAGGCCGGCCGCAAGCTCGTGGAGGCGGGCTTCGCGGTGATTACCGGCGGTGGCCCGGGTGGGATGGAGGCCGCCAACAAGGGTGCCTCGCAGGCAGGCGGGGTCAGTGTCGGTCTCGGCATCGAGCTGCCGTTCGAGTCCGGGCTGAACCCATGGGTCGACATCGGCATCAACTTCCGCTACTTCTTCGCTCGCAAGACGATGTTCGTCAAGTACGCCCAAGGGTTCATCGTGCTGCCCGGCGGCCTCGGTACCCTCGATGAGCTGTTCGAGGCATTGACGCTGGTGCAGACTCAAAAGGTGACCAGCTTCCCGGTGGTGCTGCTCGGCAGCGCCTACTGGGGCGGTCTGGTCGGTTGGCTGCAAGACACCGCACTGGCGGCCGGAAACATCTCGGCGACCGACCTGGACCTGATCAGCATCAC
Organism: Nocardioidaceae bacterium; assembly: GCA_039811985.1. Taxonomy (GTDB): domain Bacteria; phylum Actinomycetota; class Actinomycetes; order Propionibacteriales; family Nocardioidaceae; genus Nocardioides. The sequence goes on along the minus strand of JBDHZT010000025.1, from coordinate 28,697 downwards.
CGACGACGTGGACGAGGCGGTGCGGCTGATGGTCGAGGCGCACCACCGACGAGAGGGGGAGGACCAATGATCTGGCTCTTCGCCGTGTTGATCGTGCTGGCGATGGGTGGCGTCGCTCTGCTCGCCGCTGGCAGAGGCGATCCGCTCGCGGAGGAGTACGGCGACCGCCCGGACGCACTGGTGCCCGCCTCCGGGGCGATCCGGGCCGAGGACCTGCGCCGGGTCCGCTTCTCGCTCGCCTTCCGTGGCTACCGAATGTCTGAGGTCGACGAGCTGCTCGACCGGCTAGCCCGCGAGCTGGAGCCCGACGCGACGACCGCCGATGGCAGCCCGGCCGAACACTAGGGCAGACTTCCGCCTGTGTCCCCCCGCCTGATCGCCTATGTCCTGGTGGCGCTCGGCGCGCTCGTCGTTGTCCTGACCCGGATCCGGATGCGCCGCGAGGGCGCTGCCGGCGCCCACCAGGTGCCTCGGGGTGTGGTCCTCGGGCACACCGTCTTCGGGGTGCTGGGACTGGTCTCCTGGCTGGCCTACCTGCTGACCCACGGCCAGGACACCACGCTCGGCGTGGACCGAGAGCTGGTCGGCATCGTGGCGCTGGCCTGCCTCTGGATCTTGTCGGTGCTGGGGCTGATGATCCTGCTTCGCTGGTTGCCGAGCCGGGGTCGGCACGCGTCGGCGGCGACCGAGGACAACTGGAGTGACGGCCCCGGTCTGTCGGTGCTCGCCCACGTCGGGATGTTCCTCGCGGTCGCCTTCTTCACCGTCTCCTACATGCTCAACACCCTGTGACCGAGCGGCGAACCGACCCCACGATGAGGCAACGCTATGCAGTCTGGGCGCTGGCCTTGGCAGTGACGCTGAGCCTGCTCACTGCCACCACACCCGCGATGTCGGAGGGTCGGGGCCGCGACGCCGTGATCCAGCGCAAGGTCATCGGACACTCGGTGAAGAAGCGGCCCATCGTGGCGCTGCGGCTCGGGGAGCCTGGCCGTCGCGTGATCGTGATGTTCGCCGCGATGCATGGCAACGAGACCGCGCCCAGCAAGATCCTGCGCTCACTGGCCGACGGCCCGCCGGTGCGTGGGATCGACCTGTGGGTGATCCCCACCTACAACCCGGACGGCGTCGTACGCCACACCCGACAGAACGCGCGCGGTGTGGACCTCAACCGCAACTTCCCCTACCGCTGGGTGAAGCTGCGCGGGACCTACAACTCAGGTCGCAAGCCCGCCTCGGAGCCGGAGACACGCGCGGTGATGAGGTTTCTCCGCAAGGTCCGGCCCAGTCAGATCATCAGCTTCCACCAGCCGTTGTACGGCGTGGACACCGACACCAAGCGACCCGCGTTCGCCCGCCGACTGGCCAGAGCGCTGCACCTGCCCGCCAAGTCGTTCGACTGCGGCGGCGTCTGCCACGGCACGATGACCGGTTGGTACAACCACCGGTTCAAGGGCAGTGCGCTGACCGTGGAGTACAACGCCCACCCGGCCCGCGCCCGGATGCGGCACCGCGCGCCGAAGCAGCTGATCCGGGTCCTGGGCGCATCGCGCAGGCGGTAAGGAATAATGGGTCCCGGACAACAGAAGTCGGGGCGGCCCGGGAATGCCGCGACCTGCAGCAAGGACAGGAAGAGGTGTGCGGATGGCGGCGATGAAGCCTCGTACCGGTGACGGACCACTGGAGGTCACCAAGGAAGGGCGCGGCATCGTCATGCGGGTGCCTCTCGAGGGCGGCGGTCGCCTCGTGGTCGAGTTGAACGCCGAGGAGGCGGGCTCGCTGGGTGACGCGCTCAAGGCCGTCGTCGGCTGACGCGGTGACATCGGTTCCGGCCACCCTTCCAGCTCAGGTCAGCCCTCCCGAGTTCGCACTCAGCGGTCTGCCCGCGGCAGCCCTGCAAGGCGTCGACGCTGTTGCGTATGCTGTCCAGCCGGGGACGGATGCTCCCTTGTTGTCCGCGGACGCCGACGCACTCGGTGCCGAGGTGGGCCTGGACCTGATGGCGGTCCTCGAGGCCAACCGGGCGACCGGAGCGGTGGGTGAGATCGCATCGGTCCCGGTGAGCCGGGACGGCGGGCTGCTGACCGTCCACCTGGTCGGCATCGGCGACGGGCGGCCGGTCGACCTCCGCCGCGCGGGAGCTACGCTCGCCCGCGCCTGCCGAGACACCGACGGCCTCGCGACCTCGATCCCGGCCGTGGCTCCGACGGACGGGTTGGAGGCGTTCGTCGTGGGACTCATGTTGGGCTCCTTCGAGTTCCATTGGCGCTCTGGTGGACCGCGCCATCAACCGGTCCAACGGGTCGTCCTGGCGGGCCTCGATGACGCGGATGAACGGACACCAGACCTGTTCCGAGCGATCGCCGTCGGCGGCGCAGGATGGCGGTCGCGCACCCTCGCGACGGTGCCGTCGAACCTGAAGAACCCGGCCTGGCTGGTGGAGCGCGCCGCAGAGATCGCCGAACAGGCTGGCCTGGAGATGCGGGTCTGGGACGAGCAAGAGCTCGCCGAGCTCGGCATGGGTGGTCTGCTCGGAGTCGGCCAGGCTTCGGCGACACCGCCACGCCTGATCCGCCTCGACTACGCACCTGCGAGTGCAGGGCGACGCACGCCCACGGTGGTGCTGGTCGGCAAGGGCATCACCTTCGACTCCGGCGGCCTCTCCATCAAGTCTGTCGAGTCGATGGCCACGATGAAGCGGGACATGACCGGCGGAGCCGTGGTCTTCTCGGTCATGGACGCGCTCAGCGCCGTCCGCTGTCCGGTCCGCGTGGTCGGTCTGGTGGCAGCCGCGGAGAATGCCGTGTCCGGCAACGCGCTGCGACCCGGCGACGTGGTGCGCCACTACGGAGGTCGCACCAGCGAGGTGACCAACACCGATGCCGAGGGTCGCCTGGTGATGGCCGACGCGCTCGCCTACGCCGTCGACCAGGTCAAGCCCGCCGCAATCGTCGACGTGGCCACCCTGACCGGCGCGATGAAGGTCGCCCTCGGCCAGCGGATGGCCGGGTTCTTCGCCAACAACGACGCCCTCGCAGCGGCCCTCGAGCGGGCCGGCGAGGAGTCTGGTGAGCCACTGTGGCGTTTCCCGCTCGTCGAGCAGTACGAAGAGAAGCTCGCCTCGAAGGTCGCCGACGCCGACAACTCACCCAACGGCGCTCCGGCCATCACGGCAGCACTGTTCCTCCAGCACTTCGCGGGCTCGGTGCCGTGGGCACATCTAGACGTCGCGTCGGTCGGCGACTCGCCGAGCGACCGCTTCGAGTGGACCGAGGGGCCGACCGGCTATTCCGTGCGCGCCCTGCTCGCCTGGCTGGGCCGCCCCGATCCGCTCGACGGCGTCTGACCGAACAGTCCGACCGGCCAGGGGCGGGTCAGTCGCTGGCCTCCGGCGACCACTCCTTCTTCGCCACCAACAAGCCGTCACCGACCGGCAGCAGGACCGGCACCAGGCCCTCGTGGTCGCGGACGGTGTGTCCGAGGTCTCGGATAGTGGTGGTCTGCTCGTCGCGGACGGCGGGGTCGGCGACCCGGTCGTGCCACAGCGCGTTGTCGAAGGCGACTACGCCGCCGGGGCGGAGCAGACGCAGAGCCTCGCGGAGGTAGTCGGCGTACTCCCGCTTGTCGCCGTCACAGAAGACCAGGTCGTAGTGGCCGTCGGTCAGCCGTGGAAGCACCTCGAGCGCGGCCCCGGCGATCGTGCGCGCGCGTTGTGGGGCGAACCCAGCCTCGGTGTAGGACTGCCGGGCCAGCAACTGGTGCTCGGCCTCGATGTCCACCGTGGTGAGCACACCGTCCGAGCGCATCCCGCGCAGTAGCCAGACCCCGGAGACGCCGGTCCCGCTGCCGATCTCGACGACGGCGCGGGCATCCAGCGCTGCCGCGAGGAACTGCAGCATCGCGCCGGCGCCGGCGCCGATCGGCACCACGCCGACCTCCTCGGCACGCGTCCGAGCCGCTGCGAGGACCTCGTCCTCGGGCACGAACTCCTCGGCGTAGGTCCAGCTCGTCGCTGCGATCGGTGTAGTGATGGCGGCCTCCCTGGATCGACCCGCTCGCGGGCGTGACGGCTCTCCCGACCCTACCGTGGTGGCCGCCGGGAACACCGGAGCGCACGGGATCGTTCTCCTCACGAGGTTCCCAGCAAATGCCGGGGGTTGTTCACAGCATCCTCTCAGCCCAACTTCTTAGCGTGAGGACGGTCTTGTTCAGTCGGATGGTGCGTCAGCGCGCAAAGGAGATCCCCGTGACGGAAGGCCCAGACGCCGAAAGCCCGGTGGGGCAGGTCGGGGTCCCGTCCTGGCAGGAGATCGTCGAGCTGCACTCCGATCGGGTCTACCGCCTCGCCTACCGCCTGACTGGCAATAGGCACGATGCTGAGGACCTCACCCAGGAGGTCTTCGTCCGGGTCTTCCGGAGCCTGGACACCTACACCCCGGGCACCTTCGAAGGCTGGCTGCATCGGATCACCACCAACCTCTTCCTCGACCAGGCCCGCCGGCGCCAGCGGATCCGGTTCGACGCGCTCTCCGACGAGCGGGCCAGCCGGCTGGCGAGTCGAGCGCCGAGCCCTGACGCCGCGCTCGTGGACACCACTTTCGACGACGACGTGGCGCAGGCGTTGGCCGCCCTGCCGCCGGAGTTCCGCGCCGCCGTCGTCTTGTGCGACGTCGAGGGTCTGACCTACGAGGAGATCGCCGACATTCTCGGTGCCAAGCTGGGCACGGTCCGGTCTCGCATCCACCGCGGCCGCGCCCAGTTGCGCACCGCACTGGCGCACCGCGCACCGACCGCCGGACGGCAGCGGTACGCCGGCCCCCAGGCCGTTCCCGCACAGGAGTCCCGCTCGTGATCGGCCATCTCGGTGCGCGGGTGAGCCAGCTTCTCGACGGACAGCTCACCTCCGAGGACGAGGACCGGGCCTGGCAGCATGTGATGACCTGTCACCAGTGCCGGGATCTGGTCGAGCGTGAGGGTTGGGTCAAGACCAGGCTCGCGGGCCTCTCGTTCGGCCAGGGCACCGCGCCCGATGGCTTGAAGGGGTCCCTGCTCGACGCCCCGGCGCTCGGCACCGTCGCTGCCGGTGGATTCCTTGAGAGCGAGCGTCCTCGCGTGCGACCGGCATTGGCGGCTCTCGGAGGTGGGGCGCTCGGGGCAGCGATGGTCGGCATCGTCGCCTTCGTCGGCATGCCCGGCTCCGCGCCCACGATGGAGGTCCGTTCGCCCGGCGTCAGCACGCGGCCGAGCAGCCCGGTGTCGAGCACCGGCAACGGCATCCTGCAGCGAGAGCGGCGAGAAGTCGCCCACGGCGTTCGTCCACACGACACAATGGTGTGGTGACCGACCCCCGCGAACCCTCTGAAGATCCAGGCGAGGCGGCTGACGGCGCGCCCGAAGGCACCCGGCCGCGGCATCTTGCTGAGGACCCGACCCAGCCCCTGGGTCAACCTCTGAGCCAGCCCCAGCGACCCCTCGCGGGACCACCCCCGTCGCACCCGGCCCAACCGCAGCCGATCCAGCAGCACCCAGCCCGGCAGCCGATCCAGACCTACCCGGCGCAGCCGTATCCGCCCGGACCGCCGACCCACCCGCTGCCGACCTACTCCGCGCCCGGGCATCGTGCCGGCCGGCCGGTGACCGCGCCCTACGGCCAGCCCTGGGCGGCACCGGCTGGATCGACGGGCAAGGCTCCGGGATGGCTGTGGCCTGCGGTGACCGGCTTGGCGCTGGCGGTCGGGCTGCTGGGCGGTGCGCTCGGCAGCGCGGCGTACAACCTCGCCACTGACAACGACCGAACGCCCGACGCGGCGAGCAGCACCGACATCGCCGAAGAGCGGACACCGCTGCCGAAGGGAAACACCTCGGTCAGCGCCGTGGCCAAGCGCGTCCTGCCCAGCACCGTCCAGGTGATCGCGAGCTATCAGGGCGAGGACGGCGCCGTGAGTGGCTCCGGCTTCGTGCTGGACCGCAAGGGTCACATCGTGACCAACAACCACGTCGTCGCGGACTCTGCGGCCGACGACGAGCCGATCGTGGTCGTCGACGAGTCGGGCAACCAGCACACGGCCGAACTGGTCGGCCGCAGCTCCGTCTACGACCTGGCCGTGTTGCACGTCGCCGAGGCCCGCGGGCTCCGCCCGGCAGCGCTCGGGTCCTCCTCGGCGCTCCTCGTCGGCGACGAGGTCGTCGCGATCGGGTCACCGCTCGGCCTCACCTCCACCGTGACGGCGGGCATCGTCAGCGCGGTGAACCGACCGGTGACCACGGGCGACTCCGCCGACGAGACCAGCTACATCAACGCCGTCCAGACCGACGCGGCCATCAACCCGGGCAACTCCGGTGGGCCACTGGTCAACCTGCGCGGTCAGGTGGTCGGGGTCAACTCCGCGATCGCGACCACCGGGGCATCGACCGGTCAGGCGGGCAACATCGGGGTGGGGTTCGCCATCCCGATCGAGCAGGTGCGGGTGACGACACGGCAGATCCTGGCCGACGGTGAGGCGAGCTATCCGGTCATCGGCGCCACCGTGAAGACGGGGGTGAGTGATGGCCGGGGTGCCGTCATCGACGAGGTGCCCGCCGGCACCCCAGCGTCAGCAGCTGGCCTGAAGCCCGACGACATGGTCACCGCGATCGACGGAGTCCGGGTCGGCGACGGCATCGCCTTGATCGTGGCGATCCGCAGTCATCTCCCAGGCGACACGGTGAAGCTGACGATCCAGCGTGGCGGTGTCCAGCGGGCCGTCGAGGTCACCTTGGACGCCAAGGTCGGCTGACCTGCCACGTCGCCGCCGGTCCGTCTGCCGCGGTGCTGTGGTGGGTTGGGCCCGGCATACGGGGCACGGAATGCGCGCTCCGCTGGTGCGGGTCGGCGGCCGGGTTGCTGGTCCGCTGTGGTGCTGGCCGACAGGGCAGCGACGCGGGGAGGCAGGCCGGTGGTCGGCGTCGCTGGCCGGGTTGCTGGCCTTGGTGGTCACTGCTGTCACCGTTTTCACAAGGTATGTCGGTAGGCCTGCACCTACCTCGGTGAACGACGCACGGTAAGTGCAGGCATCACCACATACCTTGTGAAAGCAGCAACCCGTGTGACTGCTGTGACCAGCGTCGCGTGCTCGGGCCGGGAGGGTCATCGATTGGGCGCAAACTGCATCCCGCTCGATCCCGGATTGCGGTTTGGGCCCAAACCGCAACCCCACGACCCCCCGGAGCCCGTCTCCCGCGCCCTTGTGGGGCCCCGATGCCCATCTGCTGCGGGTCGGTAGGTGCGCGGACCCATCTGGTGCGCGGTTGTTGGGGGTGAGTACCAAGTAGACCGGGCACTCAGCACCCATAGGGGCGCAGGAGACGCAAGAACCCCGCGGCAGACGGCCACAGCACGGTGAGAGCCGAGCAGCAGGCCAGCGACCCGGCCGACAACCCCGGCCACGGCGAGCGCTCACCCGTCGTCGTTGCCCGTCGGTCGCCACCACAGACGACCAGCAACCCGTCCAGCGAGCCGGACCACGACGACGCCCTCGAGGGCAGGGGACCTCTCAGTTGACCTCGGTGCCGGTCTCCGACTCGACGTAGGGGTGCTGTTTGACGAACGTCTTGGTCTCGGCGTACATCCGCTCGATGTAGGCCTCCAGCTCGCTCGACTCGACCCGCCATTGGCCGCGGCCACCGATCTTGATGGCGGGCAGGTCACCGCGACGGACCAAGGCGTAGACCTGGGCCCCGGAGGTGTTCAGGATCTCCGCAACGTCTGAGAGCGTGAGGAAGCGGGGCTGTGCGTCCTGATGGTCCATGTCCTCCATGGTGACACCCAGGGTGAAGTAATGGGACCCCGAAACGTCCGCTGTGGAGAACGGGGTGCCCATTCGCACCGGTTTGCCGCATGATGACCCGATGACGTCCACTCTCGGGACTCCGGCACCGACGCAGGCAGTGCGATCCCGACAGCCGGGTTGGCGCGACCCGCGGCTCTGGCTCGGTGTCGCGATCGTGGCCGTCTCGGTGCTCGCCGGCGCCAGGTTGCTTGCACGGGCCGACGACACGGTCCCCGTGTGGGCGGTCACGGCCGACCACGCACCCGGCGACACCTTGACCGAGGCCGATCTCACCGCCATCCGGGTGCGGTTCGACTCCGACGCCGATTTGGAGCGCTATCTCGGTGCCAGCCAGGCACTGCCGAGCGACACGCATCTGGTCCGTGCGCTGGACGCGGGCGAGCTGGTGCCGCTCAGTGCGTTGGACGCAGACGACGGCGACCCGCTGCTCAGCGTGCCGTTGGCGCTGCCTGCGCTCGGCGTACCCCCCGGCTTGGATGCCGGTTCGCGAGTGGATGTGTGGGTGACTGCCGAGAGCCGGAGTGGTCGGGTCGTCGCTCGGCCGGTCTTGCGGGACGTCGTGATCCTGGCGGCTCCCGTTGCCGCCGACGGGTTCGGCGCGACCGGCGATCGCCAACTCGTGCTCGGCGTGGATCCGACCCAGGAGGAGGCGCTGGGTCGAGTGCTGGCGGCGGCCGGCGACGCTGCGATCACCGTCGTCGGCCGGGACTGAGCCACCCATGATCTGCGTGCTGCTGGTCGCTGCGGGCGCCTCCTGGGAGGGAGCCGTGCTGGGTGCCGTCGCCGGGCACCGCGACCTGGCCGTCCTCAAACGCTGTGTCGACATCGACGACTTGCTCGCCTCGGCTGCCGCGGGGCAGGCGGATGCCGCGGTGATCTCGGTGGACGCACCCGGCCTGGACGCCAGTAGCGTCGATCGGCTGCGTCGGCAGCAGGTCCGTCCGATCGGTGTCGTCGACACCGGGGCAGCCGGCGACCAAGGCCGAGCCCACGCCAGTCGGATCGGCATCCAAGCCATCGTCGAGACCGACGCCTTGGAACGGCTTCCCGCAGTGCTCCTCGACGACGATCCGGATCCGCCACGATCAACCGCGGCCGATGACCTGACAGAGACAGCCGGAGCAGGAGACGGTCCGGTGATTGTCGTCTGGGGAGCCCAGGGGGCGCCGGGTCGCACCACCATCGCCTCGGCGATCGCCGCGGAGCTGGCCCACCGGACGGGCGCGACGACCCTGGTGGACGCCGACCCCTACGGCGGTGCCGTGGCCCAGCAACTGGGTGTTCTCGACGAAGTCTCGGGGCTGCTGGCGGCGGCTCGACTGGCATCCACGGGCAGCCTTGCCGAGCGCGTGGCTGGTGTCCCACGCGATGTCGGCGGTGGCCTGGCCGTGGTCACCGGGTTGCCTCGAGCAGACCGATGGGTCGAGGTGCGGCCCGGTGCACTGGAGGCACTGCTGGAGGCTCTGCGACCGCGCGGCCCGGTGGTCGTCGACACCGGCTTCTGTCTGGAGCCCGACCCTGCCGCGGAGCTCGCCGGGCGGCCTTCGCGCAACGGGCTGACCTTGGCAGCGCTCGGCACGGCCGACCAGGTGGTGGTGGTCGGGACGCCGGACCCGGTCGGACTGTCCCGGTTGGCTCGAGGTCTGGTGGATCTGCGGGAGACAGTGGGGCCGCGGTCGGTGTGGGTGGTCGTCAACCGGCAGCGCGCCAGCCTGGGCTGGTCCGAGGCGGATGTCATCTCGATGGTGCGTGGCTTCGGTCGGGTCGCCGAGGTCTACTTCTTCCCCGACGACCCGATCGTGGATCGGGCGCTGGTGTCCGGGCACACGATCGTCGAGGTGGGTGATTCGCCACTGCGCCATGCCGTCAGTCGCCTGGTCACCGACCTGGTGCCCACCTCCCCGGCATCGACGAACGGTCGCCGGATCAAGCGGCGTACGGCGGGTCGAGGTCGCCGGGGCTAGTGCCGCGGCATCGTCATGCCAGAATCTCTGGCGGTCGGATCTCGCAGCCCTCGTCGTGAGGAGAGTCCATGAGCAGGGAGCCCCGGTGTTGATCGAGCGACTGCGTGCGCGTGACCTCGAGCTCCTGGCCTGGGAGGCGCCGACCACCCCGCTGCACAACGCCACCGTCGAGATCTTCGACCCGGAGGGCTCGGGCTTCGACTACGCACAGCTGGTCGACCTGATCGCGGACCGGATCGCGTTCGTGCCCCGCTATCGTCAGCGACTCCAGCCGGTGCCGGGCAACCTGGCCAACCCGGTCTGGGTCGACGACCCAGACTTCGAGCTCGGCTACCACGTCCGGCGCTCGGCGCTGCCACGGCCGGGCAACCTCGATCAGCTCCGTGAGCTGGTCGCTCGGATCGTCTCGCGGCCGCTCGATCGCAGCAGACCGCTCTGGGAGGTCTACTTCGTCGAGGGCCTCGAGGGTGGACGAGTGGCGGTGTTGTCGAAATCCCACGAGATCCTGGTCGACGGAGTGGAGACCGTGGACCTGGGTCAAGTGCTGCTCGACGTGGCGCCCGATCCCAAGCGGGTCGCCCAGGACGACTGGGCCCCGCGCCGGCGGCCCGGGTCGGTGAACCTGGTGCTGGACGCGCTCCACGACACGGTGCGCAACCCATGCGTGCTGGTCTCCAACGTGCGCGGCCGGCTCGCGGGCGCCGGTCGCTCTGTGGCGGCGACCGCGCAACGCACCGGGGACGTGATCAGCCTGCTGTCGAACCGGCGCTCGCCCTGGGACTCGCCGGTGACCGGCCATCTGTCCCAGCAGCGTCGGTTCGTGGCGCTGCGCACCGACCTGGCCGACTATCGCGTGGTGCGCCAAGCACACGGCGGCACGGTCAACGACGTCATCTTGGCGACGATCACCGGTGGGCTACGTGGCTGGCTGATGGCCCGCAGCGAATCCCTGGGCGGTGTCCGACAGCTCAAGGCCGTGGTGCCGATGTCGGTGATCGACGACGAGATGGAGGCGACCTCGCTCGGGACCCAGGTGGCCAGCCACTTCGTCGACCTGCCCATCGGCGAACCGAGCCCGTTGGTCCGACTGCATCAGGTCTCCTATTCCTTCGAGGCGCACAAGGCGGGTGGCCGTGCGGTCGCGGCCAACCGACTCGCGGGGATCGCGGGCTTCGCACCGACCACCTTCCACGCGCTCGGATCGCGAGTTGCTGCGGCCGAGCTGCGCCGCGGGTTCCATCTCTCGGTGACCAACGTCCCGGGTCCGCAGTTCCCGCTCTACGCCGCCGGCGCTCGGATGACCGAGACCTATCCGGTGCCCCCTCTGCTGCCCGATCACGCCCTCGCGATCGGGGTGACGTCGTACGACGGGGCGGTGTACTACGGGATCACCGCCGACCGAGATCTGCTCCCCGATATCGACCTGCTCGGTCCCTGCTTGGCCGAGGCACTCGAGGAGTTGAAGGACACCGTGACGCCGCGGCGGCCGCGCGCTCGCAGGGGGCGGCGTTGAGCCACGGCAAGGTTGTCTGACAACATCGCGATATGGACGCCATCACCCACACCCCCACCCCGGTGAACGAGCCCAACCTCGACTACGCCCCCGGCAGCCCCGAACGCGAGGCATTGGTTGCCGAGCTGGCTCGCCTGGAGAAGATTCAGCACACCTTCAAGGCGACCATCGGTGGCCGCAAGGTCGCCGGCAAGGGCTCGGAGATCCAGGTGGTCCAACCGCACGACCACCAGCACGTGCTCGGTGTGCTGCGCAGCGCGGGAGAGCCGGAGGCGAAGGCCGCCATCAAGGCGGCCGCCGAGGCCGCGCCGGCCTGGCGGGCGCTGCCCCTCGACGAGCGGGCCGCCGTCTTGCTCCGGGCCGCCGACCTGCTCGCCGGACCGTGGCGGGCCAAGTTGAACGCCGCCACCATGTTGGGCCAGTCCAAGACCGCCTGGCAGGCCGAGATCGACTCCGCCTGCGAGTTGATCGACTTCTGGCGCTTCAACGCGCACTTCGCCAAGCAGATCGCGGCCGAGCAGCCGATCGCCAACTCCCGCGGCGTGTGGAATCGGTCCGACCACCGACCGTTGGAGGGCTTCGTCTACGCGATCACCCCCTTCAACTTCACCGCGATCGCGGGCAACCTTCCGACCGCGCCCGCCCTGATGGGCAACACGGTGATCTGGAAGCCGTCGACCACCCAGATGCTGGCCGCGCACTACCTGATGGAGCTGCTCGAAGAGGCGGGTCTGCCGCCCGGCGTGATCAACCTGCTGCCCGGCCACGGCGTCGAGGTGTCCGAGGTGGCCCTTCAGCACCCCGATCTGGCCGGCATCCACTTCACCGGATCGACCGGGCTCTTCCAGCGGCTCTGGGCTCAGGTGGGCGCCAACATCGCGTCGTACCGCAGCTATCCGCGGTTGGTCGGCGAGACCGGCGGCAAGGACTTCGTGGTCGCCCACAAGTCGGCCGATCCCGATGTGCTCCGGGTGGCGCTGATCCGCGGCGCGTTCGAGTATCAAGGGCAGAAGTGCTCGGCCGCCTCGCGTGCCTACGTCTCGCGCTCGGTCTGGAAGAAGATGGGTGAGCGGTTCCTGGCCGAGGTCGACGAGCTGGCCATGGGCGACGTCACCGACCTCAGCAACTTCATGGGCGCCGTCATCGACGACCGGTCCTTCGCCACCCAGAAGGCGGCGATCGACCGCGCCCGCCGCAGTCGCAAGCTCACTGTCGCCGCCGGTGGGACGTACGACGACTCGGTGGGCTACTTCGTTCGCCCCACGGTCGTGCTCTCCGACGACCCGACCGATGAGATGTTCTCGACGGAGTACTTCGGGCCGGTCCTGGCGATCCACGTCTTCGACGACGCCGACTTCGAGAAGGCCGTCGACCAGATGGAGGGGTTCGCGTCGTACGCCCTGACCGGCTCGATCATCGCCCGCGACCGGCGGGTCGTCGACTGGGCGACCGAGCGGCTGCGCTTCGCCGCCGGCAACTTCTACATCAACGACAAGCCCACCGGCGCGGTGGTGGGTCAGCAACCCTTCGGTGGCGCCCGGGCCTCAGGCACCAACGACAAGGCCGGTGCCCCGCAGAACCTGCTGCGGTGGACCTCGACGCGTTCGATCAAGGAGACGTTCGTCGCGCCGACGGACTACCGCTACCCGCACATGGGCTGACCCGACCGCTGGGTCACGATGATCCGGAGCCGTCCAACCACGTCTGCGCGAAGCGGCCGCGGGCGTCGAGCGCCCAGCTGAAGAGCTGGCCGACCATCGCCTCCAGCTTGCTGCCGAGCAGCGGGACGCTCACCTTGATGTCGCCGGTGACGGTCTCGACGGTGTCGCGGCCGCGCTCGAGAAGCGAGATTCGACCGTCCATCCGGCCCGGCTTGCCGGGGATGGTGACGACCAGGGTCGCCAGGTCCATGGCGGTCCAGGTCTCCCGCTGCTCGATCTCGATCTCGGGGCCGACCAGGCCGCGGGCGGCGGCCGGGGCGAGCTCGGTCGACTGGACCTGACGCACGTCCACCACCAAGCCGGCAACGGACTCCTCCACCCGGATGGTGTGCCTCAGCACCTGTTGGAACTCGCAGACCTGGGCCCGGAAGTCGGCGTCGGTGAGCATGGCGTGGACGGCGTCCGGAGCAGCGGGATAGGTCACCTCGTGGCGGAACTTCATGGCGCCATCATCACCGACTTCGGGCAGGTTGGCGATGATCCGAGCCGAGGGTGATCGGCGGTTCGGTTGTTCCGTTCAGCGTGGCGTCCTACTGTCTGAGGGTGACGCTGAGCCTGGACGATCCACTCTCTGATCTGCTGAGCAAGGCCGCGGACCTTGCGGCCCATCGCAAGGGCAAGGGCGGCCCGCCGCCCGAGGGCGCCGTGGAGTTGCTGCGCGCCTACTACCATCGCGTCGCGCCCGACGACCTGAGCGACCGCGCGGACGTCGATCTCTATGGTGCGGTGGCCTCGCACTATCGCTTGGCCGAGCACCGACCCCAGGGCACCGCCCAGGTCCGGGTGTTCACGCCCAGCGTCTCTGAGAACGGCTGGTCCGCGGGCGGCCACTCGGTGATCGAGATCGTCACCGACGACATGCCGTTCCTGGTCGACTCGGTGACGATGGCGCTGGCGGCCCAGCAGCGCACCGTCCACCTGGTCGTGCACCCCGTGCTGGAGGTGCTCCGCGACGTCACCGGCGAGCTCAAGGAGGCGGCCCCCGAGATCGATGCGGGCGCGCACGGCGTCGTCGACGGGCTGGAGATCCTCGCCGAGTCCTGGATGCACGTCGAGATCGACCGGGTCAGCGACGAGCACGATCGCCAGGCGATCGAGGACGCCCTGCGGGGAGTGCTCCGCGACGTGCGGGACGCCGTCGAGGACTGGCCGCGCATGCAGACCCGGCTCCTCGACATCGTGGACGAGCTGGTCGAGGCGCCACCGGCGGGCATCGCCGCCGAGGAGGTCATCCAGAGCGTCGAGCTGCTGCGGTGGCTCGCCGACGATCACTTCGCGTTCCTCGGCTTCCGGGAGTACGACCTCGTCGAGGACGGCCCTGATCTCCTCCTCCGCGCGCTGCCGGGCTCGGGTCTGGGCATCCTACGCGGTGACCAGTTGCAGTCGGCGGCCTTCTCGGCCCTCCCCAACATGGTCCGGGCGCGGGCACGAGAGCCCAAGGTGCTGGTGCTCGCCAAGGCGAACTCCAAGGCGACCGTGCACCGCTCGGCCTACCTGGACTACATCGGCGTCAAGCGCTTCGACGAGAACGGCACCGTGGTGGGCGAGCGGCGCTTCTTGGGGCTGTTCTCCGCCGCCACCTACACCGAGTCGGTGATGCGCATCCCGATGCTGCGCGAGAAGGTCGACGAAGTGCTGCGTCGCACCGAGACGGAGCCGCAGAGCCACGCGGGCAAGACCCTCATCAACGTCCTCGAGAACTATCCGCGAGACGAGCTCTTCCACACCCCGATCGAGGAACTGGTGCCGATCGCGGAGCAGGTGATGATCACCCGCGAGCGTCGGCAGCTGCGTCTGTTCACCCGCCGCGACACTTATGGCCGCTACGTGTCCTGCCTGGTCTACCTGCCGCGCGACCGCTACAACACGGCGGTCCGAGAGCGGCTGGCCAACCTGCTGCGTGACGAGCTCGGTGCGGAGACCGTCGAGTTCACCATCCGGATGAACGAGTCCTACCTCGCGCAGGTGCACTTCGTGGTGCGCCCGCGCCGCGGCGAGCTGATCCCCGAGTTCGACCTCGACGAGCTGGAGCGCAAGCTCGCCGAGGCCTCCCGGTCCTGGCGCGACGACCTGCTCGGGGCACTCAACGCCGACTTCGGGGAGGAGCGCGCCTCTCGGCTCGCGCGCACCTATTCGGACGCCTTCCCCGAGGCCTACAAGGAGGACTTCCCGCCCCGGACGGCCTCGGTCGACGTCGGGCGACTTGAAGCGATCTCAGGTGACGAAGGAATCGACCTCAGCCTCTACGAGCCGATCGACTCCGAGCGGGGAGAGGGTCGGCTGAAGGTCTACCGGATCGGCTCACCGCTCTCCCTGTCCCAGGTGCTGCCGATGCTCTCGTCGATGGGCGTGGAGGTCGTCGACGAGCGACCCTACGAGCTGGAGAACCTGCCTCGGCAGAGCGTGATCTACGAGTTCGGGCTGCATCGCGCCGGCGGGATCCCCGACGCTCGCCGGCAGCTCTTCCAAGACGCCCTGGCTGCCATCTGGGGCGGTCTGAACGAGATCGACGGGTTCAACAGCCTGGTGCTCGCAGCGGGCCTCACCTGGCGGCAGGCCAGCGTGCTGCGGGCCTACGCGAAGTACATGAAGCAGGGCAACAGCCCCTTCGCGGTCGACTACATCGAGGAGGCCCTGCGCAGCAACGTCGACATCAGCCGGATGCTGGTCCAGCTGTTCGAGGCGAGGTTCGACCCGAGTCAGGGCGGCCTGGACCACGAGGCGGAGGAGCGCACCAAGCGGGTCGAGAAGCTCCAGAAGAGCATCGGGCTCGCCCTCGACGACGTCGCCAGCCTCGACCACGATCGGATCCTGCGCTCCTACCTGGCCCACATCACCGCCACGCTGCGCACGAACTACTTCCAGACCGCTGACGACGGAGCGGCACACCCCTATATCTGCTTCAAGCTCGAGCCGAAGGTGATCCCTGACCTACCCGAGCCACGGCCCCGGTTCGAGGTCTTCGTCTACTCCCCGCGGGTGGAGGGCGTCCACCTCAGGTTCGGCGCCGTCGCTCGCGGTGGCCTGCGCTGGTCGGACCGCCGCGACGACTTCCGCACCGAGGTGCTCGGCCTGGTCAAGGCCCAGATGGTCAAGAACTCCGTGATCGTGCCGGTCGGCGCCAAGGGCGGCTTCTTCTGCAAGCAGCTCCCCGACCCCGGTGACCGAGACGCGTGGTTGGCCGAAGGCATCGCCTGCTACACGACCTTCATCAGCGGCCTGCTCGACATCACCGACAACCTGGTCGCCCAGCAGACCGTGCCGCCGCGAGACGTCGTGCGCTACGACGGTGACGACAGCTACCTGGTCGTCGCCGCCGACAAGGGCACGGCGACCTTCTCCGACATTGCCAACGGCGTGGCCAAGGACTACGGCTTCTGGCTCGGTGACGCCTTTGCGTCCGGAGGCTCGGTGGGCTACGACCACAAGGCGATGGGCATCACCGCGCGCGGTGCGTGGGTCTCGGTGCAGCGCCACTTCCGCGAGCGCGGCATCGACTGCAAGACCGAGGACTTCACCGCCGTCGGCATCGGCGACATGTCCGGCGACGTGTTCGGCAACGGCATGCTCTGCTCCGAGCACACTCGGCTGGTGGCGGCCTTCGACCACCGCGACATCTTCTTGGACCCCAACCCAGACGCCGCGGCGTCGTACGCCGAGCGGCGGCGACTCTTCGAGCTACCCCGGTCGAGCTGGCAGGACTACGACCAGAGCCTGATCTCGGAGGGCGGTGGGGTCTACTCCCGCACGGCCAAGTCGATCAAGCTGACCGCCCAGGTCCGCGACGCGCTCGGAATCGACCCGTCGGTGTCGCAGATGACGCCGGCCGAGCTGATGAAGGCGATCCTGCAGGCGCCGGTCGACCTGCTCTGGAACGGCGGTATCGGCACCTACGTCAAGGCTTCCATCGAGCAGAACTCCGACGCCGGCGACAAGGCCAACGATGCGATCCGGATCAACGGCAACGAGGTCCGCGCCAAGTGTGTGGGCGAGGGCGGCAACCTGGGTCTGACTCAGCTGGGCCGGGTGGAGTATGCCCTGACCGGTGGTCGGATCAACACCGACTTCATCGACAACAGCGCCGGGGTCGACACCTCCGACCACGAGGTGAACATCAAGATCCTGCTCGACAACATCGTCTCCGAAGGGGACTTGACCGAGAAGCAGCGCAACCTGCTGCTGGCAGAGATGACCGACGAGGTCGCCAGCCTGGTCCTGCGCGACAACTACGAGCAGAACCTGGCCCTCGCCAACGCCGCCGCCAATGCACCGTCGCTGCTGCACGTCCACCAGGACTGGATGGTCAAGCTGGAGCGAGAAGGGATCTTGAACCGCGTCCTGGAGGGGCTGCCGAGCACCAAGGAGGTCAACCAGCGGCTGGAGCGCGGGGAGGGTCTTACCGTGCCCGAGCTCAGCGTGCTGCTGTCGTGGACCAAGATCGTGCTCGCCGAGGAACTGCTCGACTCCGATCTCCCCGACGACCCGTTCTTGCACTCCGACCTGTTCGCCTACTTCCCGACCAAGATGCAGCACACCTACCGCCAGCAGATGCTCACCCATCCGCTGAAGCGGGAGATCATCGTGACCCAGGTGGTCAACGACCTCATCAACGGTGCCGGGATCACCTTCTGGCCACGACTCTCCGGCGAGACCGGGGTCTCGGCCGCCGAGCTGACCAACGCCAACTTCGTGGCGCGAGAGATCTTCGGGTCGCTGGCGATGCGCGACGAGATCAAGCAGTTCGACAACGTGCTGGATGCCGCGGTGCAGACCCGGATGCGGATCGAGATGCGCACGCTGGTGGAGCGGTCCAGTCGCTGGCTGGTGAACAACCGGCGCCCACCCATGGACAGCGAGGCGGTCGCAGAGTTCTTCACCGTCCCGGTCCAGCGGGTGATGGGACAGCTGCCCGAGCTGATGACCGGACGGGAGCTGGAGGCGTTCGAGTCGCGTCGAGACGCGCTGGTCGCCGCCCAGGTGCCCGAGGAGCTGGCCATGAAAGTGGCCGTCCTGCATCCGTCGTACATGCTGCTGAGCGTTGTCGAGACGGCCATTCGCGAGGAGCTTGACCCGGCCGACGTGGCCCGCGTGCACTTTGCCCTCGGCGAGCGGCTCGGGTTGCCGTCCCTGGTCTCCCGGATCCTGGAGCTGCCCCGCGCCGACCGTTGGCAGACCATGGCCCGAGCGGCGCTCCGCGACGACCTGTACGCCGTGCACGCCCAGCTCACCGCCCAGGCGTTGACGAGCACCCCCGCCGCGGAGCCGGCCGCTGTGCGGGTCGCCGACTGGGAGGAGGAGCGCGGCATCCTGGTCCAGCGTGCGGCCGAGACGCTCGAGGAGATCTGCTCCGACGACAGTGCCGACCTGGCCCGGATGTCGGTGGGGCTGCGGGTGGTCCGGGGGTTGCTGACCGGGGGCTGAGCCAGGCTAGGAGGCGGCCTTCTTCTTGGCGGCCTTCTTGGCAGGCTTCTTCTTGGCCGGCGCCTCGTCCTCGGTGTCCTCGCCGCGGGATGCCTTGGCGGCCTCCACCGAGCGCTGCAGGGCGGCCAGCAGGTCGACGACCTCGCCGGACGACTTGGTCGTGGTGGCGGTCCGCTTCACCTCGCCGCCCTCGATCTTGGCCTCGACGAGCGCCTCGAGCGCGGTGGCGTAGTCGTCCTCGAACTCCTCGGGGTCGAAGTCGCCGGCCAGCGTCTGGACCAGCAGGTCGGCCATCTTCACCTCGGCGTCCTTGATCTCGCCGACCTCGACGGAGAAGTCTGGTTGGCGGATCTCATCGGGCCACATCATCGTCTGCAGCACGATCACGTCGTCGCGGACCCGGAGCACGGCGATCGAGGTCCGCTGGCGCAGGGCGACGGTCACCACCGCCATCCGGTCGGAGTCCTGCAACGCCTGACGCAACAGGGCATAGGGCTTCGCCCCGCTCTTCTCCGGTTCGAGGTAGTAGGACTTCTCGAACAGCATCGGGTCGATCTGGTCGCTCGGCACGAACTTCTCGACCGAGATCTCTCGCGACGAGCTGACCGGGAGCTCGGCCAGGTCCTCGTCGCTGAGGATGACCATCTCGCCGTCCTCGGTCTCATAGCCCTTCGCGATGTCGGCGTACTCCACCTCTTCGCCGTCCAGGGAGCACACCCGCTGATACTTGATCCGGCCGCCGTCCTTGGCATGCACCTGACGGAAGGTCACGTCGTGGGACTCGGTCGCGGAGTAGAGCTTCACGGGCACGTTCACCAGCCCGAAGGACACCGCGCCCTTCCAGATCGCTCGCATGGGGAAGCACCTTTCGCAGCAGTACGGCGGACCGCAATCGGTCCAGTATCCGTGAACTCGACGCGATATGCACTCTCCACCTCCGGCACGCCCGTCATCACGACGCGCCACAATGGTCGCCATGCGTCCGATGCTGGCCACCCGTGGCCACCGCGTGCCCGAGGGCGCGGACTGGGTGCACGAGGTCAAGTGGGACGGCATGCGGGTGCTGGCGGACCTGGACGCCAGCCGGGGCGATCGGCGGGTCCGGCTGACCAGTCGCACCGAGCGTGACGTCACCGTCTCCTTCCCAGAGCTGCTCGATCTCCCCGGCGACGACCTGTTGCTAGACGGCGAGGTGGTGGCCCTCGTGGACGGGCGGCCGTCCTTCGGCACTCTGGCCGACCGGATGCACGTGAGCAGGGCCGATCGGGCGGCACGGCTGGCGACCGAGATCCCTACGACGTTCCTGGTCTTCGACCTGCTCCGCCTGAATGGGCGTGACCTCACCCGAGAGCCGCTGTGGCGGCGACGCGAGCTGCTCGAAGAGCTGGAGCTTGCCGGTGACCACTGGCTGGTGCCGGAGACTCACGCGGACGGAGCGATGCTCTTCGAGGCGACCCGGCAGCAGGAGCTGGAAGGGATCGTCAGCAAGCAGCGGGCCTCGCGCTACGACTTCGGGACGCGCACTCGTCGATGGCTGAAGTTCCCGCACCGCCGTCGAGAGTCCTATGTCGTGGGCGGGTGGCGACCCGAGGTGGACTCGACGACTCGACTCGGCGCGGTCCTGGTCGGGCAGCCGACGTCTGCAGGGCTGGTCTACCGCGGGCGAGTCGGCAGCGGCCTCGCCGGCAAGGTGGGACAACGACTCTTGGACTCGCTGCTGCCGATCGGCCGACCGACCAGCCCCTTCGCCGATGAGGTCCCCACCATCGATGCCGCAGGCACCCAATGGGTGGAGCCGCTCCTCGTGGTCGAGGTGGAGGCGCTCGGGCTGTCTACCCAGCAGCGGCTGCGGCAGCCGTCGTACCGTGGGCTGCGCCCTGACCTCGCCCCGGAGGACCTGCCATGAGCCCAGCCGCCAGCGAGGTGCGCGTCGATGTCGAGGGGCGCACGCTCAAGCTGAGCAACCTCGACAAGGTGCTCTACCCCCAGACCGGGACCACCAAGGGGGAGGTGTTGCACTATTACGCGCAGATCGCGCCGGTGCTGCTGTCGCACCTGGCTGGCCGAGCGGTGACCCGCATCAGGTGGCCGAACGGCGTGGACGCCCCGAGCTTCTTCGAGAAGAACACGCCAGCTGGGACGCCGTCCTGGGTGCACACGGCGCGCGTCCCGACAACTGGGAGCCGGGTGCCTTCGCGCAACGGTGACCATCTCGTGTTCCCGATCGTCGACGACTTGGCCACGCTGACCTGGTTGGCCAATCTGGCCGCCTTGGAGCTGCACGTCCACCAGTGGCGGGTCGGCCGGAACGGACAGCCACGCAACCCGGATCGCCTGGTGATCGACCTCGATCCGGGTGAGCCAGCGGGGCTGTCGGACTGCTGCCGGGTCGCTCTCTTGGTGCGTGACCAACTCGCCGAGCACGACCTGGTCGGCCGGCCCGTCGCCAGCGGCTCCAAGGGGATGCATCTGTACGCCGCCCTGCCGGGGAAGCTGAACCCGGAGGAGGCCACGGCGTTCGCCAAGCAGATCGCCGAGGAGCTCCAGACCGAGCATGGCGATCTCGTCACCGCCACGATGACGAAGTCTCGGCGTCCGGGCAAGGTCTTCTTGGACTGGTCGCAGAACGCCGGCTCGAAGACGACGATCTCGCCCTACTCCCTGCGCGGGCGACAGCGGCCGTTCGTTGCGGCCCCGCTGACCTGGGCGGAGGTCGAGGCGGGTGCGGAGGATCCGTTGGAGATCTCCCAGCTCACCTTCCCCGAGGTCCTCGAGCGTGCCGCCGAGCAGGGTGACCTGTTCGCCCCCTGACCTGTTTCGCGCTACCCAGGGTTTGACGTCTCGACCGGCGGCGCCGGGACAATGGGTCCATGACAGAGCGCAAGCCGATTCGCACCTGGCTCACCGACATGGATGGTGTCCTGGTCGAGGAGGAGGTGCCCATCCCCGGTGCCGGTGAGTTCATCGAGGCACTCAAGGCCTCGGGCCTGAACTACCTGTTGCTGACCAACAACTCCATCTTCACCCCGCGCGACCTGCGCTTCCGGTTGCTGGCCGCCGGCATCGACGTGCCAGAGGACGCCATTTGGACCTCGGCCTTGGCCACCGCCCAGTTCCTGGCTGAGCAGCGCCCTGGCGGCACGGCGTACGTCGTCGGCGAGTCGGGGCTGATCACAGCCATGCACGACGTCGGCTTCGTGATGTCGGACCGGTCACCGGACTACGTCGTGTTAGGGGAGACCCGCACCTACTCGTTCGAGCAGATCACCCGGGCGATCCGGTTGATCGAAGCAGGCGCCCGGTTCATTGCGACCAACCCCGACCCGAGCGGCCCGAGCCGGCACGGAACGCTGCCGGCGACCGGTTCGGTGGCTGCCCTGATCCGGACTGCCACCGGTCATGCGCCGTACTTCGTCGGCAAACCGAACCCGCTGATGATGCGCAGCGCGCTGAACCGCTTGCAGGCGCACTCGGAGACGACGGTGATGGTGGGTGACCGGATGGACACCGACATCGTCGCGGGACTCGAGGCCGGCCTGCGGACGATCCTGGTCGGCACCGGGTCCACCCGCCCCGACCAGGTCGATGGGTTCCCCTACCGGCCGAGCGTGGTGGTGGACTCGGTCGCCGACCTGGTCGATCTGGTCGAGACGTACGCCTAGCGCTGCTCGGCTGGTCAGGCCGCCGCGAACTCCTTGGTGGCCTTGCGGAGCGTGAAGCCGAGGGCGATGAACACCACACCCCAGACCAGTGCGACGATCCCGATGAACACCGTGATGCCGAGGGCGCTGTGACCCGGGTGGGAGATGAACAGATAGCCGAGCAGGAAGTCCAGCAGGGCACCCAGCACCAGTAGCCCGCGCGGGGCGGCAGTCCCGCCGCCGATGGCCATCGCAAGCTCGATGATGCCTCGCGCGATCAGCCAGATGCCGAGGAACCAGGCCAGGATCAGGCCTGCCTTGAGCGGGTGGAAGATCGCGATCAGTCCGGCGGCGAGCGCGATCACACCCATCAGCGCCAGACCGATGCGAGCGAGGCCGGAGTGCTCTCGGGTGAACACCTGGACCAGTGAGGAGGCGCCGTCCACGAGCGCGTAGATGCCCCACAGGATCACCAGTGCCAGCGCGGTGCTCAGCGGCCAAGCAATGGCCAGGATGCCGAAGATGATGGCGACGAACCCCCGCAGCACGATCATCTGCCACGACGGGGTCAACGAGTCGGTCTCCATGGATCCTCCATAGGTCGTGGCGTCGCGGGGAAGTCGGCGACGCGCCCGCGGATCACGCTACCGTGCGCGCATGTCCATGTCGGGTTCAACACTCGCTGCCGTGATCGGCGCGCTGGTCGTCGTCGTCGACATCGCGCTGCGCATTCTTGCGCTGGGCGTCATTCCGGAGAACAGGCGGCCGTCGACCGGCATGGCGTGGCTGCTCTTGGTGCTGCTGAGCCCGGGGGTGGGCCTGATCGCCTTCGCCTTCTTCGGGTCGAACCGACTCGATCGCAAGCGCCGCGCGCGCCAGCACGAGATCAAGCGCCTGATCGCGGAGCGGGCCCAGGCCGTGGTTGATGATCTACCCGAGGAGGCCGCTCCGGACTACGTGCCGTCGGTGGTGACCTTGAACCGCACCCTCGGATCGTTGCCGCTGCGTGCCGGCAACGCTGTGCAGTTGCTCCCCGACTACGGCGAGACCGTCGCGCAGATGACCGAGGCCGTAGCGCGCGCCGAGCGATCGGTGCACGTGGAGTTCTACATCACCGCATGGGACCGGGTGACCGACCCACTCTTCGCGGCCATGACCGAGGCCGCCGAGCGCGGCTGCGAGGTGCGGTTGCTGTTCGACCACCTCGGGTCGCGGGGCATTCCCGGCTACCAGCAGATGCTCGAGCGACTCGAGAAGACGGGCATCGAGTGGCACGCGATGCTGCCGATCGCGCCTTTGAAGGGCAAGATCCGTCGCCCCGACCTGCGCAACCACCGCAAGCTGCTCGTCGTCGACGGACGGACCGGGTTCACCGGCTCGCTCAACCTGACCGAGCCCGGCTACAACAAGCCGAAGAACCACAAGGCCGGCCGGGAGTGGGTCGAGCTGATGATGCGCGTCGAGGGCCGTCTGGTCACGAGCCTCGAGGGCATCTTCGCCCAGGACTGGTTTGCGGAGACCGGCGAGATCCTCGACGTCCAGCCTGCCCCGCTCGTGGAGCCGGCCGATCGACCCGGTCAGCTCGACGACGTGGCGTGTCAGCTGGTGCCGAGCGGCCCCGGTTACCCGGCGGAGAACAACCTGCGACTGTTCACCACGTTGATCTACGCGGCCACTCGGAGGCTGTCGATCACCAGCCCCTACTTCGTGCCGGACGAGTCGCTGCTGTACGCCGTCACGACCGCCGCCCAGCGTGGTGTGGACGTCGAGCTGTTCGTCAGCGAGGTGTCCGACCAGTTCATGGTGGGCCACGCGCAGGCGTCGTACTACCGGGCGTTGCTCGATGCTGGGGTGCGGATCTATCTCTACCCGGCGCCGTACATCCTGCACGCCAAGCACTTCACCGTCGACGACCAGGTCGCCGTGATCGGCTCGAGCAACATGGACATGCGCTCCTTCGCGTTGAACTACGAGGTCAGCACGATGCTGCTCGGCCCCAGCGTTGTCGCCGCGATGCGGGAGGTGCAAGACGACTACCGCGCGCGATCCCGCGAGCTGACCCGGGCGGAGTGGGACGATCGGCCATGGCGGCTGCGCTACGTCGACAACGTGATGCGGTTGACCGCTGCGCTGCAATAGGAGGGTTGCGGGGGAAGGGCCACACATGACGGGCCGCGAGAGTGCTGATGCTCCCTCGCGGCCTTGCGTCATCGTCGCCGCAACGGTTGTGCCGACCTTGCTCGATCGAGGTGGCCGACCCCCGTCCCCACAGCGGCGGACTCTGCGACGGGGTCCATCTTTCCTCGCCGCTCGGGCGAACCGAATAGTCAGATCTAGTCATGGCGCCCCAGCGCGGGAGGTGGGACAATGCCTGGCTGGGCTGCCCTCGATCCAGGCTCAGGGCTCTGGCAGCGGTGGAACGTCGATCGTGCCGACCGGATCGGGCACCACCGGCTCACCGGTCCAATCGGCCACCAGCAAGCGATACTCACGGGAGTGCTGGTAGTAGCTGTGGCCGTGCACCACAGCGCCCGGATCTCCGGCGCTCTCCGGCGGCACCTCCGGCACCCAGTGATCGGGCGAAGCATCGGCGTCGGAGAAGACGCGGAAGCCCAGCGGGTCCGTGCGCCGGAAGAGATTCGCCCAGTCCCCGCCGACCTCGAACACCCGGTCCAGAAGGGGATGGCTCGCCACGCTGTCATCGACGTCGTCGCCGGTGGCCGGTGCAGGTCGGGGCGGGTGGTACGGCGTCCGCTCACCGTTGCCTGCGTCCGAGAAGGCGTCCCCGAGCCGGGTCACCCCCCTGGTGGGCTGGTAGCCCAGCCGATCCGGGCCGAGCACTTGGGGGAAGATCCGGCCGTAGAACGCCCGAAGCTGGCTGCCATAGGTGATCACCCGCACCCGACGCAGATCGTCGGGGGAGAGCCGGCTGACGACGGCGGCCACGATCGCTGAGCCCTGGCTGTGCCCCGAGAGCACCACCAAGTTCTCCGCACCCGGGCTGCTGTGCAGCGCCCAGTCCAGGCGGGTGTGGACCTCCGGGACGACCCGCTCGGCATAGCAGGGTGGCGCCAGTGGGTGTGCGGCGCGCGGCCAGAAGGTGGCCAAGTCCCAGATGACCCCGACCCCGCGCCGAGCACCATCGGAGTTGCGCAGCTGGGAGGCGAGCAGCAGGAGGGCGAGCCCGAGGAGCAGGACGACGTACATCGACAGCGTCGCGAGGTTGCGGGTCCACGGCCAGAGGTCCCAGGGCGGCTCTCCGACCGAGGAGAGCGCGATCAGCAGAAGGGCCAGGAACGCGGTGATCGCTCCGATCCCGTCGAGGAGGCGCTCGGCTCGATGCGCGAACGCGGCGGTCCGGCGTGCCTTCCGCGCGGCTGTCCAGGCTTGGATCGGGATGGGGGTGTCCGCCTCGAGCTGTTGGTCCAACGCAGGCAGACACCGGCGGAAGCGGGCGACCGCCACACCGAAGAAGACTGCGACCAGGAGTAGCCAGAGCAGCTGGAACATCGGTGACCAGATCAGTACCTGCGGCACGACCAAGGGTCGGGCGGGTGGGTCGGTGACAGCGAGGGTCACCGGGTCGCTCGCGGCTGCGACGGTGACCAACCGCTCCGGTGCCGCGAGGGCACCGCCGGCCACGAAGTCGGGATCCTCGGCGGAGCAGGTGGTGTCGTCGGCACGCGCCGGTCCGCGCAGGCAGCTGTCCTCCAGGAGCAGCAGCCGCGACGGGAGGGCGACTTCGGCCGTGGCCACCCGGGTGCTGGTCAATGCCCGGGCCAACCCCTTCTCTGCACCCGCTTCCTGGTCGGCGGCGTCGAGGAGCGAGGTCATCTGCAACGAGCCAGCCGTCAGGACGGGGCCATCGGCCGAGCGTCGGATGATCGCGTGCCGGGCCACCACGTCGCCGGTGGCGGCATAGCGAGGGGTGCCGCCACGCTGGGAGCTGGTCGGCTCGGCGGCGGCGCGGGCGACCACGCTGGACCGGGACACCAGGTCGGCCACCCCGTGGTCGCGACCGTTGAGATAGGTCGCCGTCCCGGTGACCACGCCGGTGGTGAACAGCAGCGCAACCCAGGCCGCGGCGGCCAGCATGACCGAGGCGCCGGCACCGTTCCAGGCCACCGGCGCGAATCGTTCGCGCTGTCGGAAGTGCCAGACCACCAGCGCCAGCCAGAGTGCCGCGAGGCCGATGCCGCCCACGACGAGGGCGGGAGTGCCGTCGCGCACCCATCGGGAGTGGAGATGCAGCGCGAGGGCGACCCCGGCGAGCGCGAAGACCGTCAGAATCACCACGATCGCCCAGCGGGGCCGCATCCGCCCGCCGGTGAACACACTGAGGTGCACCGCCGTCAGCGCGACGAAGACACCGATGAACCAGAGGTTGTGGCCGACGAAGTCGCGGCTCTCGTCCAGCGTCTCGGGCAGAGTCAGCAGCACGATCAGATGGACGACGGTCACCGCCGCCGCAGCGCCGAGGAGTGCTAGCGGGAGCTGATCGCGCAGCCCCCGTCGTAGCGACGCGGGCAGGCGCCGCCGCAGCCGCACCACTGGCGAGGTGTGCTCGGGGAAGTAGTCGATGTCGTCGCGCTGGACGACCTGGCACCAGCAGACCGCGATCCCGGCGAGAGCGGTCGCCGCGACGACGGTGAGGCCGACCCGGAGCGAGTGGTCCGAGCCGACCAGGTAGACGTGCACCCCGGAGAACGCCACGACCACCCAGAGGGCCACGGTGAGATGGATGCGCTGCAGCTGCCGGGTGCGGGTCATGCCGCGCCATAGTCGCGGGTCCTCCAGCACCCCGCCGGTGCCGGCGGGCGCGGGTGCCCCGGTGCACGCTTCGTAACGTGCCAGCGTTGCCCGCGAGAGCGCCCACAGCACCAGGATCACCGCCAGAGGCACGCTGCAGCCGACGGCGATCCGCTGGGTTGCGTCCAGCTGGGCCATGAAGTCCAACGCCCGCGGCAGCGCACAACCGGGGCTGTCGCCGCGATAGCACTGCCAGGAGATCAGGTCGATACCGACCAGGCACGAGGTGAGCACCATGAAGACGGTGAGCAGCACGGCGCCCAGTCGCGTGGCGCGAGCGCCCCAGCGCGCCGTACCGCTGTCCTCGTGGAGCCGCACCCGAGCCCAGTAGGACAGATTCGCCAGCGCGAAGGGGAGCAGCAGCAGCCACAGCGCACGCCACACCCAGCCCAGCGCACCGCGGGCGCCGGAGGTCAGCGCTCCCCACGAGTAGGCCTCCACCGACGCCCGAGTGTCCGCCAGGTCTCGCAGCGGGAGTGCGACACCGGGCCGGGCCCGGAAGATCCCGGTCAGCCGATCGCCCGCGACCTGGGCGACCTGGTCCGAGCGCAAGCCGAGCATCGACTGGGGGGACGTGCCGTGGACGCCGTGGACTCGGAGCTCGACCACCTCGCCCGAGGGTGCGGTCATCCCTATGAACTAGCAGCATCGGCACTCGACACGCAATGGGCTGCCCGGCCGGGGGTCGTGGTGGAGGTCACCTTGGGCCGGGAATGTCTGAGCCATCAGCGCGGTTGCTTCTCGCAGAGACTTGTTGAAGAATCAATCACTTCTGGGAGCAATACATGAAGGTCCTCGTCCTCGTCGGCAGCCTGCGCGACGACTCGGTGAACCGTCGGCTGGCTGACGCCGCGATCTCGCACCTGCCGGCCGGTGCGCAGGCAGTGATCTGGAACGGGATCGCCGAGCTGCCGCACTACAGCGAGGAGCTGGACGGCGCGAGCGCACCCGCCAGGGTGCAGCAACTGCGCGATGCCGTCGTGGCGGCGGATGCCCTGATCCTGGTCACCCCGGAGTACAACGGCTCCCTGCCCGGCTCGCTCAAGAACGCCATCGACTGGCTCTCCCGGCCCCGAGGCAGCGCCGCCATCGCCGGCAAGCCGGTTGCTGTGCTCGCCGCCAGCGGCTCACCGCGCGGCGCGCAGTGGGCTCGAGAGGACGCCGTGCGCATCCTCAAGGTCGCCGGCGCCGCACCGCTGGAGAGCACCGTCGGTGTCCCGACCGCCCACCAGGTGTTCGTGGACGGTCTCGTGGTCGATGCCGCCGTCGACGCCGAGATCGCTGCCCTGGTCGGCCAGCTCAGCGGCCTGTCCGTCGCCGCGTAAGGGACGTCATCTCCACGCCGCGCGTCGCCTGGGACCGTGGCCGCGGGTTGCTGGCTGCCTGTGGTCATCACCGACAGGGCAGCGACCGGGACGGCGGTGCTCGGCTTCTGGCTGCTGGCCGGGTTGCTGGTGGCCGGTGGTGACTCGTGTCGCTGATTTCACAAGGTATGTAGGGATCGCTCCACTTACCTCGATGAACGACGCACGGTAAGTGCAGGCATCACCACATACCTTGTGAAAGCAGCAACCCGGGTGACCCCTGGGAACGTGACAGATGATGGGCTCCGGGATGGGCCATCGATTGGCCCGAGACTGCATGGCGGATCGCGGTTTGGTTGGGCGTTTGGGCCCAAACCGCAACACCACGCCCGTGTGGAGCCCGTCTCCCGGGCCGTGATGGGGCCTGAGTGCCCGTCTTCCGCGGTGCTGTGGTGGCCCCGACCCGTCTCCCGCGGTGCTGTGGTGGGTTGGGAC
>JBDHZT010000024.1:0-38762 GCA_039811985.1 Nocardioidaceae bacterium | reverse complement strand
ACCGAGGTGCACGTCGAGCGGATCGAGGCACGGGTCGGGCCGTGGGTGGAGGCGACCCAGTGGTTCGGCCGGCAACGGCTCGCGGAGATGGGCGCGGAGATATCGGGCTCACCGATCCCCGACGATCCCCGTTGGATGATGTCGGGGGCGCTGCGCCGTGGCGCGGGAGCGGACCCGGACCTGGCCCGAGCCGCCTGCCAGATCGCGGCGCTGCACGCCCTCCCGCACGAAATCCTCGGCGACCCGGCGGTCCAGGAGCGGCTCGGACCGTGGCTGGCGGCGGGTCGTGCCCCGTCCGGCGAGATCGGGCGGAGTGAGATCGTCGCGGCCGCGGTCGGCGCTTCGGCTGCCGCCGAGCTGGCCGCCGCCGGATCGGACGTGGTGCTCCCGGGCGCGCCCGCATGACCACGACAATGCCAGGCGTCTCCGCCCGTCTCGGCGCGTCGTCGCGGTGGCTGGTCTCGATCGTCGCCACCATAGCGTCGGCGTACGCACTCGATCTGGTCGCGACCGCGGCCGGTGTCCTGCTCGTCGGGACGGGCTTGTTCACCGGGGTCGACCTGCGCGCCCTGCTGGTGGTGCTCGTGCTCAGCTACCTCGCCTGGGCGGGTGGACTGCGCACCGGCCTCGCCGGCAACGCGCAACTGCTCGAGCGCACCGGGACCAGCACGAACGTCGTGTCCAAGGCGGCCTTCGACCTGGCTCGGCGGCGCTCCCCTCGGATGCGCCGCCTGGCTGGCTCAGCCGGCTACGTCCTCACCGAGGTCGCCAAGGAGCTCCCCTACTATGTGGGCGCCTTCGGGGCGAGCGGCCTCAGCGAGGCCGTCTCGACCTCCGACGCCGTGGTGTTCCTCGCCGGCGCCAACCTGGGCGCGGCGATCTACGAGATGGCCCTCGGTCGGGGCACCCTCGCGCTGCTGCGTCCGCGCGACGCCGACCGCGACCGCTGACTGGCTACTGGTGTGTACGGACGGGTCTGGTGTGTCGTACGCACCAGTAGCCGCGCGATCACCCAGCACGAGCGGGGTCGAACTCCATCACCTGAGTGAGCCGGACGTTGTTGCCCGAGGGATCGCGGAAGGAGGTGTCGATCCCGTAGGGCTGCGGCGTCGGCGGGTCGTTGAACACAACGCCGCGGGCCGCCAACTCGTCGTACGCCGCCCGACAGTCGTCGGTCTCGAGGAACAACGTGCCGCCGGCTCCCTTGGCGACCAAACCGGCCACCTGCTCACTGTCGTCGGCTTCGAGCATCGGCGGACCCGGGAGTGGCATCAGCACCAACCCGACCTCCGGCTGTCCTGGTGGACCCACCACCAGCCAGCGGAAGTTCCACTCCTCCATCGTCACGTCGGCGCGGACCTCCCAGCCGACCACGCGGGTCCAGAAGTCGAGGGCCTGTTCGGTGTCGTGCACCCAGAACTGCGTATTGGCGATTCGGATCATGCTTCGAGGCTACGGGCGAGCAGCGGCCGATCGCTTCTCCGATCCTGCTGTTCCGAGCCCGCTGTTCCGGGTCCTGCCGTTCCGGGGCCTGGCCTCGGGCGCTTCCTTGTGTGCACCGTCCAGGCTCACCGATGGGCGGCCGTAGGCCTTGGCGACGCAGGCCGGGATCCGCACGTGCCTGCGGGCTGGTGGGAACGAGGCTCGGTAGGCGGTCGGCGGGAGGCCGTAGACCCGTGTGAAGCTGCTCGTGAACGACCCGAGACTCGTCAACCCCACGGCATGGCAGATCTCGGTGACTGGTCGATCGGTGTCGCGCAGCAGAGTTGCTGCTCGCTCGAGGCGGCGAGTCAAGAGGTACTGGTGCGGCGGCTCCCCGAACGCTCGGGCGAACTCCCGCGCAAAGTGCGCCGGCGACCAGCCCGCCTCCTGGGCAAGGTCGGCCACCCGCAGCGGCTCGGCATACCGCCGGTCCGCCAGGTCACGGGCACGAAGGAGGTGCCGAGCAGGTGGGACAGCCACCCTTCGATCCTGCCACGGAGCCACCTCACCGATGAGCGCTGCGGGTGGTCAGCCAGGCACGTGGCGAGCATCCGAGTCGCTGACTGAAGGCTCGGGAGAAGGCGGAGGGATTGGCATACCCCAGCTCGGCGGCGACGACGGCAACGGGGGCTCCTCGACGCAACCGATCCTGGGCGATGGTCAAGCGCCAGTCGGTGAGGTAGTCGATCGGGGGCTGCCCGACGATCTGCTTGAACCTAGCCGCGAACGAGCTGCGCGACATATGGGCCTCACGAGCCATCGCCGCCAGCGTCCAGGGCCGTCCCGGCGACTGGTGGATGGCAACGAGTGTGGGTGCCAGGTGCTCGTCGGCGAGGCCGGGCAGTAGCCCTGCCGGCAGACCGAGGTCAGCGCTGTGGTCGAGCATCCACCGGAACAGTTGGATGAGGATCACCTCGAACAGCCGATCGGCGAGCACTCGTCGGCCACAGCGCAGGTCATCGATCTCAGTGAAGAGCAGCTCCAGCGCCGGCTCCAGGGTGTCCACGTCGCCAAGCGGGAGCACGATCACCGGGGGCAGCGTGCGGACCAGCGGATGGGTCGATCCACCCTCGAAGTCGAGCGTCGCGCATGCGAAGTCGGAGCCGTCGGTGGGAGCGTTGTGAAAGGCGTGCTCCAGCGGACGTGGGTAGAACAGCAGGCTGGGTCGGTCCACGACGACCTCCACCAACCGGCCGCCCCGCTCCTGATGGGTCACGGTCATCTGCCCGCGGCGGAGGACATGGAGAAAGCCCCGCCCCGGGTGCGCAGCGAACGTCGTCACCCCACACAGCGGTCCGGTGTGGAACAGACGAGTGCGGACCCGGAATCGTTCCAGCAGCGGCGAGATCCGGTCCAGCGAGGTCACCGCAGCGATGATGTCAGACGATTCGGCATGTAGTCGAGACGATTTGCTGCAGATCATCCACCAAACGGCGGCATCGTGAAGGCACGCCAACCCCGGCGACCCCCTCACGAAGGAGCAATCATGTCCCACGTTTCCCTGGCCGAGCCGGACTCCACCACCAGCACCGTGCAGGACCAGCTGTCCGAGATCCAGGCCGCTTTCGGAGTCGTGCCCGCCATGTTCCGTGCGGTGGCCAACTCGCCGGCCGCCCTGACCAGCATGTGGGGGTCGTTCCGTGCCTTCGGCGGCGGCACCCTCGGCCCTGCCCTGAGCGAGCAGATTGCCGTCGCGGTCGCGAACCGCAACTCGTGCGAGTACTGCCTCGCCGCGCACACCGCCCTCGGTCGCAAGGCCGGTGTCAGCCGCGAAGCGATGCAAGCAGCACAGACGGGCGAGTCGGACGACGCGAGGACGGGGGCCCTGTTGCGTTTCGCGCTCGAGCTGGTCGAGCAACGCGGTCAGGTCGCGGCCGATGATCTGCAGAGCCTGCGCCGGCACGGCTGGACCGACGAGCAGATCGTGGAGGTCATCGGGCAGGTCGCTCTCAACCTGTTCACCAACTACGTCAACATCGCCCTCGATGTTCCCGTCGACTTCCCGGCGGTGGCATTCCGCTGACTGGCGAAGAACGGGCTACTGGTGTGTACGACGCGCCTCGTGCGTCGTACACACCAGTAGCACAGAGAACCGCTAGCGTCGGTGACGATGAGCTCCTACGGCGTGCGCTCGATGACCGCTCCCCTGCATCGCGCAGCGCTGCGCGTCCCGGCGACCACGGGTGACTTCACGGCTGCCGGCTGGCCCGAGGAACCCGACCCAACCCTGCTCCTCGCCGAGCACCTTGCCTATGCGGAGGTGCTGCGGGGACTCGGTGTCGAGGTCGAGATGCTTGAGGCGATGTCGGACGCGGTGGACGCGACCTTCGCCTATGACCCAGTCTTCGTCACCGGTAGCGGAGTGATCGTGCTCCGCCCGATCAAGCCGGTTCGGACCGGCGAGCCACCGGTGCTCGCCCGAGAGTTGGAGGCGCTCGGCCTGCCGATCATCGGCGCCCTCTCCGGGAGCGCGCACGCCGACGGTGGCGACCTGATGTGGCTCGACGAAGAGACCCTGGCCCTGGGCCGTGGCTATCGCACCAATGCCGAGGCACACCGACAGATCACCGAGGTGGTCGCAGCCGAGGGTGTCCGCACCGTCTCCTTCGACCTGCCGCATGCCGGCGGTCGCAGCGAGGTGCTCCACCTGATGTCGGTGGTCTCCTTGGTGAACGACCAGGTGGCCGTGGTCTATGAGCCGTTGACCCCGGTCGCCCTGATGGAAGCCCTGGAGGGTCGTGGCATCCACCGGATCCCCGTCTCGGCCGAGGAGTACGACCTGCTCGGGAGCAATGTCCTTGCCGTCGACCCGGACCACGCCGTCATCTTCGCCGGCGCCCCCGCCGTGGTGGCCGGACTGGAGGAGGCAGGTGTCGAGGTCACCGTCGTCAGGGCCGACCAGATCGCGCTCGGCACCGGCGGGCCCACCTGTCTGACCCGACCGCTCCACCGCGGCTGATCCGTCCCGGACCCGCCGTCATAGGTGTGCACCGCAGCGGCGAGCCGTCAGGAGGAGCAATGCACGGGTGACCTCGATCAGCTCGGTCAAGGACACCTGCTCGCGAGGCGCATGGGCCACCCGGACATCGCCCGGCCCGAAGTGAAGGGCGGGGATCTTGCCGATCCCGGTGTAGAGCCGCAGGTCACTGCCGTACGGCGCCGCGGCGAGCGCCGGCGTACCACCGCCCGTGGCGTCGGCCACCGCCGTCGCCATCTCGCCGATGATCGAGTGACCCTCCGGTGTCCGACCGCTGGCGAACTGACCACCCGGCCACGTCACGGCTGGCGGATGGGACCGCAGCCAGGGGTCGCTGGCGGCCGCGGCGGCAATGCAGTCCTCGAAGGCACGCCGCGCCGCGGCCGGATCCTCGTCGAGGAGCACACCGAGCCGGCCGTCGGCGACTAGCCGATCGGGCACACTCGAGGCCCAGTCGCCGGCCGAGAGCATGCCGATCGAGATCGGATAGGGCAACTGGTTGCCGCCGAAGACCTCGGGTGGACTCTGGTTCCGGACCTTCTCCAACTCGGCAATCGCTCGATAGATCGGGAGAAAGACCTCGAACGCGCTCACTCCCTCGGTGCGGGTGCTGCCGTGCGCCGCGAGACCCTCGACCTCGATCCGGAAGGTCAGCGCGCCGGCGTTGGCAACCACGATCCGACCACTGGTCGGCTCGGTGATCACCGCCGCCTCACCACCGTGGCCACGCAGCATCGTGGCCAGCGCGCCGAGGCCACCGTCCTCCTCGCTGACCACCCAGTGCACCGCCAGCGGTCGCTCGAGCTGGACCCCGGCAGTCAGCAGGGTGCGCAGCACCGCAGCATTGGCGGCGACACCCGCCTTCATGTCGCAGGCACCTCGGCCGCGCAGGATGCCGTCCTCGATCCGGGCGCCGAACGGATCCACGGCTCCCCAACGCGCCGGGTCGCCGATGGGCACCACGTCGACATGACCCTGCAACACCAGCGCGGGTGCACCGGCGCCCGGGGTGGTCGCCACCAAGCCGTACGCCTCCTGCCGTGGCGCCTCGGTGCCCGGGAAGTCCGGATGCGCAGCGAGCTCGTGCAGATCGATCTTCCAGTGGTCGACCTCGAGGTCGCAGCGCCCTGCGTCGTCCGCGGCCCACGCCATCAGCTCGGACTCTGCGTCACTGCCAGTCACGCTCGGGACCCGCACCAGCCGGATCAAGTCGTCGACCAACGCTCGCTCGTCAAGCGCCTCGACGAGCCGCGCCTCCGCCGGCGACATCGGATCGGTCACGGCGCCACCTAATCACGCCAGCAAGGCTGCGGAGCAGCCGATCTCACTCCGGCGGTGGTCCCAATATCTCCTGGCCGCCCTGGACCGCGGCAGCGACCAGCGCCTCCATGGTGACCTCCCAACCATCCGGGCGCGGATCGGTGATGCGGCGGCCGGCTCCTCGGAAGAACCGCTCCATGCCACTCGGGGTGCAGATGGTCAGCAGGTCGACCTCGGGTGCGGTGAACTTGTAGGCATGCGGGATGTCGCGGGGCAGGAACATCGCGCCGCCTTCCCCGACCTCGTGGCGTTCGTCGCCGACCCAGAAGATGCCATGCCCCTTGAGGATCACGAACATCTCGTCCTCGTTGTGGTGCAGGTGCAGAGGCGAGGCGGAGCCCTCGCCCAGACTGCTTCTCACGACCGTCACCTGGCCGCCCGTGCGCGATCCGTCGAGCAGGATCTGCAGCTCCTTCCCCTCGATCCACTCCAGCCGGTCGTGATCAGCCGCTTGGGCGATGTAGGCGAGGCTCATCGGGTCTCCCGTCCTGAGGTGGCGCTCACAGTTGAGTTAACTCATCGTCTAACGAATATCACGACGGTAGAGTGCTTGAGTGACCGACGTCAAGAAGCGCCGCTACTATTCGCCTTTGCGCGCCGAGCAGGCGCATGCATCACGCGAGGCAGTGCTGCGGGCCGCGCGCGAGCTCTTCGTCGAGCAGGGATACGGCCGCACGACGATCGACCAGGTCGCCGCGCACGCCGGGGTGAGCAAGCCGACCGTGTTCACCGCCGTCGGCAACAAGGCGACCCTGCTCAAGGTCGTCCGTGACGTCGCGATGGCCGGGGACGACCAGCCCCGGACCGTGACAGCGCGCGAGGACGTCGCGGCGATCGCCGAGGCCGGGGACCTCGATCGCGCAATCACGCTGACCGCACGACACATCGCGGTCGTGAACGCTCGCTACCACGACGTGCACGAGGTCATCCGCGGCGCCTCCGGAACCGATCCGGTCGTGGCCGAGCTCTGGGAGACCGCCGAGACCGAGAGGCATGTCGGAGCCGGACATCTTCTCGCCCGCCTGCACGTCAAGCCGGCACTCCCCCGTCGTCGCGCCCAGGATCGGCTGTGGCTCCTGATGGCGCCGGACAGCTACCACCGCCTGGTGGTGCGGCGAGGCTGGCCGAGGTCGGCCTATGAGCGCTGGCTCGCGGAGCAGATCCGCGCGTTGTTCTGACCGCAGCGCAGACTCTCGCAGTGCGTCTGCCGGCGTGGTGACGGCGGAGTGCCCGGGCTGACGCCAGCGGGCACTCCGCCGAGGAGCCAGGCGGGGACCGATCCGGTCACCGCTCGCCCCTCGCCGACCGGTCAGGCGTTGATCTCCTTGGGAGAGTCACCGGCCGTGACCTCGACCCTGCGTGGCTTGGCCCGTTCGGCGATCGGGATCCGGAGCGTGAGAACGCCAGCGTCGTAGTTGGCGGTGAGCTGGTCGGCATCGAGGGTGTCACCGAGAAACAGCTGGCGGCTGAACACACCGTAACTACGCTCGTCGACCACCCGCTCGGCGCTGTCGCCCGCCGGTGCCTTGCGCTCAGCGTGGACGGTGAGCACGTTCTGCTCCACGGTGAGATCGATGGAGTCCGCCGAGGCGCCAGGCAGGTCGAGGTGCACCACGAAGGTGCCGTCCTCTCGGTAGGCCGTCATGGGCATCATCGCGGGCCGTGCCCGAGTCCCGAACATCGCCTCGGTGAGACGGTCGAAGTCACGGAACGGATCGGTGCGCATCAACATGAGTTCTTCCTCCTCACAGATCGAGCTTCTCCATCACGGGAGCCGCTAGGCTCCGAGGCAAGATCTACTGTGCCTATTTGAGATTTTCTCTCATCGAGAGAGAATTTCAAGAGGCCGCTACGAAGAAGTTACGGACGGCTCATCGAGAGGTGGACGGTCATGACGAGCAACCGCACGGAGGCATTCCGGGTCCTCGGCGTTCCCACGGGAAGCGACCAGCGGACAGTCAGCCGCGCCTACCGCCGACTGGCCCGGGAGACCCACCCCGACCTATCAGGTGATCCGGCGGCTGCGGACCGCTTCGCCGCCCTCGCCACCGCCTTCGCGGTGGCATCCGAGCCGGTCCCCGGTCCGGCGACTACAGCGCCGACACCTCGTCCCCGCCAGGACCCGACAGCAGCTCAACGGCCCCAGCGGCGGCCTGCCAGCGATGGACAGCCGAGCGATCTTTGGGAGCGCCCCCTGATCGTGGCCGGCCCAGTCGTGGTGCTGCGGAGCTACTCGATCGAAAGGGGTCGCCGTGGTTGATCTCGGCACGGGCCGCGCGCTCTACTCGATCTCTGTCGCCTCCGAGCTCACCGGGGTGAACCCCCAGATGCTGCGTGTCTACGAGCAGAAGGGACTACTCACGCCCCACCGGACCAGCGGAGGCACCCGCCGCTACAGCGGCGAGGAGTTGGACCGGGTCGGGGAGATCACGACTCTCCTCGGCGATGGGCTGAACCTGGCCGGCGTCGGACTCGTCTTGACCCTGCGCACCGAGAACCGACGGCTGCAACGCGAGGTCGACCACTTACGCACAAGCCGGCGCACCCCGCGAGCCGACACCTCTTAAGGGATTTCGCGGGTCGGGATTCTCAGGTCTGGCCTCTGAAGTGATCGGCCGCCGCTTGGACGCGCGCGACGTAGTCATCCCACCAGCCGGCGCCGCCGATGTCGTCGTGGTCGCGGCCGCCGCGACCGTCGATGGTCTCGCGAACAACGTCCGCGTGCCCGGCATGTTGAGCGGTCTCGGCCACCACCCTGACCAGCAGATGCCCGAACGTAGTCGACCGCTGCCCCTCGGTCCACCACGAGACCACAGCTGAGGAATCCAACGGCAGCTCGGCGATCGCGGCATCACTGTGCGCCCAGGCGGCGTGATAGAGATCCACGATGTACTCCCGCGACTGGTCCGCCGGCACCCACATGTCAGCCGAGTCCCAGATCGACCCGTCCTCCACCCACGGGAGCCGGAACGGCATGGGCCGGCCCACGCAGTCGCCCAGATACTGCCCCTCGATCCCCGCCAGGTGCTTGACCAGTCCGAGCAGGTTGGTGCCGTTGGCGGTGACGGGTCGGCGAACGTCGTACTCGCTGAGACCGTCGAGTGCACGGAGCACCGACTCACGCGACTCTTGAAGGTATTCCTGCAGGTCGCCGGCGAGCGCATCCACCACCTCAGCCTAGGCGCTCGGGTCATCGGAGAAGGGCTGCGGCATCCCGCTGGTGCCGACCCGCACCTGATAGATGTGCCAGTCGCCGATGACGTGGACGAGTCGGTAGTCGCGCTCGAGGATCGGTTGAGCGGCGGTGGCGTCGACGCCCCACGTCGTCAGACTGCCCCCGTCGACGACCACCCAGCTCGGTCGATCGGGCCCCGCGAGCACCGCGGCAAACTGAGTGAGCGCGGGGTCGGTCACCCGCACCGGGAGGCTCCATAACTGCGGGTAGGGGCTGGTGAGCTGTGCAGCCTGCAACAGTTGCGGCTGGCCGAAGGCGACCACACCCGTGTCACCGGGCCGCTTGTGCTGGGAGAGGTACTCCTCCACACCGACGGTTGTCGCCGTGCTGAAGCCGGGCTGCAAGGCGATCACCCCCACCGCCGCAGCGGCGACAACGGCGACCCAGGCGAGCACGGCACCGATCGCGAGCCGACGCCGTCGACCCCCCCGAGCGGCGACCGCCGTGAGCAGGACGAGCCCGGGCACGGTGCCAACCAGGTAGTGCAGCCAGTAGCTTCCACCGGCCATCACGCCCA
Source organism: Nocardioidaceae bacterium (assembly GCA_039811985.1). Lineage (GTDB taxonomy): Bacteria > Actinomycetota > Actinomycetes > Propionibacteriales > Nocardioidaceae > Nocardioides. The sequence goes on along the minus strand of JBDHZT010000024.1, from coordinate 29,231 downwards.
AGGTCTCCCACGCCAGGACTGCGACACCCATCCATCCCACCAACCCGAGATGTCGGGTGAGATGTCGAGGTGCGCTAGGTGCGAGGACGGCTGCAACCAGGAGCAGCTCGCCACTCAGAAGCAGGGCGAGCACGATCAGCAGGGCGCGGGACCCGGTGCTGCTCGATGCGGACTGAGCGATGACGGTTGTGGCCTCGATCCTGAAGGTCACCAGGGCATTCCAAAGCGCTGTCGGGTGGGTTCCGTGGCGGGCCGCCCAGACCAAGAGCACCAGCACGCAGCCGGCTGCGCCAAGCGCGAACGACCGGATCGATCGGGCTAGACCCGGGGCGCGTCGAGCTCCCGCCACGACAAGGAGAACCGCGGCTGCGACGAACACGTCCAGCATGTTCTGCTTGATGGCGACCGCGGCTGCGCCGAGAGCACCTGCCGCTCCCCACCACACGCCCGCGCGGCGCCCCGAAGTGGACTGTGCGACCAGCAGTGCGGCAAGGCCACCGAGAACGAGCGGCGCTGCGAGCAGCTCGCCGTCGACCTCGGTTGCGCCGAGCACAGGACTGGCGAGCAGCACGGCTGCGGCCGTAGCGGCGTAGGTCGGGACGCGGGCCACGATGTCACCCCTCTGGCACTCCAGACGCACGACACCTCGGCCGATCGCCGCTGCGGCGAGCACCGCGATCACCACCGCCACGATGCCTGCCATCCGGAGCTCCAGCGGTCGACCGCCCAAGGCGTCGACGGCTTGAAAGATGGTGATGAGCAATGGAGGTCGGTCGACCCAGTAGTCGCCGTACAGCGATGTCCCGGGTGCCCATTGACCAGCCACCATCAAGAACCCGCCCTCATCCGGGTTCAGTGGCCGACCCAGGAGCGGCAGACGGGCCAGCGCGGCGGCGACGGCGACCAATACGACTGGATGGAGGAGCTTCGGGCGGCGAAGCCACCGAGTCCGGGCCAGAGCCGGGTCCGCCGCGACGGCCCTGGCCCGAAGGTCGATGCCACCCGCTGAAGTCACGCCGCGACCGTAGGCAGGACACCATGAATGGATCGTGAAGCGCCCCTGGATGAACCACGGACCTCGGTTGAACGGTGAATCCCGCCGCGTCAGGCTGGACCGGGCGGACACCGAGAGACGAGAGTGGATGGGCATCGTGCGGGTGCTGGTGGCTGAGGATGACCGACGACTGGCGGCAGTGCTGGAGCAGTCGCTGCAGGAGGCCGGCTGGGAGGTCGAGGCCGTCCACGACGGCCGGTCGGCATATGGCCGGGCCCTGCCAGGAGGACTGGCCTATGACGTACTGCTCTTGGACTGGATGCTCCCCGAGCTCGAAGGCGTCACCGTGTGTCAGCGGCTGCGCGACTCCGGCGTGGCCACGCCCATCTTGATGCTCACGGCGCGCAGCGACATCCGCGACCGCGTCCACGGACTGGATGCGGGCGCCGACGACTACCTGCCCAAACCGTTCGATCTAGATGAGCTCCTCGCCCGGTTGCGCGCGATGGTCCGACGGGCGACCTATCAGGAGCCCGAGGTCATCGAGGTGGGCGACTTGGTCGTCGACGTGGGAGCGCGACTGGTCCGACGCGGCGAGGTCGAGGTCGACCTGTCTGCTCGCGAGTTCGACATCCTCCGCCTGCTGGCCGCGCGGGCGGGACGCGTCGTCACCCGCTACACGATCCTCGACGAGGTATGGGATGGCGAGGCGGACCTGCGCAGCAACGTCATCGACGTTCACCTGGCTTCGATCCGCAGCAAGATCGACAAGCCGTTCGACACCCACACCATCACCACCGTGCGAGGAGTCGGATATCGGCTCGAGGCTCCGTCGAGGTGAACTCGGCCCGCCGCAGGCTGAGCAGCCTTCCGTTGCGCTTCCGCCTGGTCGCCGGATTCTCGGCAGCGATGCTTGTCCTGTTGACCGCCGCCGGCGCGTTCGTCTACTGGCGGGTGGAGTATGCGCTCGACCGAGGCCTAGATGCCGAGCTCGAAGCGGCGGCAGACGTCATCGAACCCCTCGTCCGGGCCAACGGGCACGTTCGGGCACGGGCGGCCGCTGATGCCACCGGGGTCGGCTGGCAGGTGCTCGACACCGACGGCGAACTGCTCGACTCCGGAGGCCCCGCACCACGCGACCCGCTCGTGTCGGAGTCGGACCTGGACGAGGTCGATCATCACCAGCAGACCTTCGACGTGGGCACGCTCCTCCCGATCACGGCCGAGCCGTATCGTGCCCTCGTCTCCACCCTGCCGGCTCCGGCCGAAGATGGGGCGGCCTATCTGGTGCTCGGCGTACGACGGGATCACCGCGACGAGGCGCTCCGCGAACTCCTTCTCCAGCTGACCATCGCCGGCGTCGGTGCACTAGTCGTTGCCTCACTCGTCGGCGACGTGCTCGCGCGGATGGCGCTTCGGCCCGTGGAGAGGTATCGCAGCCGGGCCGCGGAGATCACCGCCGGTGCCGCCACCCTCCGGCTGGAGGTCCCCCCGGGTCGCGACGACGAGGTCACCCGGCTCGGACACACACTCAACGAGATGTTGGCCGCGCTGGAGGACGCCCTCGACCGAGAGCGCCAGTTCGTCAGCGACGCCAGCCACGAGCTGCGGACGCCGCTGACCCTGTTGAAGTCCCGGATCCAGCTCGCCAGGCGTCGACCCCGCTCGGCCGCGGAGCACGAGGTGGTGCTGGACGAGCTCGCGGTGGACGTGACCCGGCTGATCGATCTCGCCGAGCGGCTACTGGAGCTGAGCCATGGGGTTGGACACGACGTCCCGGACGCCGGGACGGACACCGCTGCCGACCTTGGCCGCGTCGCCGCGAACGTCGTACGACAGTGGCGGGCCGCCCACCAGGACCGGGCCGGCGAGATCGCCTTCGATCCGCCACCAACGCCCGTGATGGCGCACATCGACGAGCGGGATCTCGACCGGATCGTGACGAACCTCCTCTCCAACGCGCTCCTCCACGGGGCACCGCCCGTGCGACTCACAGTCCGCCGCGATGGTGCTCACGCGCTCCTCACCGTCGCCGACGCCGGAGTGGGCATGCCAGCCGAGCTGCTGGAGCAGGCGACTCGCCGCTTCAGCCGTGCCCCCGAGGCGCGTTCGCGCGCCGGCACCGGGCTCGGGCTGGCCATCGTGGAGCAGCTCGTCACCGCCGCCCACGGCGAGCTCAGGCTGTGCTTCGCCGGTCGACACAGCTCGACCGGATCAACCATCGACGTCCCGTGCCGTCACGACGATCGGATGACGGCCACCGTCCTGCTCCCAGCCCGCTGACCGGCGCACGTGGCGGTGACAGCGCCTAGTGCCGCACTAGAGTGAGGCATCCGACTCGTGGAGAAGGTATGTCGTGAGTGCACCAGACGAACAAGACAAAGCGGTCGCCACGTTCCGCCAGTTGCACGCGTCCGGATGCTTCGTGATGCCGAACCCCTGGGACGTCGGCAGCGCGCGGGCGCTCGAACAGCTGGGCTTCCCGGCCTTGGCGACCACGAGTGCCGGACTCGCTTGGACTCTCGGCAAACCAGACGCCCAAATCACGCGCGATCAGGCGCTCGGCCACCTCCGCCAGGTCGCAGCGGCCGTGAGCGTGCCGGTGAACGCTGACTTCGAGGGCGGCTACGCGATGGCTCCACGCGACGTTGCGGCGAACGTGAAGATGGCTGTCGACACAGGCATCGCGGGTCTCTCGATCGAAGATGCGTCCGGTGACCATGACCAACCGCTGTTCGAGTTCGACCTCGCCGTCGAACGCATCGCCGCGGCCAGGCAGGCGATCGACGAGAGCGGCACCGGGATCGTTCTCACGGGTCGCTCGGAGGGCTTCGTGCAAGGACGTCCCGACATTGACGAGACAGTCCGCCGACTCCGCGCCTATGCCGACGCCGGTGCCGACTGCCTCTACGCTCCCCGCATCGAGAAGGTCGAGCATGTCTCCGCGATCATCACAGCGGTGTCACCCAAGCCGGTGAATCTCCTGATCAACGCACCGTTCATCACCGTCGCGGAGGCCGCGCAGCTGGGCGTGCGTCGGATCAGCGTTGGCGGCACCCTTGCCCGGACGGCATGGGGCGGATTCCTCGAGGCCGCCAAGGAGATCGCGGGCACTGGTACGTTCTCGTGCTTCGAGCACCTGCCCAACGTCGACGCCCTGCTCGGCGCCTGAGGGACTGATCGGCGCTTCTATCGCTCGTAGACGTCGCGCCGGTGAACGACGGCGACCACCACTATCAAGAGCACGTCGTCCTGGACGGTGTAGAGGATCCGATGGTTGCCGACCCGCACTCGCGTGCCGTCCCTGCGCGCAGACTGATCGCTCCTGGGGCTGCGGATCCCCGGCGCGCAGGGCGATCGCTCCCTGAATGCGGCCGCGATCCTTGGGATGAACCTTGCGGGGAGACCTGGCCGCCGACGGTCTCAACTCAACGCGATAGCTCACTGCCAGCCCAGATCGGCCCTCACCTGATCCCGGGGAATGTTCTTCCCCTCCTCCGCCCTGGGCATCAGGCCCACCTCATAGACTCGACGGGTGTTCGACGTGTCCGGCGTGCGGGCGACCAGCCTGGTGATCCAGCCGGGATCGGTTGGTGCCGACCGGGCTGGCCTGCTGGTGGCGCTCCTGCCGGCGCACACGCAAGCGGCCGGGCTCGATCCTGGGCGCGGTGCCCAATGGCTGCTGTCGTGGGGCTTCGTCCTGAAGTTCGCCAACACATCCACGGTGGCGGCCGGCATCGAGCGGATCGAGGCCTGCTGGCGAGGCAGTGGCGGCTTTCGGGCGACCAGCCACCCCGGACTCACCATGGTCGATCGTGGCGACCGGGTCAGCACTCGGAATCCGCTGGACGCCTTCCTGCCGCTCATCGTCCCGCCGGCACCGAGAGTCTTGTCGCGGTCGAGATGGAGCTCCAGTTGGGCCACAACCGTCTGTGGAGCTCCAAGCCACGAAGCCGGGCCTACACCGACAAGGAGTTCCGCGCCGTCCGGGTCGCCGGTAGGACGCTGCGTGTAGTCACCACGCACGGAACGAGGCGCTTGGACCTCTGATGCCCACTGGGGCCCTGCCCTCTGTCGTCGACCCACTCGCGCGGATGGCCACTATGGGGCTCCCGCCGGCGACGATGCGACGGACGGGCCGACGCTACTTCTCGCTCAACTCGCTCCTGCCGACCACGTTTCCGGCTGCGTCGAGGAACTCGACGGTCGCGAAGTGTCCACTGATGTGTTGGCCCAGCTCAGGCACGGCGACCGCATAGCCGCCGGTCCTCTGATCCACCTGGACGTCGTGCTCGAAGCCGTCCCCAAGAACCCGCACGGTCGTCACTCCGGCGAGAGTGGGCTCGCCGTACACGAAGACGGTGGAGGGGGGCGGAGTGTCGTTGATGGTGCCCCGCCAGGACTCACTCGTGCGGTCGAACCACGCATCCGTGGGGTAGTCGCCGCAGTACCCGCCGAACTCGGGCCCGAACTTTCCCTGTGCTTCGAGGACCGATGTGCAGCTCTGTCCTCGCTCATTGATGCCGCGCCAGATCTCGAACGTGCGAGTCCGGCCGTCTCGCCCGGTCGAGAACGTCGCAACCTCGTGGACGTTGGACACCTCACTGGGCGAGATCGCGTCCAAGTCATCGGAGACCAGCGCCGGCACGAGACCGGTGGCATAGGCGACACCACCAAGTCCGAGGATGCTCGCGACGATCACGGTGGACCGGCGACCCTTGCGGCCCCGACGCACCGTGGATGGATCGAAGTCGGAGAGGATGCTCTCCAGCGTGGCGGCCGACCACTCGGCATCGAGGGGACGGGGATCGGGCCGAAGCCGTTCAAGGGTGTTCATGAGAGCTCCTGTGCTGAGACGAACCGGGACTCGGGTTCGGCTGCTTCGGACGGTGGGATGGCAAGCAGGGCCGCCCGTAGGCCGCGACGCCGTCCAGGAGGGCGATCCGCTCTTCCAGCGCCCGATGGCGCCGGTTGGTGCGTGCCCGGTTCTGGATCACTTTGCGAGCGGTCACCAGCAGCCACGCGATCGGTGGCGTCGGGGGCGTTGGAAGGTCGCCCCATCGCCGCCACGCGATTGTGAACGTCTCCGCGACAACGTCGTGGGCGGCCTCGGCTCCGACATGACGCCGGGCGAAAGCCATCACATGGGGTGCCTCGGCGTGCCACAGCTCTGTGAACTGCTCCTGGGGGCTGGCCATACCCCGTAGTGTCCGGCACGCCGTCTGTTGTGACAGACCTCAGCCGCACAACCCGACCTTCTGCAGCTCCTCGCTGCGCTCCCGGTCGGCCCGGGTGCCCTTCGTGGGATCGCCGGAGGGTGACCCGCTGTCGGACCCGCTGGGGTCATCCGTGCCTGGCGCGGTGTCGGCGCCCGGCACGTGCTCGACGTCGATGGCGTCCTCGGTCAGCTCGGCACTGAGTGGCTAGTCGTGGAGCAGCCTGCCCCAGATCTCGGTGGCGGGATCGACCCACACGACGCGCGCGCCGACGTACTCGTTGGGGATCGTGAAGAACTGGATGTGATCTCGCCCGATGCTCCGCAACTGCCAGGCGAGTCCGGCCATGTCATTGACGTCGAAGCCAGGGTCCGTGGTCAGGGACTTGGTGGCAGCGTTGAGGAACTTCGCGACCTTGACAGGGTTGGTCAGCGTGCTGCTCGACATCACTTGACTGATCATCGCGCTGATGAACGCCTGCTGCCGGCGGGTGCGGTCGATGTCCGAGCCGTTGCCGATCTGGTAGCGGGCCCGCATGTAAGTGAGCGCTTCGTTGCCGCTGATCTTGCGGGTCCCGGCCGCCAGGTAGACGTCATGGGCCGGATCATCGACGGTCTCCGGGATGCAGACCTCGACACCGCCGATGGCGTCGATCATGCTCTTGAAGCTGGCGAAGTTCACCACTACCCAGTCGTCGACCGGGATCTGCGTGGTCTGCTCGAACTGTTGGACCGTGCAGGCGATGCCGCCGACCGCGTAGGCGGCGTTCCACATCTGGTCGGTCCCGCCCGCCCGGATGTCGCCGTCTTCGTCCTTGCAGTCAGGCCGGGTCACCAACGAGTCACGCGGGATCGAGATGCCATAGGCGTGCTGACGATCCCCGGAGAGATGGATGAGGATCGTGGTGTCGGAGCCGCCCGCACCAGTCTCACCGTCGATGGCGCAGCCCTTGCAGTCGCGACCGTCGTAGCTCATGACGAGGATGTTGCGCGGTCCATCCGGGCCGGTTGGCACGACGTGCTCCGGCTGCTCGACCGTCCGTTGACCGTCGATATCGACGTGCTCGATGTTCCCGTTGAGATGCCGATAGCCGTAGACAGCCGCCAGGCCAGTGGCAATGACGAGACCGGCGACCGTCAGCAGAATCACCCGCACGACTGCGTGGCGCCTGCGGGTGCGATCGCGATGGCGCACTCCTTCGGAGTCCTCAAGGGGCAAGGAAGAGCCGGCCCCTGAGCTAGAGATGGCGCGCTGCGGGTCAGCTGCGTCCCCCTCCTGCGACCTGTGCGCGGGGTCGCTCATCGGCTCCGGTCGCCGTGGTCAAGAGAGGTAACGAACTGATCGCGCACGCGACGAGCCTAGTTGGCGCACCCAGAGGGAGCCGGTGACCCGGTCCGGTCTCAGATGGAAGTTCCGTGGCCACCACGGAGGCGTCGTACGCCCGTCACGAGATGCACTGAGGAGTGAACGGGCCCCATCCGGGGCCGCACCGCCCAGTGAAAGGAAGAGCAGATGAGCACCACCGTCTTCGACATCAGCATGTCCCTCGACGGCTACGTCGCGGCTGCCGAACGCAACCCCGACCAGCCCTTGGGCCGCGACGGCGAACAGCTGCACCAGTGGCTCCTCGGCGACGACAAGACCAGCCTGGACTACTTCGCTCGCGTCTCGAAGGCGAGTGGAGCCGTGATCACCGGACGGGTGAACTATGAGGACTCGCTTCCGTGGTGGGGTGCAGATGGCCCCACCGGTGATCTCCGCCTTCCGGTCATCGTCGTGACGCACTCGGCGCCGGATGCCATGCCCGAGCACGGCGTCTACCAGTTCGTCACCGATGGGCTCGAGGCCGCGCTGAAGGTGGCCCGAACGGCAGCCAACGGCCAGGACGTCACGGTCATGGGCGGCGCCAAGCTCGCCCAGAGCTTCCTGGCCGCCGGCCTGATCGACGAGATCTCGCTCCACATCGTGCCCGTCCTGTTCGGCCAGGGCACGCGCCTGTTCGACAAGCTGCCCGACCACCATCAGGAGCTTGAGCTCATCGAGACCGTGCCGGCAGCGCGGGCGCTGCACGTGCGCTACGCCCTACGCCGGTGACCGCCGGGCCGGTAGCCGAGACAATGTCCACGTGACACCAGAGTGGCTGGCATCCGTCACTGCCCGCGAGGCCGAGGTCCTCGCGGGCATCCGAGGGCACCTGACCAATGAGCAGCTCGCCGAGCAGCTGTTCGTGTCGGTGCGGACGGTGGAGAGTCACGTCACGTCCCTGCTGCGCAAGTCCGGGGCATCGGACCGGCGGGAGTTGGCACGGCTCGCGGACGGCCTCGCCCGCACACCCGCGGTGATCGGGCTCCGGACCTTCGAGACCGCCCTGATCGGTCGCGACAACGCGGTCGACGAGCTGGCCGCACGCGTGGAGCAGCACCGCATCGTCACAATGGTGGGCCCCGGCGGCGTGGGCAAGACCCGCCTTGCCCACGAGGTTCTCGCCCGACTCGCCCGATCGTGGGACCTGGTGGCTGCCGTCGACGTGTTGCCTGCTCGCTCCAGCGGTGTCGCGGGGATGGTGGCGGGCACACTCAGCGTCGCTGAAGAGGCCGGCGTGTCCGCACGCGCTGCGCTGGGTCGCGCACTCGGGGATCGCCAGGCCCTGTTGCTCCTGGACAACTGCGAGCACCTCGCCGGCGAGGTCGCCGACCTGGTCGGAGCACTGTCCGGCGCCTGTCGCCGGCTCACGGTGCTAGCCACCTCCCGCGAGCCGCTACGACTCCCCGGGGAGGAGGTGATGACGTTGTCGCCGCTCGATGCGAGCACGGGTGCCGCGGTCGAGCTGTTCTGCGACCGTTCAGGTCTCGAGCCCTCCGCTGAGGTCGTGGAGCTCGTCGCCCTGCTGGAAGGCCTTCCCCTCTCGATCGAGTTGGCCGCCGCGCGTGCCCAGACGTTGGGGATCGAGGGTTTGCGTGCGGGCCTGCGCGGTCGACTCCCGGCCCTCAGCGGCGGACGAGATCCCGACCGGCGGCATCGATCGGCGGCGGCCACCGTCGCCTGGAGCCTGGCACTCCTCGACCACGACGAGCGGGGCCTTCTGCGCACCCTGGCTGCCCTCCATCACGCCGTCGACCTGGACACCGCGGCGGCCGTGCACGGGGCACCACGGGAGGAGACCTCGCTGATGCTGTCGGAGTTGACGGCCAAGAGCCTGCTCCAGGCGCACCAAATCGAAGGCCACACCCGCTGGCGCATGCTCGAGCTGGTGCGTCGCTTCGCCGGCCAGGACCAGCTCACCGCCGAGGCACGCGGACGCATCGTCGCCTGGGCCGCCGACCGGGCCCGAGGTGTGCTCGACGCCGACGACGTCCGGCCCGCTCCGGAGCTCGCCGACCTGGTCCATGCCGCCCAGGACACTCCGTCCCATCCGGACCCGGTCGCACACAGGCTGCTGCGCGACGTCGCCCTGCTGGCCCTGCGCGCTGGTCGTCTCACCGATGCCTTGGACTGCCTGCCCGCGGCCGCCGACCGCGCTCCCGACCCACGGCTTGGTGTCGGTGACCTGATGGATGCCGCGGCGGTCGGATCAGCCAGCGCCGGCAACGACGCGACCCACCGACTCCTCGTCGAGGCGAGTGAACGAGCCGAGGCTGCCGGAGATCACGCATCCCGCTCACGGGCTCTGTCGTCAGCCGTCGTGGCGTGGTACCGCTATCCCCCGGGATCGGCCGAGTCCGGGCCGAGCGGTGTCTCGGTCGAGGACATCCTCGTCATCGCGCGGGCCGAGATGGGTGAGGAACCCGAGGACAGGGCTGCCCTCTCCGCCGCGATCGCCTGGCACGACGGAGGCCGCGCAGCAGCCGAGCAAGCGGTTGCTGCCGCTGAAGAGACCCGCGATCCGATTCAGGTCGCTGCCGCCCTCGACGCCCTCACCGTCGCTTGCATCGCCGAGCAGCATCTGCGTGCGGCGCGCGACGCCGCTCTCCGACGCATCGAGTTGCTGCGTGGGCAACCGCAGGCCACGCCGCGCGGTGTCGAGGAGGCGGTCGACGCCCTGCACGCGGCAGCCAGCACGGCGCTGATCGTCGGGCGACCGCGCGAAGCCCGCGGTCTGGAGGCCGCCGGACCCGGGCCGGCCCAGGACGGCCAGGAACTGCCCCGCGAGGTCCGCGCGCTGACGCTGCTGGGTCGCCTGAACGACGCCATCGCGGCCGCCGAGACCATGTGGCGCCGCTGGCTCGCCGACGGCTCCCCACCGCGGGCCTGGATGTCGACGGCCGGAGCCTTCGCGGTCCTGGCGACCGGGCTGACCGAAGACCCGGCTGAGAGCCTGTGGCGTGAGCGCACCCTCCGGCTCGCCGGCGTCGACGTGGCCGACCAGTCTCCGATGCTGGCTGCCGTCTCAGCGTACGTCGACGCCCGCCTCGCCCTGCACCGCGGTGATCTCACGAACGCGGCCTACCTGGTCGACCGCTGCCAGCAAGACTTCGTCGACCGACAGTACGAGAGCTTCGCCCGCGCCGCGGGTGCGGAGTTGGCCGTGGCAGCAGCCCACCCCGCAGCGCCCACTTTGGTGAAGCGCCTGGCCACGGTCGCCCAGGAGTCAGACTGGGTGGACGCCACCCGCGAGCGGTGCCTGGCGCGGCTGGAGCCCGGCAGCCACCACGGTCCGCGCGCACTGGCCAGATGGCAGGACATCGGAGCACAGTTCGAGGCGGGCGCGACGGCCCGCCTGATCGAAGGTCCTACCGGGTCAAGCTAGTGCCCCTGGCAGACGCGACGAAGTCGCGGCTGCTCGAGCCACCCTCAAGGCCCAGGGTCGGTGTCCAGGATCGCCGCGATTGCCTGCACCTCCACGGCGAGGCCGTAGTGGAGCATGCTCACCGGCGCAACGGCTCGGGCCGGTCGATGAGGGCCGATCCAGTTGGCGTAGACCTCGTCGAACTCGGGCCACCAGGCGATGTCACCGATGTATACAGTGACCGTCAACAGATGGTCCCTGTGCGTTCCCGCGGCAGCAAGGCAGCGATCCAGATTCTCCAGCGCGGTCCGCGCCTGGAGTCCGAAGTCGGCGTCGGTCAGCGGGTTGCCGTCGCGATCGAGTGCGAGCTGGCCCGAGATGTACGCCGTGTCACCGTGGATCGCGACGTGGGAGTAGTGACCTCTGGGCGCGACCAGCTCGACACTGTCGACTAGGCGAATGCCGTCGGCCCGGGTGCTGCCCGTGTCGTTCATGCGCTCTCTCCTCCGGGAACGTGCACCCACAAAGCACATCAGGTCGACCGCTGTCCAGTCGCTGACTCGATGGCCAACGAAACACGTCCGCCGTTGGACGAACCGACTTCGTCGAGGGTCACTCGCGACCAGCGGGTGACCCTCGACTTCAATCAGCGCTTGTAGAGCACGACCTTCGCGTTGGGTGACGGCGGCGGACCATCTGGGTCCTCCGCGCTCAGGACGCTCGGCGACAGGGCAGCAACCAGGCCCTTGGAAGACCAGGTCAGAGCCGCGGCGCCGGGTGCGTGAGCGTAGGGCTTGAGCGTGGTCGAACCCGCCTTGATCCTCCCGATCGTGCCCGGGAAGAGCTGCGAGACATAGACGTCCCCGTTGGGCCTGACCGCGACTCCGGTCGGCGAGACCAGACCCGAGGCAACCACCTTCATCTTCTTGGTCTTCGGGTTGATCGAGTACAGCGACCCGAACGGGCCGCCCAGGCCGAGACCGCCGGGCAACGTGGTGATGTAGAGCTTGCCACCCGGGCCGACCTGCACGCCGGTAGGCACCGGCTCGGAGACGTACTTGTGGCCGACCAGGCAGTGGGGCAGGTCGTCGTCGGTCGTGCTCGGGTCGCCCACCACGTCATCCTCGGTGATGGTCCGGGTGAAGGGCGGCAGCACCGCCACGACCGAGACCTTCCCCGCCTTGGTGACCTTCAAGATGTCGTTGGCGGCCGCGTCGGCGACGTAGTACGCCTTCTTGGTTGCCGCGATGGCATACGGATGCGACTCCACGATGCCCTGGTAGGGCAACACGTACGCCGCAGCCGGGTGGCCGGCGACCTGGTCACGGCAGGCCTGGCCGAGACCCCGGGCGCCATATCGGACCTTTCCGTCGGGGTTCTTGGCCTTCTCGAACGCCAACAGGTCCGCGACCTTCTCCGCCTTGCCCGGTGCGGTGAGCCGCATCAGGAACGACTTCGCCGACGGCATCCCCTGGTTCTTGTCCATCCCGAAGACGATCTCGCCGTGGCGGTAGGCGACCCCCTCCGCGGTGAACGGCGCCTTCGGTGCATACAACACCCGGGGCTTCTTCTTGCCGGGTTGGGTCACGTAGAGCGGTCCGGCGAAGTTGTCGGTGAAGTAGGCATTGCCACCGCCGTACGCGACCGACAACACCCCCACCAGCCCACCCTTGGCGAGCACCTTCGGCTTAGGTGGCGCGCTCGCATGCGCGCTGGACGTGCCCAGCAGCGCAAGGGCCGCAGCGGCAGCGGTGACGGCCAGCGTCTTCTTCGGTAGTGACATCGTGGTTCCTCTTCTTGTCTCGACTGACTCGGACAGATCGAATCTGTTGCCCCGTGCGTCCCGCCCGACAGAGGCTGGCCTCACGCGCGGGCGGTGAAGCGTTCCTGACGGTCGGGAACTGTTTCCCGACGGTCCGGGAGTCGTCGGCGCACCGCGCCCGAATCATCCGGACGGCGCGGACCACCAGCCCTCATCGCCGAGGTTGGGCAACTGCTGCACACCTGCACTGTCGCGTGAACGAAGCGCTTCGGATCACTCTCGTCGACCAGAAGTCGGAGAGTTGCTCGGCGAGCGCCTGGCCCTGTCGGTAACCTCCGCGCGCTGCGGGTTCCCGCGTGGAGGGGTCGAGTGCGTTGGCGTTGAACACGTCGCCCGCGCCGTCATCGGGAAAGACCGTGACGACCTGGCTTCCGCCTGCCTGCAACGCGGCGACCTGGGTGGCAAGGTCCATGCCCCACGCAAGCGGTTGCCGTGACCTGCCACCGAACGGTTCGAGCACCAGCACTCGGCCGCATCCGGCCGCGAGGTCGGCGTTCGAGCTGCGCCGGTAGCCACCGTTGAGGTAGCGGCTCCCGCCGATCCAGTAGGGCGTCATCGCCGAGGTGCTGGCGGCAACCGCGTCCACCAGCTCGACACCGCTGTCTCGATCGAACACGACCGGCTCGCCGGTGTGAGCATCGACGGCTGGGATGAGCAGCCGCTGCAGCGGCCATTCGTGGCTCGGGAGACGGGCCGCGCAGATGTCGCGCCAGCGAGCCGAGGCCGCGCCCTCGGACTTGTCCATCTCCAACGCCGCCGCACCGATCTGACGGCGCATGTCAGCGGCATCTTTGGCGGACGCGATGATCCGGTCCGACCAGGCCATGTAGTCGGGGCCCGACATCTCCGGGGCGGATCCGCGACCCACCTCGGTGCCAGCGCCTCGCGGCGGCCGGGCGGGTTGGCCGAGGATCGCGGCATACAGGTCGGCGGGGCTGATCCCGCTGGTGATCTGGGCCGCGCCCGTGGAGCCGGCCGAGGTGCCGATCACCAGGTCAGCCTGGGTGACATCGACCCCGGCTTCGTACAAGCCGGCGACGAGGCCGATCTGCCAGGCATTGCCAGCCGCTCCAGCGCCAGCGAGAACCAGGGCTCGTCTGCGTGGGTCGCCTGCTCGTGAATCGTCGGTCTGCGAAGCGGGCGGAATCGAGGAAGGTGTTGTGTTCATGGGAGTCGCCTTTCGAGCTATGCCTATTCAGGCGCTCCCGGCGGCGACTACCTCGGCCGCGAAATCGTGGACTGGAGGGGAGCACCCATTGCGGACACTGAGTTCATGGGTCTCACCCCCTCCGGTCGGATCACGATCACCGGAAACCCTAACAAGCGCAACGTCGAGGATGCGAGCCCGTATGCACCGAGCACGTGAGTTGAGTCGGCGGTCAGGGTGAAGCCTCACTTCCGGCGGGACATGCGGAAGCGCCGCGACCGCGTCCGGATCACACATCGCCCGATCTCGAGCCTCACGCCAGCCCATGCGTGTTCGGTGCCACAGCACCGGTCAGACGACACCTCGTTTGTTCGAGATGTGCCGTGTGGACTCGGTCGACGGTTGCTGCTCACTTGCCCAGATCGCGAGGAACTGGAGAGCCTGCTCCGAGGTGGTGCCGGGCTCGACGGTGTAGGCGATGATCGTGAGTCCGGCGTCTCCAGGGAGCACGAGCGCTTCCCCAGTGAGCTCGAGCTCACCGGCGACGTGGTGGTGCATCTTCTTGGTGGAGGTGCGGTGGAGCCGCACGTTGTGGCTGGCCCACCAGGTGCGGAACTCCTCGCTGCGCGTGGAGAGCTCGCCGACGAGGTCGGTGAGCCCGCGGTCGTAGGCGTTGCGGCCGGCTTCGATCCGGAGCGCCGCGACGGCATCCTTGGCGACGGCCTCCCACTCGACGTAGAAGTCGCGGGAGCGGCGGTCGAGGAACATGTACCGGGCGAGGTTGGGTCGACTCGTCTCATCGACGTAGAGGTCGGAGAGCAGGGCCCGGCCGAGTTGATTGATGGCGAGGAGGTCGAGCCGGTTGTTCCGCACGTAGGCGGGGGCATCGATGGAGTCGATGACGCGCTGCACGCTAGGGCGGATGGCCTGCTGGGGCGTCGTCCGCCGCCGTCGGGCGCTGATGCCAGCCTGGGCGGTGCGGGCGAGGTCGAAGAGATGGGTCCGCTCGGACTCGTCGAGCTGCAGCGCGCCGGCGATGGCCTCCAGGACGGACTCCGAAACGCCGGACAGGTTCCCGCGTTCGAGCTTGGTGTAGTAGTCGGTGCTGACTCCCGCGAGCAGTGCGACCTCCTCACGGCGCAGCCCGGCGACCCGGCGGTTGGTGCCGTAGAGGGGTAGTCCGGCCTGCTCCGGCGTGATCCGCGCCCGGCGCGAGACCAGGAAGTCGCGCACCTCGGTCCGGTTGTCCATGTGCCAGACGGTACGTCGCCCAAGCGAACGCAGGGAGGTCTGTCCAAGGGGGTTCCGACAGCGCCTCCCACGATCACATTGACCTGCCTAGCGTCGAGGACATGACTGAGGAGCACACAGAGATCCCGAACCTGGCTTTGAACAATGGTGTCGAGTTGCCCGCCCTGGGCCTCGGGGTGTTCCAGACCCCGCCCGAGGAGACGCGGGCGGCGGTCGAGGCCGCGCTCGCGACCGGCTATCGGCACATCGACACCGCGGCGGCGTACGGCAACGAGAACGGCGTCGGCGAGGCGGTCCGAAACTCCGGACTCGCCCGCGACGACGTGTTCTTGGAGACCAAGATCTGGATCAGCGACTACGGCTACGACCAGACCCTGCACGGCTTCGAGAAGAGTGCCGCCAAGCTCGACGTCGACCAGATCGACCTCCTCATCCTGCACCAGGCACTGCCCTCGGAGTTCGAGAAGACCCTGGCGGCGTATCGGGCACTCGAGACGCTGCTCGAGCAGGGCAAGGTCCGCGCGATCGGCGTCAGCAACTTCATGGTCGACCACCTCACCCGACTCCTCGAGACCTCGACGGTCGTGCCTGCGGTCAACCAGATCGAGGTCCATCCCTACTTCCAGCAGCGCGAGGTCCAGGCATTCGGGGCCGAGCACGGCATTCTCACCCAGGCGTGGTCACCCATCGGCGGCATCACGTTCTACCGCGACGGCGCCCATGGCAGCACCCTGGAGGACCCAGCGATCGGCGAGATGGCGAAGGTTCACGGCAAGTCACCAGCACAGGTGATGCTGCGCTGGCATCTGCAGCAGGGCCGCTCGGTGATCCCCAAGTCGACCAAACCACACCGGATCGCGGAGAACTTCGACGTCTTCGACTTCGAGCTCACCAGTGACGAACTCGCCTCGATCGACGCTCTGGGCACCGACCGGCGCGGCGGCCCCGAGCCCGCTGACATCACTCTGGCGGCCTTCGGTCGGCCGATCCCCGAAGCCTGATTCTGGACCTCGGGACACTGGTGATACGACTCGGAAGACCGCTACACCCGCGACGTCAGGAGCGACCATTCAGATGAGCAACCATGACCACAGGCGCGTCGCCGTCATCACCGGCGCATCCTCCGGCATCGGCGAAGCAACCGCTCGCACTCTGGCAGCCGACGGCTACCGGGTGGCGCTGCTGGCTCGACGTGTCGACCGCATCGCTGCCCTCGCCGACGAGCTCGGCGACGATTCGATCGCCATCGCCGCCGACGTCACCGACCGCGACAGCATCGTCGCGGCCGCCCGGCGCGTCCACGATGAGCTCGGCGGGGCTCACGTGCTGGTCAACAACGCCGGCGTCATGCTCCTCGGCCCCTTCGACACCAGCCAGCGAGACGACTACCGGCAGATGATCGAGGTCAACCTCCTCGGCGCCATCACCGCCACCGAAGTCTTCCTCGACCAGCTCAAGCCCGGCGCCGACGAACCAGGCACGGGACACGGCGGGGACATCATCAACATCTCCTCGGTCGCCGGCCGCACCGCACGCGCCGGGAACGGCGTCTATGCCGCCACCAAGTGGGGCCTCAACGGGTGGTCGGAGTCCCTGCGCCAGGAGCTGCTCCCCGACGTGCGCGTGACCCTCATCGAACCCGGCGTCGTGGCGACCGAACTGCCCCACCACATCACCCACGACGAGACTCGCGAGGGCGTCCAACAGCTCTACGACAAGGCCGAGGTCACCGCCGCAGACGTCGCCGAGATCATCGCCTTCACCCTTGCCCGCCCCCGGCATCTCGCGATCAACGAGATCCTGCTCCGACCTGCCGGGCAACGCTGAATCACTCCACATCACTCCACCACCGGGTAACGGATGATCACCCGCTGGCTCGGCGTCAGTCAAGCGAGTACCGACGTTCGTAGAGCTGCGAGGGCCGCGGCCGCAGGATCAGCGCTCGCCATGACCTCGTGCCCGCGCTCGAGAAGGAGGATGGCCATCCCTTGCTCACCGACGGGCATCCGGGCAGCAAGCATCGCTCGCTCCCACAGAAGCGCGCATTCCATGAGGGCGACGTTGTCCTGCACCGTTCCGGTGGACAAGCTCCGGAGCAGCCCGATCCGGCGGCGCCCCGCAATGTCCGCCAGGTGATGACGCATCTTGCTCGCGTGCACCATCGGCTCGCCCGAAGCGAACGCCCGGGCCAGCAAGCCAGCAGCAAGATCGGACTTGTCCATCAGCAGCATCCTCACGTCCGTCACCGTTGTGTACGACGGTATCAATCGCCCGACCTACCAGCCGTGGTGAAACAGGCTGTGGCTGGGAGACCATGAGACCCGCCCGCCCTTCACCGGACGGGAGCGTTCAGAGAAGGAGCTCGCTCGGGCAGGCGGGATCTACGTCGAGACAGCGCGGTCGACCATCCGTGGGCACTCTGGCGTCTGCCCACGGTGTCAGCGGAGGATCCCAAGTTCGCGCCCGACCGAGACTGCCGCTGTGCGGGAGGAGACGCCGAGCTTGGAGAAGACGTGGACGAGGTGGGATTTCACGGTGGCGTCGGTGATGTGAAGGCGATTGGCGATGTCAGTGTTGGATGCCCCGGCGGCGACCTGTTGGAGAACCTCGATCTCGCGGACCGAGAGGCTGATCTGCGGCTGTCGCATGCGTTCCATGAGGCGCCCGGCGATTGCGGGAGCCAGTGCGCTCTCTCCGGCTGCGGCGGCCCTGATGGCGGCGATCAGTTCATGAGGCGGGGCGTCCTTGAGGAGGTAACCGCTTGCACCGGCCTCGACTGCTCCGAGGATGTCGCCGTCGGTGTCGTAGTTGGTCAGGACCAGCACGTACGGCGCAGCGTCCAGGGCACGGATGGCACAGGTGGCGCCGGCGCCTCCGCTCTCGTCGGAGAACTGCAGGTCCATCAGAACGAGCTCGGGCGAGAGCTGAGCTGCGAGACCTATGGCCTCTTGCGGTGTAGCGGCCTCGCCGACAACCTCGATGTCGGGCTCGGTGTCGAGCAGCGCGCGCAGGCCGGCACGGACGACGGGGTGGTCGTCGGCGATCAGGATCCGGATCACGTGATGCTCCGATCGAGGGTGACGGTGATCGTGGTCCCCTTCCCCGGAACGGTGTCCAGATGCAGGGTGCCGCCGATCTGGGCGACCCGCTCCCCGATCGCACGTAGACCGAAGGAGTCCGACACCACCTGCGACTCCACGGTGGCCGGGTCGAAGCCGACGCCGTCGTCACTCACGGACAGCGTGACCGAGCTGTCGGTCTGGGCCAAGGCGATCCGGGCGGTGGATGCCTGCGCGTGTTGGACGACGTTCGCCAGGGTGCCTTGCGCCACCCGGAGCAGCGCGGTCTGGTGCTCCATCGGTAGGTCGACGACGTCCGGGGCAGCGACCTCGACCACGAGCGCATGCGACTGGGTCTCGGCCGACGCGAGTCGGCGCAGCGCGCTGGGCAGGCCCTGGTCGAGTGTGGGTGGGGTGAGCTCGCGGATGAAGCGGCGCGCTTCGGCGAGGGCGTCCGCCGCGGTGCGGCGGGCGAGGTCGACGTGCTCGATCGCGCGGCTGTCGGGGTCCGCACGTTCCGCTGCGTGCAGCAGCATCTGGACGCTGGAGAGGCTCTGGGCGACGGTGTCGTGGATCTCACGGGCCAGCCGAGCGCGCTCGGCGAGGATGCCCTGTTCTCGTTCGGTCGTGGCCAGCTGGTCCCGGGTGGCGACGAGCTCGGACATCAGTGCCTCGCGCTCGGCGGCCTCCCGTGCCAGCGCCTGATAGCCCAGCCAGATCAGGAGTGCCACGCCCGCGCCGACGACAGGGCCGACCACCCCGCCCAGAGTGAAGCCTGACCTCAACCCGATGGCCAGGATGGCGACGAGGGTTGCCGCGACGACTGCGGCCGGACCGACTAGCGAGGGCAGGACGTGCAGGTAGAGGAAGAACAGCGGAAAAACCAGGTACGCCGTCTCTGGGATCATCGCCAGCAACCCGACCCACAGCAGGGTCAGCGTCAGCAGCCACAGGCCACCGACGAGCACCCGCCGATACTCGGCGACTCGCGCCACCCACGCACCCGCGACGTAGACGGCAGCGAAGAGGAAGGCGAGCGTGAGCGCCAGCGCCGTCGAGGACGCCTCGCCCATCGCGATCCGCACCAACACCAAACCCAGCAGGGCCGCGACGAGGACATGGAGTCCTGAGCGGAGCGCGGAGAAGACCGGGGTCAGCGAGGCGTGTGGCATGGCACCACCAGCCTACGAAGCCGAAGCATCGCCGGGATCAATCGAAGGTTGGATCCCAGAACCCATCCGGCAGGCGATGGAATGAGCCAGCCTGGCGACCAGGCTGAGGGCGTCGCTGCGGGAGGGTCCCGCAGTTGGAAGGAATGGCACCGTGTTCGTCGCCTGGCGAGACCTTCGCTTCGCCCGCGGGCGGTTCGCACTCATCGCGTCCGTCGTCGCGCTCATCACCCTGCTCGTCGGCTTCCTCGCCGGACTCACTGGCGGGCTCGCCTCCCAGAACATCTCCGTCGTCCTGGCCCTTCCCGGCGACAAGATCGTCCTACAACACCCCGTCCAGGGCCCGGTCAGCTTCAGCGACTCCACCATCGACGCGGCCACGGTCACGACCTGGCGAGCGGCAGCCGGCGTCACGTCCGTCGTACGCCTCGGCATCACCCAGGGGCGAGCCGTCAGCGATGGCCAGCCGGTCGCCGTCGCCTTGTTCGGAGTCCGGCACGGCGCCGAGCAGACGTCATTGACCCGGCTCGCTCCCGCACACGACGACGAGGTCGGCTTGTCGACCGGAGCTGCCGACCAGCTCGGCGTCCACGACGGCGACCAGGTGAGCATCGCCGGCAGGACCTACACAGTCACAGCGGTCGGCGGCGACCTGTGGTACAGCCACACCCCCGCCGTCGCGATGAGCCCGAGTGCGTGGTCGATCGCCGACAAGGCACTCGGCGGCACCGGTCAAGCAACCGCGCTCGCAGTGGACGGCTCACCGGACTGGGACGCCGTGGCGGCCGCCACGCACACCACCGCCAGCACCCACCTGAGGAGCCTCACCGCCCTCGACACCTTCAAGTCCGAGATCGGCTCCCTCGGCCTGATGATCGCCATGCTCTTCGGTGTCTCCGCGCTCGTGGTCGGTGCCTTCTTCACCGTGTGGACCATGCAACGCAGCGGCGACATCGCCGTGCTCAAGGCCCTCGGCGCCACCACTCGGTCACTGGTGCGAGACGCATTGGGTCAGGCCTCGATCGTGCTCATCGCCGGGATCGGCACCGGGCTCCTGATCGTCGTCGGGCTGAGCGCCCTCGCGCCCTCCAGCCTGCCCTTCCTGCTGAGCCCCCTCACCACCCTCGCACCCGCCGCCGTCATGGCGCTACTCGGCCTGGCCGGAGCTGCCTTCGCCCTACGCAGCGTCACCCATGCCGACCCCCTCACCGCGCTCGGGAGCAACCGATGATCACCCTCGACGACGTCTCCCTCACCTACCCCGACGGCGCCCACCGTGTCACCGCTGTCGACCACGTGAGCATGACCGGCCGTGCCGGCGTCGTCACCGGCATCACCGGCCCGTCCGGCTCGGGGAAGTCGAGCATCCTGGCTCTGGCCGCCACCCTCATCCGTCCGGACTCGGGCCACGTCTGGATCGGCGACGTCGACACCGCTCAGCTCGACCGGCGCGACGCCGCCGACCTGCGTAGAGAACGCATCGGCATCGTCTTCCAGCAGTCCAACCTGCTCCCCTCCCTCACCGCGCGCGAGCAGCTCCAGGTCATGGCCGAGCTCGGAGGCACGCACCATCGAGAACGACGGCATCTCGTCCGCGGCCGCGTCGACGATCTCCTCGAGGCGATCGGGCTGCAGGACCAGGCGCGCAAGCGCCCCGCGCAGCTCTCCGGCGGCCAGCGCCAACGCATCGCCATCGCCCGGGCGCTGGTGCACGAACCCGATGTCCTGCTCGTCGACGAGCCCACCAGCGCCCTGGACCAAGAACGCGGCGCCGAGATCATGGACCTCATCGCCCGCCTCACCCACGAACGCGGCACCGCGACCCTCCTCGTCACCCATGACCTCATCCACCGCGAGGCACTCGACGAACTCGTCACGGTTGTCGACGGCCGCATCGTTGACGCGGAGGCCGTCGTACACGACGTGGTCGGCACAGGGCGAGCTCCACACGACCACCGCTCTGACCGGCCCGACCACGCGGAGGTGGGTGGAACCTCCTGAGGAGTTAGCCGTTCGAACGACCCGATCGACCTCAGAAGACGACTATGTCTATGAACTCAGATGGTGGAGCTGAGGGTGGACCTCCGTAGGGACTTTGAGAACACCTGCCAAGCCCAAAAACAGTGCATTCCCGCTGGTCACGCGGCTACTACCGGACTCAGGTGAGGGTGGTTCAGCCCCCTGTGAGGGACTCTCGGGGGCCGATCGTGGGTGCTGTTGGGAAAGTTCAAACATTTCTGCCCCCGGCGCAGGTCGAGTCGCTGGTGGCCCCGCAACGGGCTGGCACGAGTACCACCGAGCTGAGCGAGACCTTCGGAATCCACCGGCACACGGTTGTCGCCCACCTGCACCGGCAGGGCGTGCCGGGCGAGGTTGGAGTCGGAGAGTGACAAGCTGCTGGCCGCACACTTCGCCGACGCCATCGACCTGCCCACCCTCAAACGGCACCAAGACCGCATCCGGGCAGGCCTCGCAGACGTGAACCAGCGCCTCGCCGAGCACGACGAGCACCACACCGGCGGCAGGGCGTTCCTCCACGACTCATTGCGTCTGCTCACCGACGCGCACCACGCCTACGCCCGATCCCACGACACCGACCGGCGACTCGCTAACCAGGCCTTCTACACCCGCCTCGACATCACCGACGACGAGCAACTACGCCCGCGACTGGCCGAGCCGTTCGCCACCATCGTCCGCGAAGCCCACGAACACGGCGACGAAGGAGAGGGTACGGAACTCGAACACGACGAACCTTCGCATGTCGCGTGTTCCCATAAGACACTTTGGTGGACCTAACAGGACAACTATCGAACCCCTCCCCTGCGCTGCGGAGGATGCTGGAAGGCAAGAAGTCGCAGGTCAGGCGCACGTCGACGGTCAGCGCGGTCAGCCCGGCCAAACAGCAGCAAGTCCGCCTGTCGGACAGTCAGCAGGCTGAACTCGTCCGGCGGCACCGCGACGGGGCCTTCAAGAAGGAGCTGGCTCGGGGGTACGGGATCCACGTCGAGACGGTCCGCGCGATCATCCGTCGCTCAACACGAGCGACATGACCTGCTCGAGAAGCGAAGTGTCTCCCGCAGTGCGGGCGTCGTGGCAGGCACGGTGGAGCTCGTCCATGGTGACGCGCTCCCAGCTCATCGTCCGACCAGTCTCGGCGAGCAACGCGACGAAGAACTCGCGCTGTGTCCGCCCGTTGCCCTCACGGAACGGGTGCGCGAAGTTCAGGTAGTCGTAGAGGTAGGTGACCTCGCCGACCAGATCTTCCTCCGCCGTACGCCGGAGCCGGTCGGAGTCGGTGATCCGCTGAGCTACGTGCGCGATCGGCATCCCGATCTCCAGCGGCGGGATGAACGAGGTGTCCTCACCCTCACCCTTCGCCAAGCCAACCGTCCGGAACTCGCCGGCCCACTCGTAGACGTCCTGGAACAACTGCCTATGCAGCGCCCTCACATGGTCGGCATCGTAGGTTCGGGCTACCAGCTCAGGACGCTCGCGGAGCTCCGCGAGCCGGTACTCAACGAGATCGTTCTCGGCGTTGCGAAGATCCTCGACGGTCCGTGCACCCACTTTGTTGCGCAGCACGCTGGATCCCGGCTCGATGAGGTAGCCGTCCCAGCGCTCCTGATGGTCGGCGACGTCCCAGGACCAAGGATCGCTCAACCGATTCCGTACCGCGCCCGCACACGATCACCGAGCTGATCGATGTCGATCTCCCCGCGAACGTACGCATCTTGATCGGCGCGCGTAGCCTCCGTACTCCGAGCCCCCTCGAGCTCCGAGGACCGACGCGCCTCCGCAACCGCACGACCCCGGTCCACAGGCTCACGCTCAGGCTGGCTCATGACTCAACTCTAGTCGCCACCACCGACCAGAGCGCCGAGCCGCGCAAGCTCGACGTGCCACTGCCTACCGCCCAGAGCGGAGCAGGTTGCGAACATCCCTCAGGCCGATCGAGAGCCCTTAGCAACGATAGGCAGGAGCGTTGCGGATGCCTCCGAGGTGGGCCTACTCAGTAGGGCGAGGCTCCCCGTCGGCGCTCATGTCGGGCCCAGTGCGCAAGTTGCCGTTGCCGACAGTTGCCCATTGGGCGAAGGAACCCTTGAGCCAAATCTAGTGGTCCTACTTTAGGGCTTGCGGTCCTAAAGTAGGACCACTAGATTTGGCTCGAACAGGTCAGGGCACAGGGCCACGACCGAATCCCAAAGGGGAACCACATGAGTAAGCGGTTCACGTCCTGCCCGCAGTGCGCGAGCGATGAGATCACCACTTATGCGCACCAAGTGGCGTGTGGGGGGTGCGGTTGGGCTCTTAACGATCCAGATCCGCGGTTCATTGCGCACACTGAGGCACTTGGGTGGGACGAGATTCCTTACGAGGGACCGGTCATTGAGACCCTCGACGCTCTGCCAGCCGACTTCGCCTCCGTGCTGACGACGAGCGGAGGCGCCTTGCCAGCAGACCATCCGGTGCATAGTCCTTGGCCGGACTCCTTGACAGCTGCGGAGTTTCGAATGAGTCGAGAGGCCCTCGGACTCAGCGCAGAGTGGCTGGCAGACCGACTCGGGGTGGCCCTAAAGAGCGTCCAGCGCTGGGAGAACGGTCATCGCCAGATACCTCGCGGTGTCGTATGGGAAATGGAGAAGATTTCCACTGTCATACGGGAGGGCGTCGCGAGCCAGTGGGCTGAGCACCTGCTCCAAACCCAGGATCCGGTGCTGACAATTCCTCGGACGGGCACCCTTTTCGGGTTCCCCGCCTCCTGGTACCGGGAGCTGGTCAACCTGGTTCGGGACATTCTCCTGACCTCATATGACGAGCCCGGCCTCGCTGCGGCGAACTTCAGGGTGGTCTACCTCGACGAACTCGAGGACCAGTCGTGAGCCGGGGCAATTCGGCGGCGGGAAGCCACGGCGCACGGGTGTCCTCCTTGCCCTTCGAGTCGCTCGTGCCAGCCGAGATTCTTAAACTGTCGGGTGCGGTGTTCTACTCCGGCCGAGATGCCTTCACTGGGTCCTCGCCCATCTATCTCCTCGGCCTCAACCCTGGCGGGGATCCGGCCACGCACCAGGAACACACGGTCGAGGCGCACCTGCGTGCCAGCGCATCGCACCGTGCAAATCACTCATCCTACCGCGACGAGTCGTGGGAGAGCGGCCGCCCGGCGGGGACTTGGAGCATGCAGCCACAAGTTCTCCATCTTTGCGCCCGCTTGGGGCTCGACCCGGGCAGAGTCCCGGCAAGCAACCTCGTCTTCGTCCGCTCCGCGCGGGAGGCGACGATGCCGCCCGGTCTCATGGACAAGTACGCGGATCTCTGCTGGCCGTTCCACGCCGCAGTTATCGAGGAGCTGCGGGTCCGCGTGATGGTGTGCTTTGGCGGGAAGGCCGGAGCGAAGGTACGGGCGCGGCTGGGCGCCCACGCCGAGATTGGCCGCTTCAAGGAAACCAACAACCGCGGCTGGACTTCCTACGGTCACCAGTCCCCTCATGGCATCCGCGTCGTCACCGTCACTCACCCATCCAGAGCGGACTGGACGAATCCAGCCGCGGACGTCTCCGGCCTCGTTGCCGCCGCGCTCAATGCGGACGAAATTGCGGAGCCCATTCTTTTCGGTGCCGCGGGTGGCATGACGTCTCCCGCGAGCCGTCCCGGGCCTCTGATTTGCCTGAGTGAGGGCTGTGCCCAGATTTACCAGGTCCACCCCGGCGAGTGCTGGTAGGAGCGCCGAGACCGTACCTGACTCACGGCATGATCGGTCGATTGGACCCGCGTCTTTCCGCCAATGACCGCATCGAAGATCCAGTTGGTTCCTCGGCTGCCTCCGTTGCGGACGCTCGCGGCCAACCCGAGCCGCACCGAAGGCACCGCCGCGTGGTGAGACTCTGCCGCATGAAGGAACACGGAGAACCTACGAAGTACGTGCACGAGGCGTCAGGCGCGCCGAACCCCGATATCGACGCCATCGTGGCAGCCCTCATCCGCCACGTTCGGACGGACGATCTCTCGGCTCACCCGGCAGAAGATGGCACGGCGATCCCGGACAACAGGAAGGGGTTCGAGTCCCCTCAGCCTCGTTGACATAACGCCACCTGGATGCCCAGACCGAGTTTGCCGGGAAACCTACGTACGCCACTCCTGCCCCAATGACCCCAGAAACACACTGAGGCGGGCCGATTGGCCCGCCTCAGTAGCGGTTCGATGAAGAACCCTTCGGTGGAGCTGAGGGGACTCGAACCCCTGACCCCCTGCATGCCATGCAGGTGCGCTACCAGCTGCGCCACAGCCCCATTCGCCCACTGGGTGGGCAACCCGAGGAATCCTAGCCAACGCCCTCATCGGATGCGAAATCGGGCATAGCCGGGTCCTCGGACGGGCGGCAGCGCTTCGCCCGGTGGTTGTAGCCGGCCAGTCGTGGGGTGGGGTGCGCGGGCTCCGACTCGAGGATCGCCCAGGCACAGTTGTCGATCCCGCAGAGGCTCTGGCGTGCCGCCGGGTCCCAGCCGAGGGCGGCCATCAGACCGACCTTGAGGGAGGCGCCGTGGCCGACCAGGATGCCGGTCTCCCCCGCCGCGAGCTGCGCGAAGCACTCGGTGATCGCCTCGACCATCCGGATGCTGACGGCGCTCACGGGCTCCTCACCGGGCACAAGCGGGTGAGGGTGACCCGCGGCCGAGGCGGCGTACTCCTCCGGGAACCGCTCGGCGAACTCAGCCTGGGTCAGCCCCGACCGGGCGCCGACGTCGAACTCCCGCAGCCGGGAGTCGGTGACAGCGGTCAGACCGGTCTCCTTCTCCAGGTACGACGCGGTCTCGCGGGCGCGGGCCAGGTCGCTGGTCCAGAGCCGGACGGGCTCCTCGAGGGCGAGCACCCGGGCGGCGGCCTCGGACTGGTCCCGACCGCAATCGTCGAGTTGTACGTCGGTGTGGCCCTGCATGCGGACCAGTGCGTTCCACGGCGTCCGGCCGTGCCGCAGCAAGATGAGCCGGCGGATCCCCGACTCGATGGTGTCGTCGGCCGTCACGCCAACTCCCCGTCGTCAGGCTCCTCATCGCCAGGGACGCCGTCGTCAGGGACGCCGTCGTCAGAGATGCCGTTGTCAGGGATCTCGTCCTCGATGGTCCCGACCTCCGAGAAGTCCTCGAAGCCGGGCACGTCGATGCGCCGGGGGTCGTCGTCCGCCGGATCGGCTGGGATGGCACCGGGTGGCTCGATGCCGGGCAGCGCGATCACCGGGCAGTCGCGCCAGAGCCGCTCCAGGGCATAGAACCGCCGCTCCTCCTCGTGCTGCACGTGCACGACGATGTCGCCGTAGTCGAGCAGCACCCAGCGCCCCTCCCGCTGCCCCTCCCGCCGCAGTGGCCGGACATCGAGGTCACGCAGCTTCTCCTCGACGGCGTCGACGATCGCGTTGACCTGGCGGTCGTTGCTGCCGGACACCAGCAAGAAGACGTCGGTGATCGCGAGCTGGTCGCTCACATCGAAGGCGAGGATGTTCTCCCCGAGCTTGTCCGAGGCCGCGGCAGCGGCGACGCGGACCAGCTCGAGAGCGTGGTCGGTGGCGGTCATCCGGTGATTTCCTGGTGGTCGTCGGCTGGGTGATCGTCGGCTGGGTGAAGGTCGGCTGAGTGGTCGTGGACCCGGTGGTCAGCCGGGTCGAGACGGGGATAGAGGCCGTGCTTGGCGATGTACTGCACCACCCCGTCCGGCACGAGATACCAGACCGGCTCACCGCGCTGGGAGCGGGTGCGCACGTCGCTGGAGGAGATCGCCAGCGCCGGAATCTCGACCATGGTGACCCGGTCCGAGGGGATCCGGGCGATGTCCTCGGGGTCCATCTCATAGCCCGGCCGCGTGCAGCCCACGAACTGCGCGAGCCCGAACAGCTCGTCGGCGTCGCGCCAGGTGAAGATGTCGGCCAACGCATCCGCGCCGGTGATGAAGTAGAGCCCGGTGTCGGGCATCAGGGCATGCAAGTCGCGCAGCGTGTCGATGGTGTACGTCGGTCCGGGTCGGTCGATGTCCACCCGCGACACGGTGAACCGCGGGTTGGCGGCGGTGGCGATCACCGTCATCAGGTAGCGGTGCTCGGCCGGTGAGACGGCCCGGTCGGACTTCTGCCAGGGGTCCCCCGTCGGGACGAACACGACCTCGTCGAGGTCGAACCACGACTGGACCTCAGAGGCCGCCACCAGGTGGCCATGGTGGATGGGGTCGAACGTGCCACCCATCACGCCGACACGGCGACCACGGGTGGGCTCAGCGATGGGCGCGGTGGTCAGCTGTGCTCGCGTCCCTTGCCGAACATCAGCAGCCCGGCCATCAAAGCGAACAGGATGAACAGCACCCCGAGCCCGATGATCGCCGGCCACGGCGAGGACTCGTGGGCCTCCTCGGCCGCCAGCGTGATGAGGTCGATCATGGCGGACAGCCTAGCGGGCCGCCATGCGGAGGCCAGTCGGGGGCGCGGTCACCGGATGTGGCCGTCGCCGGTGACGACGAACTTGGTCGAGGTCATCTCGGTCAGCCCCATCGGCCCGCGCGCATGCAGCTTCTGCGTGCTGATCCCGATCTCGGCGCCGAACCCGAACTCGCCTCCATCCGTGAACCGGGTCGAGGCGTTGACCAGCACGGCGGCGGAGTCGACGGCGGCGGTGAAGTGGCGCGCCGCGGACAGATCCTCGGTCACGATCGCGTCGGAGTGCTGGCTGGAGAAACGGCGGATGTGCTGGATCGCCTCGTCCAGGGAGGGGACGACGCGCGCGGAGATGTCCAGCGAGAGGTACTCCCTGCCGTAGTCGTCGTCGGTGGCGGGCACGACGTCGTCGTACGCCGCGAAGTGCTCGTCCCCATGCACCGTCACGCCGGCCCCCTGGAGCGCCGGAACCACCTGCGACAGGAACTCCTCGGCTACGTCGGCGTGCACGAGCAGTGACTCGGCGGCATTGCAGACGCTGCTGCGGTGGGTCTTGGCGTTCAGCACGATCGCGAGCGCCTTGTCGAGGGCGGCCGAGCGGTCGACGTACACATGGCAGTTGCCCACCCCGGTCTCGATCACCGGCACCGTCGACTCCTCGACGACCGAGCGGATCAGGGAGGCGCCGCCGCGCGGGATGAGTACGTCGACCAGGCCGCGCGCCCGCATCAGCACCTTCACGCTGTCGTGGGAGTCGCCGGGGACGAGCTGGACCACATCCGCCTCCAAGCCCGCCGCGGTCACGGCGCCCCGGAGCGCGTCGACGATCGCCGCGTTGCTCGACCGGGCGCTGGAGCTGCCGCGGAGTAGCACCGCGTTGCCCGACTTCAGGCAGATCCCGGCGGCATCGGCGGTGACGTTGGGGCGGGCCTCGTAGATCATGCCCACGACCCCGAACGGCACCCGGACCTGGCGCAGCTCCAGCCCGTTGGCGAGGGTGCTGCCGCGGACCACCTCCCCCACCGGATCGGGCAGTCCGGCCACGTCGCGCAGCCCCTGCGCCATCCCGGCCAGCCGTTCGGGCGTCAACCGGAGCCGGTCGATCAGGTTGCTCGGTGTGCCAGCCGCCTCAGCGCGGGCGATGTCCTCGGCGTTCGCTGCCAGGATCGTGTCGGAGTCGGTCTCGAGCGCCTCCGCCATCGCCACGAGGGCGCGGTCCTTCTGCTCCCTCGTGGCGAGCGCCAGGCCGTGGCTCGCTGCCCGCGCCCGCTCTGCTGCCGCGATGACCGGATCCACACTGCTCATACCGGCCAGCCTAACCGGATAACGTCATCGTCCTTGGTCGCTCGAGCGACCGGAGTGAATGACGTCCGCGGCGGCGCTTCGTCGGTCAGCCTTTGCGGGCTTGGACCTTCTCGGTGGTGGCGGGTAGGA
>JBDHZT010000023.1:0-39317 GCA_039811985.1 Nocardioidaceae bacterium | reverse complement strand
CCGATCACCCCTCCTCCGATGACGACGACGCGGGCACGGGCAGGGAGTTCGACGGTCACGGCGCTCAACCTACTGCCCGAGGGTTGCCCGGCGCATGGACGGCTCCAGGATCCAATCACCCTGGGGCGCTGCCGTCACATGCGGCGGACATCAGGTTGTGACAAGGTCCAAGGAACCGACAAGGCGACCAGGCTTGCCCCGGCAAGCAGCACTGGCCTGAGCCCGAGAAGATGCGCAGCGGGCGCGATGAGCAGTTGCCCTGGTGGCAGCAGAGCCCCAGACAGGAACTGGTCCCACCCGAAAACATGGGATTGGTCGGTCTCGTCGAAGCGCTCTTGGAGGACGGTGAGCCAGACCACCTCGAACATCCCGAAGCCAATGCCGGCCACGAATTGGGCAAGGCACAACGCCACGCTGTTCGGGAAGAGCGCGAGGCAGAAGAGCGGCAGCGACTCGCCGAGACACGCGATCAGGCTGGCTCGCAACGGGTTGGCGGTTGTGAGGAACGGTGCCAGTGCTGCCCCGACCAGTGCTCCCAATCCGGAACTCGCCAGCACGATCCCCCAGGCGCCTGACCCGATCGCAGGTGTTGTCACAGCGATGACAGGACCGAGCACGCTGAGCACGGCTGTCGAGATGCCGTTGGCGCCAGCGCTGGCGAGGATCACCCGCCACGCCCACGGGGTGGATCTGAGCAAGGACAGCCCGCGGGTCAACTGGCCTCGCCAGTTGCCCGTCGCGCCCTGTCCGCTCCGCGGGAACCGCGACGGCCGAGAGGAGGCGAAGAAGAGGGCAGCGGCGAGCCAGTAGCTCGCCCCATCAGCGAGAAGGACCGCATACGGCCCCCAGAGTGAGACGAGCAGTCCGGCGAGCGCCGCGCCGGCCAGAAGTCCGCCGGTGCTGGCTGCCCTGAACAATGCCGTGGCGCGGGTACGTCTTGACGTGGCTGCAGCCAACTGCCCGAAGACTGAGAAGGCGGCAGGCGAAGCCAATGACGACATGGCTCCGTTGACGAGCGCGAAGCCGGCGAACACGGGCACGCTGGCGACGCCGTGATGGGCGGTGAGGGCGAAACCTATCTGTGCTCCACCAGCGATGACGTTTGTCAGCAGCAGGCTCCACGCCGCCGAGAACCGAGCGACAACGAGGCCACCTGCGGTGGACAACAGCAGGGCAGCCAGTTCACGGCTCGCCATGACGATGCCCAGCGCCGACGCCGAGTCGGTCGCCTTGAGGACCGCGAATGCCACCGCAATGGGGGCGCCGCCACTGCCGAGGGCATTGATTGCCTGTCCCACTGTCAGACAACCGAGCCTGCGCCCCACTGCT
This sequence comes from Nocardioidaceae bacterium, assembly GCA_039811985.1. Taxonomy (GTDB): domain Bacteria; phylum Actinomycetota; class Actinomycetes; order Propionibacteriales; family Nocardioidaceae; genus Nocardioides. Next base: position 37,988 of record JBDHZT010000023.1, on the reverse strand, counting down.
GGCACCATCCCCTCCCGCGTATGACAAGGTGGCCCAATTCCGAGAACTAGGCCACCTTGCTGGCTCCAGGCGTCAATCAAGCGAAAGACACAGGAAGCCACACATGACTAGTTCAGACCTCTCGGAGCCGTCGAACACGATAACGCTGTCTTCGTTCTGCGTCTTGGCCGTATCTTCGAGGATCATTGAGTCCCACCTCCTTTCTGCGACTGGTTGGCGATCGTTCGATGTCTTGCTTCCCATACGTCGAGCCAGAATAGCAGTAGCTCACTTTCGATATCTGCATAAAGACCGTTTCCAAACCCTTGGTCGACTTCAACCCCCTCCAAGCAGTGATGCCAGTTTGCCGAGACCAGTCCCTTGTCGTAGCCCGTCTCCACGTCTCCAACCGCGAACTCGCGACGACCAGCAATATCCCAACAACTGTACAACGTTCCATCGGGCGTTACGACTGCACCGCCGTCCCCGCCTTCAATCGAGCAATACGCACACGAAGACTCCAGTATTGGTAGCGGCTGGAAGCCAAGCTCCAGAATATGTTCGTAGCACCTTTTCAGCATTGTCGCCACTCGGTCTGATCGTTGAATTAGGCCCTCCGCGCCCTGGCCGTAGTCAAGAATTGGCGCAAGCGAGATAGTGCTTCGCTCAGTGGGAAGCACCTCGGCGAGCGACTCAAACACTGGCACGATGTCGTCAATGGAGTCTCTCGTAACATTAAATCGTATATGCCATCTGATATCAGGTTCGCTCGAACACTGCTCAAGGTTCGTCATAATACGGTCGAAGGAGCCTCGGCCATCGCGATACTTCCTAGACTGGTCGTGAGTCGCCCTGTCGCCATCGAATGTGACATGGACGCGAATGACGCCGAGGTCATGCAATTCCTCAAGGCGCTCCGAAGTTAGGAGCGTAGCGTTAGTCTGGAGTCCGGCATGTTTCAACGGAAGCTTCGCGAAGGCCGTAAGAAGATCGACACACTCCCTGTATCGAAGTAGTGGCTCACCTCCGAAAAGCAAGACTGTTGCACCATCTCTTTCGAGACGCTCGATTTGGCTCCGAATAAACGCGGCGATCATTTCGACTCGACCCGTAGTCAACTGCAGAGCGGGGATCCGCGCGGGAGGGCGCCCGGGATCGAGGCTGTCTGTGTTCTGGAAACAATAGGGGCAGGCGAGGTTGCAACTAGTCGACGTTAACACCGTCACGTGATACGGCTGAATGCCATGCGCTGCAGTGTCGACGCTATCGCGATAACTCTCTGCGAGGCTTAAGAGTTCTTCCTGATTGGAGTACAACGTGGAGGGAATGCGTGCCACCTTGGTACGCCCAATCAGATATGCCCCAGTTGGTGCTGTGACGATCTTCATCATTCCTCCTGGCGTGCTACGAAGAAGTGGAGGTGAGCTCTCGGCGAGAACACGCGCGTGTCTGGTCGCGTTTGAACCCAATTCGCTGAGTAACCTACATGAGAAAGTGCTTCGGCGACCTCGGCTGGTTCGAACCACTGTTCGTGAATGTGAACGTGTCGCTGGGCGTTAGTTCCCGCGTCTAGCAGATATTCATGCAAGTAGTTCCTTGGCCCGACCTGTGAATAGCGCTCGCATGTAACAATCTCGTCGCCCGTGTCGAATGTAAACCAAATGCCAAGGATGCTCTGTAGATCCTCATACATCTGGCCGGCGATAAGGTCAAATCGAAACTCACTGGTTGCTGTCGAGTTCCTGCGGATGTTGGACAATGCTTCTGTGAGTTCTGGGAGTTCCGAAAATCCGTTCATTGTTCCACCGGCCGCGTAAGAATAGCCTACCGGACAGGGCAATGTAATTGTCGAGATATTCCCCGACAGGAGCTTGACGTCAGGGTTGGCTTGAATGCAGCGCTCAATCATTGCCAGTGAGCTGTCGACCCCAAAGGTTGGCTTCAGTTTGGTCAGAAGTCTGCCAGCACCAAATCCGTATTCAACAGAGGTCGAGAATCTGGCCAGGGGCGGTCCGTAGAAGGGCGCGTCATGGTCAGTCCCTGGACTGGGCCCATTCCAGGACTCGGCCATCTGCTCGTAGTGAGCGTGAGCGCACTGCTCTTGGCTCATGTGCGAACAGACTAGACTTGGCGGTTGAGCAAAATCACGCCCGAGGAGTTGAGCGCTTGCACCCCAACCGGTGGCGTACGGGCCACTGGAACCTTGCTGAGATCTTGCCATCTTTGCCCCCGAGTTGCGCTTCTCGTGTCTTCCTACTCCGCGAGCGTGATCGCGTCAAGAGGTGAAGTCGTTGGATTGTGCGGAGGCATGTCGATGGGCCTCTTCGAGAGGAGATGGGCTGACCAGTCAAGGACGACTGGCCAGCGCCCCGGCGAACGACGGCGCGAGTGGGAGCTCGGGCAGGAGCGCGGCCTGGTAGGCGTGGTAGATGTCCGGCTTGCCGGACCATACGGTGGCCGATGGATGGTTCTGCGGGTCGAGCTCGTGGCGCCAGGACCCGTGCTGATGATCGACCAGATGGCGGTCGATGTAGGCCCACCAGGCAGCCGCATCGGCGGCGTATCGCTCGTCGCCGGTGACCCGGTGCAGGACGGTTGCGGTGTTGGCCGCCTCGGCGGCCACCCAGTGCATTCGCTCGCGTACGACGGGGTGCCCGGCCCAGTCGGTGGTGTAGACGAACCCGTCTGCGCCATCGACCGCCCAGCCGTCGGTGATCGCTCGGTCGTAGAGCGCGATCGCAGCCTCACGAAGGTTCGTCCCTGCCGAAGCAGGCTCCGCGCCGAGGGCGTCCTCGGCCGCCAGCAGGAGGCGTGCCCACTCGAGTCCGTGGCCGACCGTGGCGCCGTAGGGCCGGAACGGATCGGCCGGCCGATCGCGGTTGAAGTCCAGAAGCGGGACCCAGGACTCGTCGAAGTGCTCGGGGATCCGCCAGCCGTTGCCGGTCGCCCAGGCGACGACATGACGTGCGATGCGACCGGCGCGCTGATGCCAGGCCGGATCACCGGTGACGTCGCCGGCCGCGAGGTAGGCCTCGACCGTGTGCATGTTGGCGTTGACGCCTCGGTAGGGATCGAGTGTGATCCAGCTGCGGTCCCAGTCCTCCACCGACAGGCCCGCCTCATCGTCCCAGAAGTGGCGCAGCGAGCCGTCTAGCGCAGCCTCGAGCAGAGCGTCCCCGCCCGCTGCGCCGGCTTGCACCGCTGACGCAGCAGCGAGCACGACGAAGGCGTGGGCGTAGGCCCGCTTCGAAGCATCGATCGGGCCTTCGGCGCTCACCGAGGAGAACCAGCCTCCGTGCTCCTGATCGCGCAGCGGCCCCTTGATCGACCGGACGCCGTGCGCCGCCAAGGCGAGCAGGTCGCGCCGATCCGGTCCGCCGACCAGAGGAGGCTCGTCGACCAGCACACCCAATGCGAAGACGTGGGTCATCCGACAGGTGATCCAGAGCTCCACCGGCCGCGTCGGGTCGAGCGTGCCGTCGTCGGTCAGCCAGCCGAACCCAAGCGGGTGCTGGGCGCCGCGGGCGAAGCGCAGGAGCTCGGCCCGCTGGCTGGCGAGGTACGCCGGGTCGCCGGGGATGGCCATCCCGGCAGGGTAGCCCGGCCCGCCGCCGATAACGGATCGCGCTGGTGAGGGGGTGGCGCCTAGGCTGGAAGCGGTATGACGAACAATCCCGACTTCTCACTCGCCGACGAGCTCGAGGCGACCGCTGACTGGGAGGACGAGGACTCCTGGGTCAGCGGTTATGCCGACTCCGAAGACGCCGAGTCCGCCCTGGACGGCGACGACCCCGAGCTGACCACCGGCGACCAAGACCTGGCGGAGCGCTATGCGCTGCGCCGGGTGGCCGGCCTGTCCACCGAGCTTCACGACATCACCGAGGTGGAGTACCGCCAGCTCCGCCTCGAGCGGGTCGTCCTGGTGGGCGTGTGGACCGAGGGCACCGTCGAGGACGCCGAGAACTCCATGGCCGAGTTGGCCTTGCTCGCGGAGACGGCCGGTTCGGAGGTGCTGGACGCGATCTACCAGCGGCGCGGCAAGCCCGACCCGGCGACGTACGTCGGTCGCGGCAAGGTCGACGGGCTCCGCGAGATCGTGCAGGCCAGCGGCGCGGACACAGTGATCTGCGACGGCGAGCTGGCGCCCAGTCAGCTGCGCAACCTGGAGGACCGGCTCAAGGTCAAGGTCGTCGACCGGACCGCGCTGATCTTGGACATCTTCGCCCAGCACGCGAAGTCCAAGGAGGGGCAGGCGCAGGTCGAGCTGGCCCAGTTGAACTACCTCAAACAGCGGCTGCGCGGCTGGGGCGGCAACCTCTCGCGCCAGGTCGGTGGCCGGGCGGCCGGCGGCGCCGGCATCGGTGGTCGTGGCCCCGGTGAGACGAAGATCGAGACCGACCGACGTCGGATCAACACCAAGATCGCCAAGCTGCGCCGCGAGCTCGCGGAGATGAAGGGCACCCGCGACGTCAAGCGTCAGGAGCGGCGTCGTCACCACGTCCCGAGCGTCGCGATCGCCGGCTACACCAACGCCGGCAAGTCCTCGCTGCTCAACCGGGTCACCGACGCCGGGGTGCTGATCGAGGACGCCCTCTTCGCGACGTTGGACCCCACTACGCGGCGTACGACAACCGAGGACGGCCGGGTCTACACCGTCACCGACACCGTCGGCTTCGTGCGGCACCTTCCCCACCAGCTGGTGGAGGCGTTCCGCTCGACGCTGGAGGAGGTCGCCGACGCCGACCTGATCCTGCACGTGGTCGACGGCTCCCACCCGGACCCCGAGGGCCAGATCGCCGCTGTCCGCGAGGTGTTCGCCGAGATCGGCGCCGACAAGGTCGCCGAGATCGTGGTGATCAACAAGGCCGACGCTGCCGACCCGATGGTGCTGGCCCGGCTGACCCAGCGCGAGCCGCACTCGGTCGTCGTCTCGGCGCGCACCGGTGAGGGAATCCCGGCGCTGCTCTCGATGATCGAGGGGGAGCTGCCCAGGCCCGGCGTGGAGTTCGCCGCGCTGCTGCCCTACGCCCGCGGCGACCTGGTCAACCGACTCCACCAGAACGCCGAGATCGACTCGCTGGAGCACACCGGCGAGGGCACCGTCGTCCGCGGTCGCGCACACGCCGACCTGGCCGGCGAGCTGGCGCCGTACGCCCTGTAAGCCACCCCTGGGACGTCATACTCCGCGGTCGCCGGGGCGACCGATCCCTATGACGTCCTCCGGGAGATTCGCCTAGAAGTCGACGGCGTCCCGGATGATCGGGCAGGTCATGCAGTGACCGCCACCGCGACCCCGACCGAGCTCGGCGCCGACGATGGTGATCACCTCGATGCCGGCCTTGCGGAGCAGGGTGTTGGTCAGCGTGTTCCGGTCGTAGGTGAAGACCACGCCCGGCTCGAGCGCGACGGCGTTGTTGCCGCTGTCCCACTGCTGCCGCTCGGACTGGTAGACGTCACCGCCGGTCTCGATCACCCGCAGCTCGGGCAGCCCGAGGGATCGGGCCACCACGTCGACGAACGGCGTGGACCCCTCGTCGACGACCTCGACCCCGGGTGCCTTGTCCGAGGGCAGCAGCGAGAAGGTATGCACCGCGTCCATGATCGTCGGATAGAGCGTGACGACGTCGCGGTCGGCGAAGGTGAAGACGGTGTCGAGGTGCATCGCAGCGCGCAGCTTCGGCATGCCCGCGATCACCACGCGCTCGGCTGCGCCCTGGGCGAAGAGGGCACCGGCGACCTGGGTGATCGCCTGCCGCGAGGTCCGCTCGCTCATCCCCATCAGCACGACACCGTTGCCGACCGGCATGATGTCGCCGCCCTCGAAGCTGGCCTGACCCCAGTCCTGCTCGGGGTCGCCCCACCACACCGTCGAGCCGACGTAGTCGGGGTGGAAGGAGTAGATCGCCTGGTAGATGATCGTCTCGTCCTTGCGCGCCGGCCAGAAGAGCGGGTTCATGGTGAGCCCGCCGTAGAGCCAGCAGGTGGTGTCACGTGTGTAGAGCGTGTTGGGCAGCGGCGGCAGGAGATACTCCCGCACACCGGTCGACTCCCGCACCAACGAGATGTAGTCCGACCGGTAGTCCTCGGGCAGGTCGTTGGTGGCCATGCCGCCGATGAGGAACTCGGCGAGCTGCTTGGGCGCCAGCGACTCCAAGAAGGCGCGGGTCCCGTCGACCAGGCCCAGACCGACCTGGTTGGGCACCACCTTGCGGTCCAGCAGCCACGTGCGAGCCTCGGGGATCGCCATCGTCTGCGCCAGCAGGTCGTGCAGCTCGACGACCTCGACGCCGCGCTGGGTCATCTTGTTGACGAAGTCGGCGTGGTCCCGCTGGGCGTTCTCCACCCACATCACGTCGTCGAAGAGGAGGTCGTCGTTGTTGCTCGGCGTCAGCCGGCGGTGGGCGAGCCCGGGCGAGCAGACCAGCACCTTCCTCAACTTGCCGACCTCGGAGTGCACGCCGTACGTCGCGGAGACGCCGGCGGTAGTGGACTCGGTCATCACGACTGCCTTTCTGCAGTGAGGCTCAGATGGTGATGCTGCCAGACCAGAGTCCGAAGACCCCGAACACCCCTCCGGCGAGGATGACCGCGAAGAGCGCCATCTCGGTCGGGCTGAAGATCCGGCGGCCCTGTTCGCTGCGGGCCTTGATGTAGAGCAGGGTCAGCGGCGCCAGGATGATCGTGCACAGCAACAGGAACTTCAGGCCGGCGGCGTCGAAGAGGAACAGGGTGTACGCCGTGGCGACGCCGGCGATGATCGTCTCCCGTCGGCGCACCCCGGAGGTGACCTCTTCGTAGGCCTCGCCGGTCAGGCCCAGCTTGAGGGCATAGGCGGCCGCCAGGAAGTAGGGGATCAACGCCAAGCTGGTGCACAGGTCCAGCATGAAGTTCAGCGCGTCGGTGAGGATCAACGTCGCCGCCAGCAGTCCCTGGACCGCAAGCGAGGTCACCACGAGCGCCGTGATCGGAGTGCCGTTCTCGTTCTCCCGGCCGAGGAAGGCGGGGAAGTCCTCGTTGCGTGCCGGGATGAACATCACCTCGGCTGCCATCAGCGTCCACGCCAAGTAGGCGCCAAGCACGGAGATGATGACGGCCGCGCTGATGAACCACTCGCCCCAGTCGCCGACGACGTGCTCGAAGAGTCCGACCATCGACGGCTGACGAGTCTCGGCGATGTCGGGTTGCGGCATGACCGAGTAGCTCGACAGCGTCACCAGGGCGAAGATCGAGAGCACGCTCAAGAAGCCCAGCACGGTCGCCTTGCCGACATCCGAGCGCTTCTTGGCATAGCGCGAGTAGACGCTGGCCCCCTCGATGCCGAGGAACACGAAGGTCGTGATGATCATCGTGTTGCGGACCTGCTCGTTCAGGTTGCCCAGGTCGCCGTACCCGTAGGCGGTCCAGTTGTCGGAGAAGACCCCCGCGTCGAAGCTGATGAACAGCACGACGATGAAGACCAGAATGGGGATGATCTTGAAGACCGTCACGATCCGGTTGATGATCGCCGCATCTCGCACGCCCTGGGCGATCAGAGTGTGGAAGAGCCAGACCCCGGCCGACCCCACGGCTGCTGCGAGCACGGTGTCGCCGTCGCCGAAGGCCGGGAAGAAGGCACCCAAGGTGGCGGTGATGAACACCCAGTAGAACGTGTTGCCGGCGACCGCGCTGGCCCAGAAGCCGATCGCGGAGTTGAAGCCGGCGTAGTCTCCGAAGCCCGCCTTGGCGTAGATGAACACACCGGAGTCGAGATCGGGTTTGCGGATCGCCAGGTTCTGGAAGACGAAGGCGAGCATCAGCATGCCGGCACCGGCGATCGCCCAGGCGATCAGTGATCCGAGGATGCCGGTTGCGACACCGAAGCGGGCCGGGAGAGAGAAGACCCCCGCGCCGACCATCCCGCCGACCACCATGGCGGTCAGCGTGGGCAGGGTCATCTTCCCCGAGCTGCCCTCCGCCTGGGTGGTGCTCGTGGCTTCGGTGGAACTCATGGGGTCTCCTCGGATTCACTGGTCAGCTCGTGCGTGGGCTCGACGCGCTCGATCCGGAATCCGGTGAAGCCATACAGCAAGCTGAGAGCGGGGCTGGCGTAACAGAAGATGGCGTACGGAAGATACAGGAGCGTCGAGACCCCCAACGTAGCGCTCATGAACGCCCCGCAGGAGTTCCAGGGCACCAATGGTGAGGTGACCGTGCCGCTGTCGGCCGCCAGACGAGACAGGTTGGTCGGGGCCAGCCCGCGACGCGCGAACTCGGCCTTGAAGACCTTGGTCGGCAAGACCAGCGCGATGTACTGGTCGCCGGCGACCAGGTTCAGCCCGAAGCCGCAGACGAAGACGGTGAGGAAGAGCCGGCCGGTGCTCTTTGCGGCGGCGACCATCGGATCGATGAGGCGAGCGATCAGGCCGAACTCCTCGAGCATGGCGCCGAAGGTGACCGCGCCGAGGATCAGCCAGATGGTGAGCAGCATGCTGTCCATGCCCCCCCGAGACAGCAGGCGGTCGATATCGGCGATGCCGGTGTCGATGGAGAAGCCGTTGGCCATCGCGCCCCAGATCGCCTTGATCGACTCGATGACGACTGACCCGCCCCCAGAGATGAAGTCGGCGTACACCGTTGGTTGGAGGAAGGCGCCCAGTACGCCGGCGAACAGGGTCGCGGCGAGCAGGGAGAGGGTGGCCGGGATCTTGCGGATCGACATGAAGACCAGCAGCGCCAGCGGGAGCAGAGCGAGCGGGGTGATGTTGAAGACCTCGTTGAGCTTGTCGAGATCCGAGGTCGTCTCCGCCGCGGTGACGGTGTCGTTGCGGGTCAAGCCGAGGATGAAGAACACCACGAGCGCGATGCCGAAAGCGGGCACCGAGGTCCACACCTGGCGCTTGATGTGCTGGTAGAGGTCGACACCTACCAGCTGTGAGGTGAGGACCGTGGTCTCCGACAGCGGCGAGGTCTTGTCGCCCAGATACGCCCCGGAGATGACCGCTCCCGCGGTGATCGCCGGCGACACGCCGATCAGCCCGGCGATGCCGACCAGGCCGACGCCGATCGTGGCGGCGGTCGTCCACGAGCTGCCGATGCTGAGCGCCACGACGGCGCAGATGATGGCGGCCGCGGCGTAGTACCACCCCGGTGACAGCACCTGGATGCCGTAGTAGACCAGGGTCGGAATGGTGCCGCTGAGGTTCCAGACTCCGATCAGCGCGCCGACGGCGAACAGGATGAAGACCGCGCTCGAGACCGAGGCGATGGCTTCCCGACCCGCTTCTTGCACCGCTTGGAACTGGTGCCCATTGCGCATCGCGATCAGTGCCGCGAGCGCGCAGCAGAGCAGCAGGGCGACCTGGATCGGCCCATCGAGCGCATCAAGTCCGTAGAGGGCAAGCGCCCCCGCGATCAAGACGGCCAGCGATACCAGGGGGATGATCGCGTGGACCAGTGGGGGTGTCCTGATCGTGGGGGTGCTCATCTCTGTCGCGCCTTCCCCCCGAGTAGAAATGGCCGCAGGCCTACGTCCGGCGGCATACCGACCTCCATCTTGATGGAAGTCGCGAATGGTGCGTACCACCCGGCTGTCCCCTCTTCGGTGGTCACGCCGCGCTCGTCACCAGTCGACGGACGTACGACGAACCGACGGCCTCATCTAGCATCGACGCCATGCCGGTGACCGGGTGGGGCCTGGGCGGCAGCCACACCGGCTCGGTCGTCGCGGGGGAGCGGGCCGCACCCGCGACGCGTGACGCCTATCGGTGGGGCGTCGAACAAGCGCTGCGACGGGCGGTGTTGATCTGGGCGGCGGTGGTCGGTCCCGTCGAGGTCGTGGGCGCGGCTCGGGCCATGGACGGCTACCACGCGGCGTGGCTGGTCTTCGTGGCCTTCACCCTGCACGGCGTGGTGTGGACCCTGACCGTGACCCGAGGGTGGCCGGCTTGGCCGGTCGTCTGCTCGTGGATCGGGTTCGTGGTCGTCCACCACGCCTTGGTGGCCGACCTGGCCCCGGCGAACGTCTATCGGACCGCGGTGTTGATGTCGCTGGGGCTCGCCGTGGTGGTCGGGTTGGCGCTGAGGTGGCGCGCCGCTGTGCTGGTGACCATCGTGCTCGCTGTCGCGCTGCCGATCCTGCTCGCTTGGCGGTCCGGTCTCGCGATCTGGTCAGCGTCCATCGGGCAGCTAGTGGTTGCCTCCCTCGCCTTCGGGCTCGGGTTCGCCATCGCGGCCAGGGCCCTGCGCACGGCTGCCGGGCAGGCTGACGAGGTGACCCGGTCCCGGCTGGCGTCGGCCGCTCTCGTCGAAGGCGACGAGCGACGTATTGCTGAGACACGGAGCCGGTTGAGGCTGCTGCACGACACGGCCGTCAACACCCTCGCCGCGATCGCCTCGGCGCGGGTGGTGTCGGCTCCGGAGCTTGTGACCCGCCGCGCCACGGCAGATGTCGCTGTCCTCGACGCCCTACTGGAGGGCGACTCCACGGAGGGGCGGGGGCTCACCGGTCTCGCGGACCACGCGGCGAGGCTGGGCTTGACCGTGTCTGGGGAGCTCGGCCCGGTGCGCACCGTGCTGGACGACCACGACCCGACGCGTCGCGCGGCGGTGCTGGAGGTGCTGCGGGAGGCAATCACGAACGTCGAGAAGCACACCAGGGGCAAGGTGGTCACTCTCGGCGCTGAGCCGGCGGAGCAGAGGATCTGGGTGAGCGACGACGGCGTCTGGCCGGCTCACGCTCCCGCACCAGGACAGGTGGCCGCGCGGCTGCAGGAGCGGACTGGTGCGGCCGGGCTGACGGTGACGGTGACGACCGGCGCGCGAACGGAAGTCTCGGTCCACCCAACGCTGCTGGTCGACAACGATCAGGCTGACCACGATCGCGATGTCTTCGAGCCCTCTGTCCGATGGATGGCCGCAGCCATCGGCGGCGTCATGGTGGTGAACCTCGCGATCCAGACTCTCCTGGCCGCCACGGTCGACCCCTCGGCGCAGCCGCTGTTGGCGTGGATCCTGGTCGCGGGCGCGGCGGCGTTGATGTTGGTGAGCCATCGGCAGGGTCGGCGGTTGCCCGTGCCGACGGTGCTCGTCGGCTACGTCGCGATGCTTGCCGCGCTTGCGTGGGCCAGCCCCTGGGGCGCCACCTGCCCGGTCGACGGAGTCGCGACCTGGGGGCCGGAGGGTGCGGCCACGATCGCCGTCATGTTCGTGATCCTCGACGGCAGATGGCGGGTGGTCGCCCCAGCCCTCGCCTTCATCGTCCTCTGCATCGATGTGATCGCCGTGCTGCGCGGAGATGGCCTGTTCGCCTGCGCGGGTGCGCCGTTCGCGGGGATCATCCAGGCGTCCTGCCTGGTCCTGGCCATGATGCTTCTGCGCCGACAGATGGAGCGGCTCTCCCGGATCGTTGCCGAGGAGACCGAGGAGACCATCCGCCTCGCCGGCCGGCGTGACCACCGCGCAGATCAGGAGGCGCTGCGCCGAGCGGGCCTGCAGTCGGTGCTGGCCTCGGCTCGAGAGGTGCTGCTCGAGGTGGCGGCGGCGCCGGAGAGCCGGCACGAGTCGGAGGTCCGAGAGCGGGCCGCCCGAGAGGAGAGCTACCTGCGCGTGCTGATCGGGCTGAGCTCCCCATCCACCGCTGTCCTCACCCGCGTCGTGGCGATGATCGAGCTGGCGCGTCGACGCTCGGTCGTGGTCACCCTGCTCAGCCAGGTGCCAGACCTGTCCGAGGACCAGGCGGTCGAGGTCTTCGACGCGGTCGAGGGCCTGATCACCCGGCTGCAGCCGGGCGATACCGTGTCGTTCAGCGTCCACGAGGACCAAGGTCAACCCGCGCTGGTGCTGGCCTGCCCAGCCTCCGCCGTCGCAGGGCTCGTCACCGAAGCAACGGTTGTCGTGGACGGTGACCTGGCCGTGGTGGAGATGACCTGGCGGGATTGAGATGGCGGGAACGAAGCGGCGGCGAATGAGGTGGCAGGGATGAGCGCTCGGGTGGCGGTGGTGGAGGACCATCTGCTCATCCGCGACTCCCTGGTCAACGAGCTGCGCCGGTTCGGACATGAGGTGGTCGCCGTCGGGGACACCCTGGACGCCATACCGGCCTCCGGGGTCGACCTGCTGCTGCTCGACCTCGATCTTGCCGACGGCATGGCTGACGTCGACCGGGTCGCTGCGTTGGTCTCCGACGGTGTGGCCGTCCTCGTCGTCTCGGCATTGACCAGCCCGCGCCACGCACGCCGGATGGTGGCCGCGGGCGTGTGCGGCGTGGTGGCGAAGTCGGATCGCCTCGACGACCTCGGCGAAGCAGTCGAGGCGGCCCTGGCCGGGCGCGCGTGGATGAGCCCGGCGCTGGCTCGCGTGATGATGGCCGACGAGGCCGCGATCCGGCCCCAGCTGTCCGTCCAAGAGCTGCGCGCCCTACGGCTCTACGCCTGCGGCCTCAAGCTCGACTCGGTGGCCCGGGCCATGGGAGTCGCGCCGAGCACCGCGAAGCAGTACGTCGATCGCGTGCGGCAGAAATACGAACAAGTCGGCACCCCCGCCCGGACCAAGAGCGAGCTCTACCGGATCGGCGTCGCAGACGGCTACATCGACCCCGGCGCGGACCCTGCCTAGACCGCTCGCTGCGAGCCGAGATTTTCCCCATTTCTTGGCCATTCCGCTGCGCGCGGCGCGAGCGGCCCCCTACCGTCACCAAGACAGCGCTATTTCAAAACGTGCCCTTTCAGGGACAGTGCCATTTCGGGGCCGAACCTTGCAGTAGGAGTGACTCAGTGAAGTCAGTGATCGGCGGCACCACCACACGTCAGGTGGCCTTTGTGGGCCCGTTCGGCGTCGGCAAGACCACCGCGGTCTGCACGATCTCCGAGTCCTCGGTGGCGACGACCGATGTGGCGAGCACTGCGATGATGCTGCGCGCGGGTCGGCACCTGAAGACCACGACCACGGTCGGGCTCGAGATCGGCCAGTGGCAGGCACCGGACGGATCGATGGTGTCCATCGTCGGCACCCCGGGCCAGGAGCGCTTCGACATGGTCCGCAAGTCGGCCATGCCGCGCAGTCAAGGCGTGGTGCTGTGGCTCTACGGTCAGCATGAGCATGCTCTGCTCGACACCGAGCTGTGGCTGGAGTTCATCGCCAACGAAGTGCCGACCCACAAGCTCACCGTCGCGCTCACGCGGTTCGACGGCAGCCAGGCTCCGCTCGAGGACTTCCGTGAAGCGGTCGACCAGGTCGACCCGGCCATTCCGCTGCTGCTCGCCGACCCCCGCGAGCGTGACGACGTGGACCAGGTGCTGCGCACATCGCTGCGCATCCCCCAGGTCATGGAGGTTGTGAGCTGATGGCCGTCGTCCCCACCCCCGCGCATGCCTATGACGCACCTCCCCAAGTAGCGGAGGTCCTCACGTTGCATCGCGCGGAGCCCGAACCACCGGCCCGCGGCGGCGGCACCGAGATGGACCTCCAGATCGCGGCCGACTGGGATCTCTGGTCCGAGCAGATCGGCCGCGCCCTGCTGCCTATCCTGCGCCGGCTCCTCACCACGACACCGACCGTCACCTCGGCCATGATCGGCACCGCCGACGGCTTCAACCTGTGCGCCCTCGGCCTCGACGAGGGCGACGTCTCTCGCGTCTCGGCGATGACCAGCTCCCTGCTGTCGATGGCCGACGCCGTCACCGACGTGGTCGACAAGGGCGAAGACCACCCGCTCGATCTGGTCAGCCTCAACCACGGCACCCACGTGACCGTCGTCCGCGCCGTGCGCCACCTCATCATCGGCCAACTCCTCATCTGGGTCACCGGCGACGCCACCCAACGCCCGTCCATCGAGTCTGCCGCCCGCGACGTCGCCAACGCCGTCTGGATGCTCCTCGCCGACGACTAGCCCGCGAGGTGCCGCTGCGGGTTGCGCGAGATGCCAGGATCAGGGCATGACGATCGACTCGGGCGACGGTTGGCAGCACGAGGGCGGCCTCTACGAGGAGCGCCTGGTCGACTCGTCGCACATCGAGAGCGTGTGGCAGGCCCGCGCAGTGCGCGACGAGCGCTACCTGGTGCCTGCTGTCGAGTACTGGGATCTCTGGTTCGCCCGGCAACCCGATGGCCCAGAGGTGGCCGGACTTTCCGGACCGACACTCGGCCACCGCTGGGTGAGGTCGGCTGTCGGCGAGCACAGTTGGGGCGTCCAGCTTCGCGCACACGTTGCCGTGACGGCGGCCAGCAAGCGACTCGTGCTCGGTGGCGAGCAGCGACTGCCCATCGAGGACGGCTGGATCGCGATCGCAGAGCACCGGGTGCGACTGCCCGAGTACGACGACCTCGAGGCATTCGTCGAGCGGCTCTTCGAGATTGATGTGCTCCGCGCCGACGAGGACGTGCGTCGCGCTCTCTTCGGAGACGACACCGGCTATTCGGAGCGGCATTGGCAGCGGCGAGTGCGCGAGACGACCGGCCTCACCCGCAAGCAGATCGCGCAGCTGGAACGAGCGCGAGAGGCGTTCACCCTGCTTCTGGAGGGCGTGCCGCCGGCCGAGTGCGCCGCGCGGTGCGGCTTCTCCGATCAGGCACACCTGACCAGGTCCCTCGGTGCCTTCCACGGGCAGACGCCCGCGCGCATCCTCGCCGGCCGGTGATGGCGGAAATCTTCAATCTCGCAACACCTGGTCCTTGGTGGACTTGAGGCATCGAAACCCCGAAGACACGAGGAGGAGTCATCATGTCGATCCCCACCGCTCCCGAGGGCTATGCCACCGTCAACCCGTTCATCATCACCAAGGACTCCGAGGAGCTGACCCGGTTCATCGTCGAGGTCTTCGGCGGCGCGGAGCGACCCGAGGCCCGCACGGTCGACGACGACGGGCTGCTGCTGCAAGGTGAGGTCGTCGTCGGCACTACGACCCTGATGCTTGCCGAGCGCAAGCCCGGCTGGCCCTTCACACCTAGCCTGCTGCAGGTCTACGTCGACGACATCGACCGGACGCTCGAGCGCGCGCTCGCCCGTGGGGCGCGACTCATCACCCGGCCGACGGACTTCTTCGGCACCACCTTTGCCCGCATCCAGGATCCCAGCGCGAACATCTGGTGGGTCTGGCAGCACGGCGAGATGGCGTGGGACCAGGACGGCGACGCGGAGGCCTGGACCGAGGATGCGCCGGCCGAGGACTGGGGCGCAGTCTCACCCGAGCTCGCCTACATCCACGACACCCTGCTCGAGGCGATGTCGACCCTGCAGGATCCGGCTGCCTGAGCCCGATCACCTGCGGCTGGCTGTGGTTGCGGTTCTGGGGTTGCGGTCGGTGAGCGGGTGCGGCGTCCGGGCCGGCACAGGGGCCCCGCGCGCCAACCACCCCTGCGCTCGCACGCGTCGCGCAGGGGGGCCAGTCCCATCCACGGCGCTGTCGGGCCCCTGTGCCCACCCGGCCACCGCGTCGGGCTCACCGCCCGGGGCCGGGTTCGGCTCACCCGCCGCCGTGGTTACCGCCCTCCACGGGTCGGCTGGTGTTTGACCCAGGCGACCACGATTCCCGACTCTTGGACTCACGCCTGCAGATCGCGCATGAGAGAGGTCTTCCCGGGCCTGCTGGCCTGCTGACGTGAAGGTCTTGAAGTCTTGCCCCGGAGCCGCACTTAGCGAAGGCATCTACAGCAACGACCTATGCCTCGAGGCGAGCCTGCTCTAGCCCGACAACCGATCGTTGACCTACTAGTGCGAGTCAGCGAGCGCTTTCGGTGGGAACGTCGATGAAGTAGCTGAATCCGTCTTGTCGAGGGTCTGCGCTACGGAGTTGCAGGCGACCTGGACCCTCGGGAAGGTGGTATCCCAGGCACCCGGACCTCTCGTCGTGCGCGTCGATTGCACCCGAGAGATCGTCGTCTCGGCCGCAGGGTGCCCTGCGCACGTGTGTTCGTGATCCGTCTGGCGACTCGAACCATGCTCGCAGAGCGTCGAGGTCCAACTCCACACGGCTGCTGGCCCCGACCAACAGCCTCAGCCGAATCACCCGGGAGGACTCACTGCCGCCACCGGAGTATTGCGGTTGCGTCAGCAATCCCGCATAGGCGCCCGGCATCTGCTTCCAAACAGGAACCTCCATCCGGTCATCCGGAAACACGGAGAGCCCGATGGGCCGTTTGATCGTCCCACGAATGGTGCCAGTTGATAAGCCCGCGTCCTGCTTGCCGGAGTCGTTGAATGAACCGCAACCCGCCAGGACTGTGATACAGACCAGGCAGACCAGAACGCGCATCCCGCAATGGTATTCGGCGGCGCCCCTGTGCCGGCCCGGGCGCTGCACCCGCTCACCGACCTCAACCCCAAGACCGCAACCACGCCTGGCACCTCGCGGAGCTACGGGGCGGCGACGCCTTCGTCGGTGCCGGCGAGGCGCTGGGCGAGCCAGATCGGGATGACGGAGACGACGATCAGGGCGGCGGCGACGACGTTGACGACCGGGGCCTGGTTGGGGCGGAAGAGGTTCTGCAGGATCCAGATCGGGAGGGTCTCGATGCCCTGGCCGGCGGTGAAGGTCGTCACGATGATCTCGTCGAAGCTCAACGCAAAGGACAGCAGGCCGCCGGCCAGCAACGCCGACCGGAGCATCGGGAGCGTGACCAGGCGGAAGGTGGTGAACGTTCCCGCGCCCAGGTCGGCCGAGGCCTCCTCGAGGCTGCCGCCGAGCCGGCGTAGGCGGGCGATGGCGTTGTTGAAGATCGTGACGATGCAGAAGGTGGCGTGGGAGACGATCAGGGTGAGGTAGCCGAGCTGGATCCCGAAGATCGTCAAGAAGGCGTTGGCCAGCGCGATGCCCGTGACCACCCCGGGCAGCGAGATCGGCAAGATGATCAGCAGCGACACCGCGTCACGGCCGAAGAACCGATAGCGGGTCAGGGCCAGCGCCGCCATGGTGCCCAGCACCAGTGCGATCACGGTGGCGATCACGGCCACCTGGACGGAGACCCAGATGGCGTCGCGGGCGCCCGGCGAGGACCAGGCCCGTCCCCACCATTCGGTGGTGAAGCCGGTGGGCGGCCAGGCAAAGGTCTGGGAGGTGTTGAAGGAGTTCAGCAGGACCAGCCCGAGCGGCGCGTAGACGAACAGCAGCGTCAGCAGCGTCAGTCCCGCGAGGGTCCATCGGATCGGCTTGGAGAGGTTCATCGCGGCGTCCTCACAGGTTCTCCAAGGCGCCGGTCCGTCGGATGGCGGCGAGGTAGACCAGCATGATCACGACCGGGATGGTCGACACTGCCGCTGCGAAGGGCATGTTGTTGCCGGTGAGGAACGAGTCGTAGACCACGTTGCCGAGCATCTGGTTGGCACCGCCGACGATCTTGACCGCGATGTAGTCACCGAGCGTCAGCGAGAAGGTGAAGATCGAGCCCGCGACGAAGGCGGGGAAGAGCACGGGGAGGACGACGCGGCGCAGCGTCATGCCGGCTCCGGCGCCGAGGTCGGCCGACGCCTCGAGCAGGGAGTTGGGCAGCCGCTCCAGGCCGGCGTACATCGGCAAGATCATGTAGGGCAGCCAGAGGTAGGCAAGCGTCACCACGGTGGCGACCAGGCCGTAGCCGGGGGTGTCCAGCCCGAACGGCTGGGTCAGCCAGGCCACCGGGCCGGAGGAGGAGAACATCCCGCGCCAGGCGTACGCCTTGACGAGGTACGACGCCCACAGCGGCGTGATGGCGAGAATGACCAGGATCTTCTGCATCCTCGGTGAGGCGACCTTCGCCATGTAGAGCGCGATCGGGAAGGCCAGCAGTGCGTCGATGAGGGTCACCGAGACCGCGGTGAGCAGGGTGCGTGCGGTGACGGTGCGGTAGACGTCGACGGTGAACAGGGTGCGGTAGTTGTCCAGGTTCCACACCCGCTCGACGCCCTGCCCGAACGGCCCGGTCGTCCACAGCGAGGTGACGAACATGGCCGCCAGGGAGCCGAGGTACAGCACTCCCAGCCACAGCATCGGCGGACCGAGCAGCGCGGCCAGGCCGAAGCCGGGCCGGCGCGAGCCGCGCCGGGATCGCCCCGGCGCCGGCTGCTCCACCGGTGGTGACTGGGAGTGCTGACCGTCGGACAAGGGTCAGCCCTTGATCTCTGTCCAGGCCGTCTGCCAATCCTGGTACGTCGTGCACTTGACGTCGGTGCGACCGTCGAGGCACTCCTCGATCGGGGTGGTCCAGTACCAGATCTTGTTGGCGTAGTCGGCGTCGCCGGCGTGGTAGCTGTCGCAGAAGCCCTCCGAGGTCAGGTCGCACGCCTTGGCGTTGGCGGGCGCCTCACCGAACCACTCGGCCACCGCGGAGTTCGCCTCCGGGGAGATGATGTGGTTGAGCCACGCGTAGGCGCAGTTCGGGTGCTCGGTCTTGGAGCTGATCATCCAGGTGTCCGACCAGCCGGTCGAGCCCTCGTCGGGCAGGAACGCCTCCACCGGCACCTTCTCGGACTGAGCGAGGTTCACGATCACCTGCCAACTGGTGCCGATCACCGAGTCGCCGTTGGTGAACGCCTGGATCTGCTTGAGGTAGTCGACCCAGTACTCACCGATCGACTCGCGCTGCTTCTTCAGCACATCGACGGCCGCCGCGAGCTGGTCCTGGTCCAGCGCGTAGGGGTTCTTGATCCCCAAGTCTGGCTGGGTGTTCATCAGGTAGAGCGCGGCGTCGGCGATGTAGATCGGCGAGTCGTAGGCGGTCACCTTGCCGGCATACTTATCGGCGTCGGTGAACACCGCGCTCCAGCTCGTCGGCGCGGGGGAGACGACCTTGGTGTTGTACATCAGCAGGTTTGCGCCCCAGCCGTGCGGAACGCCGTACATCTGGCCGTTCACCGAGTTCCAGTCGCGGTCCTTGAGGAAGTCGTAGACGTCGGCGTAGTTGGGGATCAGGTCGGTGTTCACTGGTGCGACCTCGCTGGCGGCGATCAGCCGGAGGGAGGCGTCGCCGGAGGCGGAGACGACGTCGTACTGACCCGAGCTCATCAGGTTGACGGCTTCGTCGGAGGTGTTGAACACCTTCACGCTGGCCTTGCAGCCGGTGGCCTTCTCGAACGGCGTGACCCAGTCGACGCTCTTGTCGGTGGAGCCGTCCTCGGCATAGCCGGGCCAGGCCAGGATGCTGATCTCGCCCTCGTTGTCGCCGAGCTCGCTGGCCATCGGGACGTCCGGCGCGGTGAAGCCACCGGAGCCCTCCTCGCCACTGCCCTTCTCGCCACCTCCCGAGGAGGTGCCGCAGGCTGCCACGGCCAGCAGGAGTACGGCGGCGCCCGCCACCACTCCTGCGCGTCGCTTGGTTCTCATGGTGTCTCCTTCTGGTTTGGCCGGGCGGCCAGGATTGGTCGGGGACAGGATCGTGGATGGCTCGGTCAGCCTGAGCTGGCCAGGGAGATGACGTGCTCGTCGGCCCAGGCCAGGTCGACTCGTTGGCCGCTGTGGGAGAGGGCCTGGTCGGCGGAGCCTTGCAGGTTCTGCCGGAGCACGGTCAGCGACCCGCCCGCGTCGAGGTCGACGACGTAGTGGGTGACCGAGCCGAGATAGACCACGGCCGCCACGGTGCCGCTGGCGCGGGCGGGCTCCCCGAGCTGACCCGCGGCCGCAAAGTGGATCTTCTCAGGGCGAATGCTGAACGTGCCGGCCCGACCGACCAGCTGCTCGGCGGCGGCGTCGGTCAGCAGGTTGGAGGTGCCGACAAACCCGGCCACGAAGTCGGACGCCGGTTGCTCGTAGAGCTCGGCCGGTGCGGCGACCTGCTCGATGCGACCGTCATGGAAGACCGCGATCCGGTCGCTCATGGTCAGCGCCTCCTCCTGGTCGTGGGTGACGAACACGAAGGTGATGCCGACGTCGCGCTGGATCTGCTTGAGCTCGATCTGCATCTCCCGGCGCAGCTTCAGGTCCAGAGCGCCGAGGGGCTCGTCGAGGAGCAGCACCTTGGGGCGGTTCACCAGCGCCCGGGCGAGAGCGACCCGCTGTCGCTGTCCGCCGGAGAGCTGGCCCGGCCGGCGGTCGCCGTACCCCGTCAGCCGGACGGTCTCCAGGGCCGCCTCCGCCCGCTCGCGTCGCTCGGGGCGGGGCACCTTCTTGACCCGCAGGCCGTACTCCACGTTGCTCAGCACGTCCATGTGCGGGAAGAGCGCGTAGTCCTGGAAGACGGTGTTGACGTCACGCGCGTTGGCTGGGCGGCCGGTCACATCCTCGCCGCCGAGCCGGATCGTGCCTGACGTCGGCTCCTCGAAACCGGCGACCATCCGCAACACGGTGGTCTTGCCCGACCCCGACGGTCCGAGCATGGAGAAGAACTCGCCGTCGGCGATGGACAGGTCGACTCGGTCGACGGCGACCACGTCACCGAAGTGCTTGGAGACCCCCTCGAGGCTGATCGCGGCGGGCGCGGACGATGCGCTCGGGGTGGTGGTGGACGCGGTCATCGGGTCTGCCATGGCCGGTCGTGGCTCCTTCGAGTGCCGGGCTCAGTCGGGTGCCGAGGGTTGCTGCTACATCGATTCCGGGTGCGTTGAACCCTAAGACAGGAGGATTCAGTGACACAACGACCGTCCCGGCACCGAAATCTGATCGAAACACACCCACGGCCACGGTCCGGTCCCGCGAGACGTCGCTGACCCGGTGCGCGACGCGCCGGGTCAGCCTTGGGTTGGTCAGTCGAGTCCGGGCTCGTGCAGCTGGACGGCGCGGTTGCGACCCATCTGGGCGAACGCCTCCGGCTCCCTGCTCTTCAACACGGCAGCCGAGGCAGCTCCGATGACGGCGCCCAGCGGGATCAGGCCGACCAGGGTGAAGGTCAGCCCGGTGCCGGCCCCGGTGAGGTCTTGGAACTTCGCGGTCGCGAAGATCGACAGCAGCACCAGCGCGATGCCGGCGACGACCGGCGCCACGATGGTGCGCCACGGATTGGACTCCAGGCCCGGACGCCTGGCGAAGAACACCAGCACCGCGAATGCTGCGACGGCCATCAGATAGGTGATCGCGAGGGTGCCGAGCTGGGTCAGCCAGGTGAACAGGTGCAGCACCGGGTCCTGCTTGGTCACGGCGAAGGCGACGATCACCACGAAGGCCAGCACGCTCTGGCTCAGCGAACCCATGTGCGGAGACAGGTGGACTTCGTGGGTCCGGCCGAGCCGCTCCGGGACCAGACCCTCCCGGCCGAGCGCGTAGGCATAGCGCGCGACCGCGTTGTGGAAGGCCAGCAACGCCGCGAAGATCGAGGTAGCGAAGAGGAACAGCATCACCTTCATGGTGAGGAAGTCACCGATGTAGGGAACCGCCATCGCGAACAGGAAGTTCGTGGGGTCACCACCAAGGTCGTCGCTGACCAGGAACTGCTGCAGCGTCGCGTTGTCGCCGTACGCATTGACCATCAGCCACGATGTGAACAAGAAGAACAGTCCGATCGTCAGCACAGCGAGGTAGGTTGCGCGGGGGATGGTGCGCTGAGGGTTCTTGGCCTCCTCGGAGTAGATCGTGGTGGCCTCGAAGCCCACGAAGGACGCAGCCGCGAACAGCAGGCCGATGGCCGGGCTGCCGGTGGTGAACGCGTCCCAGGTGAAGGAGCTTCCGTTGAGCGCCTGACCGGTGGCGCCGGCGCCACCCTTGGCCAGCACCATCAGGTCGAAGATCAGCACGATGATGAACTCGCAGGCCACCAGGATGCCGAGCACCTTCAGCGACAGGTCGATCTGGCGATAGCCCAGCACCGAGATGATCGCCCAAGCGAGCAGAGCCATCACCCACCACGGGATGTCCCAGCTGGAGTTGAGGGTGTTCAGGTAGGCCGACGACGCGAAGCCCCACAGACCGTAGAGACCTGTCTGCATGGCGTTGTAGCCGACCAGCGCGACCCAGGCGGCCGCCCCGCCTGCGTGCCCCCCCATCGCGTGCGCAACGTAGGAGTAGAACGCTCCCGCGGACTGGTGGTGGCGGGCCATCGCGACATAGCCGACCGCGAAGATCAACATCACCGTCGTGACGACGAGGTACGTCGACGGCACGCCGGGGCCGTTGCCCAGCAGCATCGAGACGGGCGCGCCACCGGCCATCCCGGTGAGCGGCGCTGCGGCCGAGATGACGAAGAAGGCAACGGCCAGCACACCCAGGCGGTTGTGTCGGAGTTGGTGCTGATCGCGGCGCGCGATTGACTCCGAGGTCGGCGCAGGCTCGGCGTTGGTCATGTGGTTTCTCCACTGGTGCGAGGGATCAGGGACCGTGCTGGGCCTTCCCGAGGGCTGCGGTGATCTCGTGCAGGGATCTCGTGCGGGCGTCCTTGTGCGCCAGATCACAACCGAGGCCGTTTGGCCCCGTACGATATGGGTCGGCTCCGGGGTTGCCAAGCCCCCCGCCCGGAGGGACGCAGGATTTCTTGACCCTGTGCAGCCCGACCAATACGTTTGGGCCCAAACGACTTCCGAGTGAGGGTTGCCTCACTCGGGTGGATCCTCAACCGAGCACCAGACTGCCCAACCGAGCACCGAACACTGAAGGGAACCCGATGGCCGAACTGGCGACCACGGCCGTGGTCGAAGGGGTCGAGGTCGATCTTCGGCATTGGATCGGGGGCGAGCGAGTCGCTTCCACGAGCACGTTCGCCGACATCTCGCCGATCGACGAGGCAGAGATCGCGCAGGTGCATGCCGGTGGCGCCGAGGAGGTCGACCGCGCCGTGGCGGCCGCCCGGGCTGCTTTCCCGGCGTGGGCTGCTCTGCCGGTCGCCGAGCGGTCCGCGATCTTGCGCCGAGTCGCCGACGGCATCGAGGCACGGGTCGAAGACCTGTCCCGCGTCGAAACTCGTGACAACGGCTCCCTGATCCGCTCCCACCGTCGCGGGGTGATGCCCAGGGTGGCGATGAACTTCCGGTTCTTCGCCGACTACGCCGAGGAGCAGCTCGGCCACCCCGACATGGACGTCCGCGGACACCGGGAGCGGGTGAGCTACGACCCAGCTGGTGTCGTCGCGATCATCACGCCGTGGAACGCGCCGCTGATGCTGGCGACCTGGCGGATCGGACCGGCGCTGGCGGCCGGAAACACCGTCGTGGTCAAGCCGCCGGAGTGGGCGCCGCTGACCGCGAGCCTGCTCGCCGACATCATGGCCGACGCCGGGATGCCGCCAGGCGTGTTCAACGTGGTCCAGGGCAGCGGCCGGGAGGCCGGCGCCCCGCTGACCGCGCACCCGGGCATCAACCGGCTCTGCTTCACCGGCTCGGTGCCTACTGCCGGTGTGATCGCCGCAGCCGCCGCGCCCAACATCGTGCCGCTCTCCTTCGAGCTCGGTGGCAAGTCGCCGCTGGTGGTCTTCGCCGACGCCGATCTCGACCTGGCCGTCGACTTGGCGGTCGAGCAGTTCGACAACGCCGGACAGGTCTGCCTCAAGGCGGCGCGGATGCTGGTCGAGTCCTCGATCGCCCGGGAGTTCACCGCGCGGGTGGTGGCCAAGGCGGCCCAACTGCGCCAGGGCGACCCGCGCGAGGAGGGCACCGACGTGTCCGCCCTGGTGCACCGCACCCACTTCGAGAGGATGGCCGGCTTCGTCGAGCGTGCTCTCGCCGACGGCGCGAAGGCGCTGTTGGGTGGTGGTCCCAACGACGACCTCGGCGGTCTCTACTTCCGGCCCACCATCCTGGTCGACGCCGAGCCCGGTTCGGAGATCCTCACCGAGGAGGTCTTCGGGCCGGTGGTCACCATCGAGACCTTCGAGACCGAGGACCAGGCCGTGGAGATGGCCAACGACACACCGTTCGGACTGGCGGCAACGCTGGTGACCGGCGATCCGGCTCGCGCCGAGCGGGTCTCCGACCGGCTCAACGCCGGCACGGTGTGGGTCAACTGCTTCTTCGTGCGCGACCTGGGTGCGCCGTTCGGCGGCAACGGCAAGTCCGGCATCGGCCGCGAGGGCGGCATCTGGAGTTTCGATTTCTACACCGACATCAAGAACAGCGTGTTCAGCCCGACGGGCTGGAAGGAGTGACATGGGTGAGGTAGTAGGCGCCGGTCTGCTGGCGCACGTCCCGACGATCATGCTGCCGGAGGACACCCGGCGCGAGCTCAACAAGGGCGCCGACTTCAGTCTGGTCGAGGCGCTGCACCAACTCCGCAAAGACGTCTTCGAGACCGTCGACTACGACACCGTCGTGGTCGTGGACTCGCACTGGTTCACCACCGTCGAGTTCGTGGTCACGGCTCAGGACCGCCGTGCGGGACTGTTCACGGCCGAGGAGCTGCCGCGCGGGATGTGCCGCATCCCTTACGACTGGCCGGGGGACCCCGAGCTGGCCTGGGCGATGGACCGCCTGGACTCCAAGCACTCGACCTGGGTGACGGCCATCGACGACGCCTACCTGCCGATGTACTACGCCACCCTCAACCTGTGGAAGTTCCTCGGTGAGGGTCTGGACAAGCGCTGGATCTCCGTCAGCGTGGCGCAGACCGGCGAGGCGGAGGACTTCCTGCGCTGCGGCCGCGTGCTCGGTGACGCGATCGCGGAGACCGACCGCAAGGTGCTGCTGATCGCCTCGGGTGCGCTGTCCCACACGTTCTGGAAGCTGCGTCAGCTGCGCGACCACGAGGCCGCCGGGGTCGAGCACATCCGCACGCCGGAGGCGTACGCCGCGGACATGGACCGGATCGCCTGGTTCAAGGAGGGCGACCACGCCCGCGTCCTCGACACGATGGGTGAGTTCATGCCCTATCGGCCGGAGGCGATGTTCGCCCACTACCTGCTGATGGCCGGCGCAATCGGGGAGGGTGACAACACCTCGAAGGCCCGACAGTACGGCGACTACGAGAACTCCATCGGCACCGGTCAGGTGCACCTGTGGTTCGACCGCCCCGAGGGTGGCTTTCCCCGGGCGCATGCGACACCGGAGGACCCGGAGTACCTTCGGCAGATGGCCGGCCCGGACCTGACCGCGGCCGGCTGAGCATCCGGCGGACGTCATAGCGGCTGGTCGCCCGGGCGACCGGGTCAGGATGACGTCCTCAGCAACACCACCCGCGAGCCCCGAAGGAGCACCATGACCCTCCGCGAGACCCGCCGCATCCTCTTGGACGGCAACCCGGTCGACGTCGTCCGGCGCGACGACACGCTGGTGGCCGGCGACGGTCGCGAGGTGGCCATCGCCGAGGCGATCCACCTGCCGCCGGTGACGCCGTCGAAGATCATCTGCGTGCACCTGAACTACATCTCCCGGGTCGAGGAGATGATGACCTCGCTGCCGCAGGCGCCGACGTACTTCCACAAGCCCGTCTCCGCGCTGAACTCCCACGAGGCGGCCGTGGTGCGGCCGGAGCGATGCGAGTGGCTCAACTACGAGGGCGAGATCGCCATCGTCATCGGTCGGACCTGCCGCAACGTCTCGCCGCAGGAGGCGGGGGACTACATCCGTGGGTTCACCGTCGCCAACGACTATGGCCTGCACGACTTCCGAGACACCGACTCCGGTTCGATGCTCCGGGTCAAGGGCGCCGACACGCTCTGCCCGGTGGGCCCGGGCGTCGTCGAGGGCTGGGACTTCCGCGGCAAGCAGATCCGCACCCTCGTCAACGGTGAGGTGCGCCAGGACGGCAACACCGACGAGATGGAGTGGGACATGCACTACCTCGTCGCCGACATCGCGCGGACGATCACCCTGCAGCCGGGTGACCTGCTGCTGTCCGGCACGCCGGCCATCTCGAGGACGGTCTACCCCGGCGACGTGGTCGAGGTCGAGGTCGAGGGACTCGGCACGCTGCGCAACCACATCGTCACCGGGCCCACCCCGATCCGCGACGACGTCGGCGCCCAGCCGACCGAGTCCGAAGAGGTCCTGTCGACCGCGCAAGGTGGTGACTGGGAGTTCCGCGGGATCCGCAAGCCGCTCCCACCGACGCCGTGACGCGGCCGCTGATCGCGATCCCGGCCCGGTTCTCCGAGAGCGCATCGGCGCTGCGCTATCGCGCGGTCGTCGCCTCCCGCAAGCTCATCGAGGCGGTGTACGCCGCCGGCGGGGAGCCGCTCATGGTGTTCCCCTCTGCGCCGGGTGGCGAGGTCGACGACGAGGAGGTCGCTCAGCGCCTGCACTGGGCCGATGGCGTCCTCTTGCCCGGGGGTGGCGACATCGCCGCCCACTGGTCGGGTCAGCCCGACCACGAGAGCCTCTACGACGTCGACGACGAGCAGGACGCCTTCGACCTCGCGGCTGCCCGGGTAGCGCTCGCTGCCGGCGTACCTCTGCTGGCGATCTGCCGCGGGACCCAAGTCGTCAACACCGTCCGCGGCGGCAACGTGGTGCAGGACATGGACGAGCACGGCGGGGAGATCGGGCATCACCGCAACCGGGTCCACCACGTCAGCATCGACTCCGGGTCCCGGGCGGCCGCCATCTTGGGCGATGCCGTCCAGGTCTCTTGCTACCACCACCAGTGCCTGGCCGAGCTCGGCGCCGGCATGGTCGTCACCGCTCGCTCCGAAGAAGGCGTGATCGAGGCCGTCGAGATCCCCGGGGCTCGTGGCTGGTTCCTCGGTGTGCAGTGGCACCCCGAGGACACCTGGGACGCCGACCCCCAGCAGCTCGCCGTGCTCCGCGCCTTCGTCGACGCCGCCCGGGGTTGACCAACCTCAGGACCGGGGTTCCCCGCGAGCAAGCGCCGGTCTACCGTTCCGCCATGCCGCTCTACCCGCCCAAGCCGCAGCCGGGGGACCAGGTGGCGGTGCTGTCGCCGGGGGCCGCGCTGCCGGAGGTCTTCCCGGCGCCGTACGAGCTCGGCCTGCGCAGGCTGCAGCGTGACTTCGGGCTGCGGCCGGTGGAGTACCCCACCACCCGACGGTGGTCGAGCCCGCGGGCACGCGCTGCAGATGTGATGGCGGCCTTCACCGATCCGGAGATCAAGGCGATCGTGACCAGCATCGGCGGCAGCGACCAACTCAAGATCCTGCGCTATCTCGACGCCGACCTGATCCGCGACAACCCCAAGCCGTTCTTCGGGATCAGCGACAACACCAACCTGCATCACTATCTCTTCAACCTGGGCCTGGTGTCCTACTACGGCGGCACGGTGATGACCATGCTCGGCCGGCCCGGCGCCCTCAACGACCACAGCGCCTACGCCTTCACGATGGCGATGTTCACCTCGGAGTGGTACGACCTGCGCCCCGCCGACGTCTACACCGACATGGAGCGCGACTGGGCCGAGCCGGGCTGGGCGAGCTCCGAGCCGGAGATGATGCCGGGCACCGAGTGGATCTGGCACGGCCCTGCCGAGCAGGTCGAGGGCAGGTTGTGGGGAGGCTCCCTGGAGATCGTCGACTTCCAGTTGCGAGCCAGCCGCTACGTCCTGCCCGAGGAGCAGTACGACGGCGCGGTGCTGTTCTTGGAGACCTCCGAGGAGCTGCCCTCCTCGGAGCACGTCTGGCGCATCCTCATGTGCATGGCCGAGCGCGATCTGCTGCAGCGGTTCGCGGGGATCCTGATCGGCCGGCCGAAGGCGTGGTCGCTGGAGCGACGCCACAGCCCGACCCGGCGAGCGGGCTACGTGGCCGCCCAGCGCGAGGCCGTGTTGGAGGTCTTGCGCGAGTATCACGTCGAGGTCCCCACCGTCTTCGACGTCGACCTGGGCCACACCGACCCTCAGCTCGTCGTCCCCCACGGCGGCCTGGTCCGCATCGACGGCGCGGAACACACCATCTCCGTGCGCTACTAGCTGGCTCGTCCGGACTGGCTCTCCACCGGAGATGCCCCGGTCAGCTGTCGCCGCACTCCTCGCTGCTGGTGACGATCTGCCGGAGGAGTCGGGTGAGGGTGTCGACCTCGGCTGCGGTGAACTGCTCGACCAGGTCCGCCTCGGCGAGGTTGAACTGCGGGTAGATCTCGGCCATCAGGGACTTCCCGGCCGGGGTCAAGGTCAGCTCCACCAGTCGGCGGTCGACCGTGCTGGGGATGCGGACCACCAGGCCACGGCCGACCAGGGTGTCGGTGACTCCGGTCAGGGTCGCCTTCGAGATGCCGACGTTCTCGGCGACGTGGCGGGTCTGCATGCTCTCCCAGATCCACAGCAGCCACAGCACCAGGAAGCCGGTCCAGGTCAGGTCGTTGGGCCGCAGGACCGAGCTCGTCAGATGCTGGCGCGCCGCGTTGGCGGCCCGGTAGAGGCTGGAGATCGCATGGGCGGCGGGAAAGTTCAGCGCCAGATCGGCGACGCGCGCGTTCATCGCCCTCTCGGTCTCCTCGAGGGTGTGCTGATCCGGCATGGGGTCGACCCTACTCGGCGCCCCGGTCAGAGGTGGGGCGCCACCTGAGGGTTGGTAGCGTCCTCGCGTGCACTACGTCCTCACCCTCTCGTGTCCCGACCGTCCCGGCATCGTGCGGGCACTGGCCGAGGGAGTCGTGTCGGTCGGCGGCAACATCGTGGAGAACGCACAGTTCTCCGATCCGGTGACGGGCACCTTCTGCATGCGCACCCACTTCGAGGCCGACCGTGACGACACCGATGGTGTGCGCGTGGCACTGGCCGAGCAGGTGGCGGCGTACCAACCGATGCTGACGATCCGACCCGTGCAGGTACGACGACGCGCGCTGATCATGGTCTCGAAGTTCGACCACTGCCTGGTCGACCTGCTCTACCGCTGGCGGATCGGCGAGCTGCCGGTCGAGCTGCCCGTGGTGGTCTCCAACCACGAGGACTGCCGAGAGATCGTGGAGCGCGCGGGTGTGCCCTTCGAACACATCCCGGTGACCGCGACGACCAAGCCGGAAGCCGAGGCGGCGTTGCTGGGGCTGGTCGAGGAGCATGACATCGACTTCGTGGTCCTGGCCCGCTACATGCAGGTGCTTTCCGATGACCTGTGCCGCACGCTGTCGGGACGGATGATCAACATCCACCACTCGTTCCTGCCTGGCTTCAAGGGAGCCAAGCCCTACCACCAGGCCTACGAACGGGGCGTCAAGCTGATCGGCGCCACTGCCCACTACGTCACCGCCGACCTCGACGAGGGCCCGATCATCGAGCAGGACGTCGTCCGGGTCAGCCATGCCGACGACGCCTCGACCCTGGTCTCGATCGGCCGCGACGTGGAGCGCCGGGTGCTCTCCCACGCCGTGCGGCTGCACGCCGAGGACCGGGTCTTCCTCACCGGAGCCCGCACCGTCGTCTTCGACTGAGCGGTCAGTTGCGACGCGGAGAGGTCAGATGAGGCGCTCGAGGGTGGTGCCACCGTTCCAGACGACGCCGACCTGGCGGTAGTAGCCGCCGATGATCTCGTCGACGGTGAGCCGGGAGAGCTCCTCGGTGGGGGAGTCGTAGAGGTTGACCTCGACGTCACCGCGCCAGGACTGGCCGCCCTCGAACTCGGCGCCGCCGGAGCGGATCAGCTCGGAGTAGACGTCGCGGCCACCGGCGATGTCGGGGTAGATGCGGTGGTGGGCCATCGGGTGGCCGTTGACGAAGCCGTTGCCGTCGGACTCCTCGCGCAAGGTGAGCACGACGTCGGCCAGGCGGCGGTCGCCGGCCGCGAGGGTCGCTCCGAACTGGCCGCCGGGACCGATCACCGGTGAGGCGTGCGGGAAGGCGTGCGGCCGGGTTTGCCACATGGTGCCGAGCTTCTTGGGGTAGCCCTGGTGCATGCCGCGGGCGATGGCGAAGTCCTTGTCGACCCAGATGTAGACGCACCGGGAGTAGACCTCGCCGCGGAAGGAGCAGCGGACGACGACGAAGCACTCCTTGTACTGCGACCGGACCGGGTCCAGCAGCTCCTCACGTGAGGCGGAGCAGGACTGCCAATCGGCCCAGATCAGGGCGACCGCGCCGGGGTCCTCGGGGGCGAGCTCGAGCGGTGCCGGAAGGAGCTCGGCGACGCGCGCCGGGTCGGTGCGGTACTCCACGGTGAGGAGGTCGCCGGAGTAGTACCACGGTGGCGACGGGATCAGGGAAGCCTGGCCGGACGCCGTACGCGGGAAGAAGAAGCCCTTCAGTTCGGTCATGCCGGGTGCTCCTGATCGTGAGGTGGAAGCGGATTGCCAGCTCGGAGTCTGCGCGACGGAGGCGGCCGTGGAAAAGACGTTCGGGTCCGTACGATAGCCGTCGCGCCGGGCCCGGGGAACCTCTTGCCCGCTCCGGGGAGCGTCGGTACTGTTCGGACCCAAACGACACGCTGAGTGATCTGGCCCACGTCCTCCACCGGAAGGAACCTTGCCCATGGCGCACTTCGACACTTCCGGTCTCCAACCCGCGGCGGATCGGCTCACCGAGCAGGGAATCGACGTCGTGCGGCTCGGGTACGCCGACATCATCGGCACCGACCGGGGTCGAGACGTCCTGGTGAATCGCTTTCCCCGAACGGTGGGCAGTGGTGTCGCCTTCTGCCGCTCCGTGTTCGGGACCACCCCCCGCGGCGGGGTGGTCGACATCGAGGGCGGGCTCTCCGCAGGCCTTCCCGACGTGGTGGCGTTCCCGGACATCGACACCCTGCTCCCGATCCCCTGGGAGCCGGGCGTCGCCCACTGCATCGCGGACGTGTTCAACCCCGACGGGTCGCCCTCGCAGGAGAGCCCCCGCTACGTGCTGCGCTCGGTTGTCGAGCGGTTCAACGAGTTGGGGATGCAGCCGATCGTCGGGCCGGAGCTGGAGTTCTACGTCTTGGAGGAGTCGAAGGAGTCACCGTCGGGCTGGCAGCGCTACGGCGAGGGCACCGGCAATGTCTACGTCTCCGGCCTCAAGGGCGACCCCCAGAACGTGCTGCTGGCGTCGTTGCGCCTCCTCGGCCAGTACGGCATCGAGGCGATCGCGGCCAACCACGAGTTCTCATCCGGCCAGTTCGAGATCAACCTCTGGCACGGTGACGCCCTGGGTGCCGCCGACCGAGCACACCGCTTCAAGCACGCCGTGCAGGAGTTGGCGCTCCGCGAGGGCCGGCTGGCCACCTTCATGCCCAAGCCATTCAACGACGAGGGCGGCTCCGGCTACCACCTGCACTTCTCGATGTGGTCGCCGGACATGGCCACCGCGTTGTTCGACGACCCCGACGGGCCACACGGACTCTCGGAGCTGGCACGCCACGCAGTGGGGGGGATCCTCGCCCACGCCCCCGCGCTGGCTGCGGTGGCGAACCCCACGATCAACTCCTACAAGCGGTTCGGTCCGGACACCCTCGCACCGTGGCTGATCGATTGGGGGATGGACAACCGCTCAGCCATGGTCCGGATCCCGCCGGAGCGGGGCTCCGCCTCTCGGATGGAGCTGCGGTTGGGTGACGCGAGCGCCAACTCCTACCTTGCTATCGCCGGGATGCTGGCTGCGGCCCTGCTCGGCATACAGAACAAGATCGAACCGCCAGACCCGCTGGTCGGGTACGGCTACGACCTCGAGAAGTCCACGCAGCTGCCCAACAGCCTCGACAAGGCACTGGACGCGCTGGAGACGGACACCGAGTTCGCCGAGGTCATGGGCATGCCGTTCGTCAATGCCTTCTTGGCCTACAAGCGAGACGAGATCGAGCGCTTCAACACTTGGATCACCGACTGGGAGTTCCACGAGTACACCTATCACCTCTAGGCCCCTGAGGCATCCTGGGCGATCCTCTCGGCGGTCTGATCCGCCGAGAGGGCGAGTCCGTGGTGCCTGGAGGAGCCCGCATCCGAAGGAGTCACTGTGCCACGACACGAACCCGTCGCCCTCGAGGACGTCGACCTCTCCGACATCGACGGCTTCACCGACCTGCGCGGCTTTAGCCAGTTCGACACCCTGCGAGCCGAGGATCCCGTGCACTGGAACCCCGAGGCGGCTCCCAACAAGGGGTTCTGGGCGATCACGAAGTACGACGACATCTGGACCGTCGACCGCGACCCGGAGACGTTCACCTCGGAGAAGTTCGTCAACATCGAGGAGGTCGATGACGACCTGATGGAGTTCCGCCGATCGCTGTTGGAGACCGATGGCACCCGGCACGCCGCCCTCCGCCGCCTCGTGCAGCGCGAGTTCACCCCGCGCAACCTGATGAAGAACTACGAGGCGTTCCTGCGCGAGCTGACCAAGCGCACTGTCGACGCGGCGTTCGAGGAGGCAGCCGACAACGACGGCCAGATCGACTTCGTCGAGAAGATCAGCGCCGACTTCCCGATCAACGTGCTGGCCCGGCTGCTCGACGTGCCGCAAGGCGACACCGCGCAGCTGATCGCGTGGGGCAACGAACTGGTCGCCAACACCGACCCGGACTATGCCAAGGTGCGCCTCGATCTGGAGGAGTCCGACGAATACCGCCACCTGCCCTTCCGGTCGCCGACTGTGCAGGAAGTCTGGGACTACGGACAGGACCTGAAGAACAAGCGCACCGGCGGCGACGGCGGTGACCTGGTCTCGCTCCTCGCCAACCAGATGCCCGCCGACGGCGTCCCGCTCAGCCAGCAGGACTTCAACAACTACTTCTCGCTGCTCGTGATCGCCGGCAACGAGACCACCCGCCACGCCATCTCGAACTCCATGCTCGGCCTGATCGAGCAGCGCGACCAGCTCACCCGGCTGAAGGAGGAGCCCGCCCTGGTCCCCGACGCCGTCGAGGAGCTGCTGCGGTGGGCCTCTCCGGTCTACCACTTCCGGCGTACGGCGACCAAGGACGTCGAGCTCGGTGGGAAGCAGATCAAGGAGGGCGACAAGGTCGTCATGTGGTTCGGGTCGGGCAACCGGGACGACGCCATGTTCGAGGACCCCTACACCATCGACGTGACCCGCAAGAACGTCGACCACATGACCTTCGGCAAGGGCAGCCCGCACCTGTGCCTGGGCAACAACCTGGCCCGGATGGAGATCCGGCTGATGTTCGAGGAGCTCCTCCCGCGCCTCGCCGACATCGAGCTCGTCGGCGACGTCACCCGGGTCCGCTCCAACTTCGTCAACGGGATCAAGAAGTTCCCGGTCAAGATCACCGCCGCCTGATCAGCGGGGCGATCGCCGCCCGGCTCCCATCGGGTCCCGCCAGGGTTGCGGTCGTGCCGAGACTGCGACGCCGCCTGACGCGCTGCCGGGGTTGCGTCCCAGCCGGGAGGGGAGGGTGCCCGCGGGGCAACCACCCCTCCGCTCGCTGGCGCTCGCTCCGGGGGGCCAGACCCATCCACGCCCTCGCGGGCACCCTCCCCTCCCGGCCGCGCCGCCTGGCGGCAGCGCGGCAGTCGGCGCGGCCGGGTCTCGGCAGGACCGCAACCCCTAACGGGGTCGGCGACGGCTCCCTCAGCGGACGCCGCTCTCGTCGGCGACGAGGCGGTCGAGGATGCGGCGGACGGCGGCGGCTGCTGCGTCGGCGGCCACGCTTACCTCGGGGCGGTCGCCGTCGGTGTTGACGACCTGCTGCATGGTCTCCAGCACGTCGCGGACGCGGCGGTAGTAGCGGTCGAACATGGGCCCCAGAGTGCCGGTGGCGGCGGCGCCGGGGGCGAAGTTGCGGCTGACCCGCCAGACGTGGCGGGTGGTGACCTCGTCGACGGGCGTGAGCGCATGGGTGAACAGGAAGCTCAGGGTCCGGTCGCCGGCGTCGATGTGCCAGCGGTCCACCCACAGCCCGGGTGAGTAGAACTCGCCCTCCTCGCGCTGGGCGAAGGCGGCGTCGGGGTCGATCCCGGCCAGCATGGACTGCCAGCCGGCGACCGGCGCCGACGGGAAGTCCCGGGTGAACCGCATCGTGGTCTCGCTGACGGTGACGTTGAGTGGCGGGGTGGGGCCGGCGCCCAGCGCGGGTGGCGCGATCTCGGGGTCGACGTTGACGACGTGGGTGATGTCGGAGAAGTTGTCGATCAGCAGCCGCACCGACGCGTTGGTCTCCCAGGCGTCGCCGAAGGAGGACCAGGCGGGATCGCGGAGCCAGGAGGTGTCCGGTGGCGGTCGAAGCCGAGCCAGCCGCGGGTCGCCGGTCCAGACCCAGACGAACGACCCGTCGTCGTGGCTGGGAAAGGCGCGCACGGCCGCGCCGTACGGCACGTTGACCTGAGTGGGCACGCCGACACAGCGGCCGTCGGCGGCATAGCGGAAGCCGGTGTATCCGGACACGATGTCGTCCCCTTCGACGCGGCCGCCGCTGAGCGGGACAGGTCGATGGGCGCAGCGGTCCTCCAGCGCGACCGGTGCGCCGGAGGTGGTGCGGTAGAGCACGACCGGCGTGGCAAGCACCCGCCGCGCCAACGGTGTCCGGCCGACCTCGTCGGACAAGGCCAGCGGATACCAGGCTGAGTGGGGGATCTGGGGGCGGGGGCGGATGCGGCCGGGATGGGCGGTCATCGTGACTCCTTCCTCACGCGTCCAGCACGAGCCGGGGGCCCTTGGCGCGGGAGACGCAGACCATCATGCAATCGTTGGCTTCCTGCTCGTCCGGGTCCAGCACGGAGTCGCGATGGTCGACCTCGCCTTCGAGGACACCGGTCTCGCAGGTGCCGCAGATGCCCTCGAGGCAGGAGCCGAGCACCGAGACGCCGGCGTCCCGCATGGTGTCGAAGACGGTCTTGTCCGCGGGGACGGTCACCGAGACGCCCGTCCGCTGCAGCACCAGCTCGAAGGAGCCGTCCTCACCGTCGCGCTCGATCTCCTTCGCGGCAAACCGCTCCAGGTGCAGCGCCCCGGAGGGCCAGGCGGCGGCCTGCTGCTCGACCACTGCCAGCAGTGGCTCGGGGCCGCAGCAGTAGATCAGGGTGCGGGGGTCGGGAGCGCCGAGGATGCCGGCGATGTCGAGCAGCCCGGCCTGATCCTGTGGCACCACGCTGACGCGGTCGGCGTACTTCTCGATGACGTCGAGGTAGGCCATCGAGGCGCGGGTGCGCCCGCCGTAGTGCAGTTGCCACGCGGCACCCGCGGCGTCGGCCTCCTCGATCATCGGCAGCATCGGGGTGATTCCGATGCCTCCGGCGATGAAGACGTAACGAGGCGAGGTGACCAGCGGGAAGTTGTTGCGCGGCCCCCGGATGCGGATCGTCTGGCCCTCGGTCAGCTCGTGCACCTGCACCGAGCCACCTCGGCTGTCGGGGGTGCGCAGCACGGCAATGCGGTACGACGTCTGCTCGGCTGGGCTGCTGCAGAGGGAGTACTGCCTGACCAGGCCGTCGGCGAGCATCAGGTCGATGTGCGCGCCGGGTGTCCACGGCGGCAGGGGAGACCCGTCGGCATGGGCGAGCGTCACCTCGACCACGTCGTCGGCCGGATGACTGCGCCGGGACACGATCACGTCGGCTTCGTACTCGCTGACGACCGTGGGTTGACTCATCTCCACACTCCACGTCCACGACGGCCCCGATGAGTGTCGGGGGTGAGCAGATGGTCGCGCGACCGGCACGCGACCATTAGGATCCGAACGATAACGGCCGCCGGGTGCGACGACAAGCCTCCCCGGTGGCCGTCGACTGGTCCGGGCGTGACCCGGCTGATGGCCGGTCACAACCTGCCACGACGATGGCCGCGACGAGGACAGAGCGAGAAGGAGCGCACCGCATGCGGGCACTGGTGATCCAGCACGACCACGTCTCCCCACCAGGTCCGGTCGGAGACCGGCTGGAGGAGCGACTGGTCGACATGGACCTGCACCAGGTGGTGCCCGAGGAGCAGTACGACGCTCCGGGCGTCGCGCCTCGCTTCCCTACGGTGACCGACTACGACATGGTGGTCGTGATGGGCTCGGCCTGGTCGGTCTACGACGAGGAGCTCATCGGCTCGTGGGTGGTTCCCGAGGCGCAGCTGCTGCGCGAGGCCGACGCCGCCGACATCCCTGTGCTCGGCATCTGCTTCGGCGGGCAGTTGCTGGCCCAGGCCCACGGAGGTGGTGTCGAACGGTCACCGGCGGCCGAGATCGGCTGGGTCACCATCGACTCCGACGACCCGGAGCTGGTGCCGCACGGGCCGTGGTTCGCCTGGCACTACGATCGCTGGACGCTGCCGCCCGGAGCCGAGGAGGTGGCTCGCAACGCCACCAGCTCCCAGGCATTCATGCTGCGTCGCAACCTGGCCGTGCAGTTCCATCCCGAGCTCACCTCCGGGATGTTGCACGGCTGGCTCGACAACGGCGGGGACGCCGTGGCGCGGGCCAGTGGCTTCGACCCCGACCTGCTTCGGGAGTCCACCTGGGCCGAAGAGGCGGCGGCCCGCGCCCGCGCCCAGGCGCTGGTCGACACCTTCTTGGACCGGATCGCGCACCGCTAAGCCTCGATCGACCGGTGGATCCAGGCTAAGAGGTCCAGCTCCTACCGGCGGAACCTCTAGGCCACCCGATCCGCAGATGACGAAGACCCCTCCCGCAGGCGGGAGGGGCCCTCGATCACGAGACAGCCTGTGCTACTGCACCGTGGTGAAGGTGATCTTCCCCTTGATGTTGTCGCTCTTCGACTTGCCCTGGCAGGCGAAGATCGTCCTCTTCCAGCACTTGTAGGCGGTGCCGGCGTTGACCAGGGTGAAGGCGACCTGGTTCTGGCCGGACACGAACGGCACGGTCACGCTGCCCTTGCCCTTCTTGTTCAGCTTGATCAGCTGGAGGCTGTGAGTTCCGCCGGTGATGGTGTCGACGACAGCCGCCTGGTGCTGCTTCGGGGCGGCGAGATCGACCTTGACCCGGAGCTTCCAGCCCGCGCCCAGGCCGCTTGGTTGGAAGAGCCAGGCGGCTGACGACTGGTGGTAGCGCAACTTGATCGTGCCACCCGTCTGGGCACTCGCGGCGAGTGAGATGGTGTCGGCGAACGGCGCCTCCGGGTAGGCCTGTGCGGCACCTTCGGCGTAGAAGGTCCGCGAGAAGCGGTTCTTCGCGGAGAACAGCGAGAACTCCTTGGCGAAGCTGGACTTCTTGCTCTTCAGGACCGAGCTGACGGCCTGGATGGAGTACTGCTTCTTGCCGGCCTTCTGCCACATCGACCGCACGATCGTCGGCAGCCCAGCCTTGCTCTGCGGCCACTTCTCGCTCAGGTAGCGGAAGAAGATCCAGTTGCCGTAGTGGATGGCCCCGGAGAAGGCGTCGAGCGGGTACTGCGGCTGACCCAACTGTCCGTAGGGGAGGTACTGCAGGTTGTCGTTGACGTCCGGGTAGAGCTCGTCCTCGGCCCAGGTGGCGGTGGCCTCCATGAACCAGGCGTCCTCGTAGACGTCGTAGGCGTACTGAACACCGTGGAAGAACTCGTGCGCCGCGGTGACCTGGAGGTTCTGCAGCGGCGTGTGCGCGTTGAAGACCGCGTCGGTGTAGTTGTTGTCGAAAACGCCGTAGGACCAGCGGGACTTGCCCCGCTTCTGATCGGTGGTGACGTAGCCGTAGAGGCTGTCGTCGGCGAGCTGGCCGAGGTAGACATCGAACTTCTTGTTGCCACCGAGCTTGCCGTCGCCGGGCGGAGTCTTGTAGCCAGCCTTCGCGTAGGTCTTCCAGACCTTCGTCACCACCGAGAGAGCCTGCTTGGCGTAGGCCTTGCTGCTCTTGTCGGCGGTCTTCTTGACGTAGTGGACGCAGACCTTCTTGCCGCAGATCGGCTTGGCCTCCTTGACCTTGTACTTCAAGTACGGCGAGCCGCCGGTGCCCTTCGTCGGGCGGGCAAGGTAGGAGGCCGCCTTCGCACGCTCGGACTTCGGCAGCGCGCTCTTGAGCAGACTCAGGTCGCGCAACGCCATCGTCGCGTCGCGGCGGGCCCCGGTTGCGGCCTTGGCCGAGGGGTGCGCCAGTGCTT
Organism: Nocardioidaceae bacterium; assembly: GCA_039811985.1. Taxonomy (GTDB): domain Bacteria; phylum Actinomycetota; class Actinomycetes; order Propionibacteriales; family Nocardioidaceae; genus Nocardioides. Next base: position 394 of record JBDHZT010000023.1, on the reverse strand, counting down.
CGACCTTGGCCAACGCCTGCTCGGCCTGCGCCTGGCGCGTGCCCGGCTCGACCGGAAGCGGCGCTGGCGAGGTCACGGACGGGGGCTCGGCTTCGGCCGGCGCTGACAGCGCGGTCGCCACCATGGCAGTCGCGACGGCCGCCACGGCCAGTCGCGCGAGAGTGCTGCGTCTCAAAGAATCCTCCTGACGTATGCCGCGGAACGACACCGCGGCGAGTCCACGAGAGATCACATCATGGATCGCCGACAATCGGGAAACCTCTGGCCAACTCACCCACCTGTTGACGCGGCCAAAGGCGGTCGGTGCACCCGGATATGGTGCCGAGGTGCCCGAGACCAGCGCCCCCACCCAGCAGTCGGAGGTCGCGCGCCTGCTCGAGGTTGCCGTGGCGGC
>JBDHZT010000022.1:0-40936 GCA_039811985.1 Nocardioidaceae bacterium | reverse complement strand
CCCAGAACGGCCAATCCCAGAACGGGGAGCACGACGCTCGATGAGCTCGCGCCGCACCGCTGCGAAGATCGGGGTGGCCTCGGCAAGCTCGCGACCCGCTGGAGCGAGGGGCGCGGTCACCCACTGATGCTCGGCGTCGGCGACGATGACGGTGCTGTCGGAGAAGGTCAGCTCGAAGCAAGGCCGGTCGACCATCACCTCGGTGGCAGCGACCACGCGAGTCGGGCGACGCTGGGCATCCAACAACTGGTCACCGACCCGGACACCGCCCATGGTGGTCCAGCCGCGCGGCGTGAGCAGTGGCGTGTCCAGCGCCAGCGCCTTGCCCATCGCGGGCCGGGCGGCCACGATGATCATCTGGCCCTGGTGGAGACCGTTGGTGAGGTCGTCGAGGTCGGCGAAGCCGGTCGGGACGCCGTACAGCCCCGCCTCCCGGTTGCCGATCGCCTCGATCTCGTCCAGGACGCCGTCCATGATGTCCGACAACGGGGCGTAGTCCTCGGACTGACGTCGCTCGGTGACCTGGTAGATCTCCGCCTGCGCCTGGTCGACCACCGCGTCGACCTCGCCCTCCTGGGAGTAGCCGAGCTGCACCACCTTGGTGCCGGCCTCGACCAGGCGGCGCAGGATCGCCTTCTCGTGCACGATCTCGGCGTAGTAGCCCGCGTTGGCGGCGATCGGGACGTTGGCCGAGAGCGTGTGCAGGTAGGGCGCGCCACCGATCCGCTCCAGCTCCCCACGCCGGGTCAGCTCGGCGGCGACGGTGACCGGGTCGGCCGGCTCGCCGCGGCCGTAGAGATCGACGATCGCGTCGTGGATGATCTCGTGCGACGGCCGGTAGAAGTCGACCCCCCGCAGCACCTCGGAGACGTCGGCGATGGCGTCCTTGGACAACATCATCGAGCCCAGCACCGACTGCTCGGCAGCCATGTCCTGGGGCGGGGTGCGGTCGCCGGGACGGAAGGGTGCCTCGCCGGGAGAGTACGCCGCCGGGCCGTCGCCGTAGCCGTCGAACGGCGGCTCGGGGAACCCCCGCGCGTCACTCTCGACGATGCTCACCCAGGCCCCCCTCTCGCACTGCCTCGTCTGCTTCGTTTCGCGCGTGCCCACCTGCCTCAGCTGCCTGCCCCGGCCTGTCCACGACCTTCGAACCTCAGCTCACACCGAGGCTAGAGTCCCCCTCCGACACTGGCTCCGCGGCGCTGTCGCCGTGGCGCAGCGCCCGCTGGCATCCGGCGCTGCATCCGGCGGTGGTGCGCGGCCAACTGCTGGCAACCGGGCGACGGTACGGCGCCGCCGCGGCTCGATGGAAGAGCGCTATCCACAGGCTCTGTTGATAACTCGCGAGGACCCGTGGACGACACGCGTACGGCTGTGCAGGACCTGTCAATCCAGCTGTGGAGGAATCCGGTCAACTTGTCCCGAACACCGCTCTGACCTGCGCAAACGCAGATCGGACGTTGTGCACCCAAGAAAGTTGCCGAGAATCTTCGTTCACCTTCCCGTCATCTGGACGACCGAGTGTGTTTGTCGACATCCGGGCGATCCAGACGGGCTATCTACAACTTACCCACAGGCTGCCGGACGCCGACCTGCTGACGGGCCACGAACCGGAACCGGTCACCTCGAAACACCGAGCGGGTCCACTCGACGGGGCGGCCGTCGACGTTCCATCCGGTCCGGTGGACCAGGAGCGTCGGCAGTCCGATGTCGCAGCCCAGCATCGCGGCCTGCTGCGGATCGGCCAGCGCCGTCTCGACGGTGTCCTCGACGACGTCGAGCTCCACGGCGTACGCCTCCCGGAGGGTGGCATAGAGCGACCCTCGGGCGGCGAGCTCGTCGGCTAGCCCTGCCAACGGGCCCGGCAGGTGCGCAGTCTCGTGGGCGATCGGCTCGTCGGCGGCGGTGCGGATCCGCTCCACCCGATGGACGACGTGGCCCACGGGCAGTTGGAGCCTGGCCGCGAGCTCGTCGTCGGCCGGCACGTCAGCGATGTCGAGCAGCACGCTGCCCGGGCTCCAGCCCTCGCTCGACAGGTCCTGGGAGAACGACGTCAACTGACGCACCTGCATCAGCTTGGGCGGCGCGACGAAGGTGCCGCTGCCCTGGGTATGCACCACTCGCCCGTCCGCGACCAGCTCGGCGATCGCGCGGCGCACCGTGGTGCGCGAGGTCGACAGCTCCCGGGCAAGATCGCGCTCGGTCGGCACGGCGTCGCCAGGACTCAGGTCGGCGATCAGCGCCAGGATCTGGGTCTTCACGTGGAAGTACTTCGGCACCTTCATGGCCCCGCCAGCCTACCTCATTGGCATAGACCAATTTCCGCGAACCTCTTGACCAAGCAAATTGGTCTATGCCAATATCACAAAGGTGTAGACCAATCGGATGCCCCATCCCTCACCACCCCCCGGACGGCCGTCACCCCGACGGCAAGGAGGAAGACCATGGCCACGACCACCACGAGCGCCCGCCGCTCGGGGCTGCGGATCCCTGGGTTCGCCCAGCTGCAACGCCTCGGCAAGAGCCTGATGCTCCCGATCGCCCTCCTGCCGGCGGCAGGTATCTTGCTGCGACTCGGGCAGCCTGACCTGCTCGGCAAGATCCACACCGCAGTGATCGGTCCGTTCTTCGAGGCGATGAGCGCTGCGGGCGGGGCGATCTTCACCAACCTGCCGTTGTTGTTCGCGGTCGGCGTGGCCATCGGCTTTGCCCGCAAGGCGGACGGGTCGACTGCGCTCTCGGCCGTTGCTGGCTACCTCGTCATGTCGGCCGTCTTCACCTCCATGTCACCGGTCGTGCTCGACGGGGTCACCGACGTCGCCGGCAACCAGGCCACCATCAACTACAGCGTCTTCGCAGGCATCGTCGTCGGCCTGGTCACCGCCTGGCTGTTCGACCGCTACCACAACATCCAGTTGCCCTCCTACCTCGGCTTCTTCGGCGGCCGGCGGTTCGTCCCGATCGTCGTGTCGGTGACCAGCCTGGTGCTCGCCTTCGCGATGAGCTGGTTCTATCCCATCTTCAACTCCGGGCTGACCTCGGTCGGCGAGTTCATCGGTGGCTCCGGCGTCTTCGGTGCCTTCCTCTACGGCTTCGTCAACCGGATGCTGATCCCGCTCGGCCTGCACCACATCGTGAACACCTACATCTGGTTCATCTACGGCGACTACGTCGGCCCCAACGGACCGGTGTCCGGCGAGCTCACCCGGTTTGCCGCTGGTGACCCGGCGGCCGGTCGGCTGACCGCCGGCTTCTACCCGATCTTGATGTTCGGCCTGCCCGGCGCGGCCCTGGCGATGATCCGGTCGGCGACGCCGAGTCAGAAGAAGGTGGCGGTCGGCATCTTGTCCGCGGCGGCACTGACCGCGTTCCTGACCGGTGTCACCGAGCCGCTCGAGTTCGCGTTCATGTTCGTGGCCTTCCCTCTCTACGTCATCCACGCGTTGCTCACCGGGCTCTCGCTGGCGGTCGCCTACGCCCTCGACATCCACCTCGGGTTCTCGTTCTCGGCCGGCCTCATCGACCTCCTGCTCTACGGCACCGCACCGGCTGCCAAGAACATTCCGATCCTGCTGGCGATGGGCGTGTTCTTCTTCTTCCTCTACTACTTCATGTTCCGGTTCGCCATCGTGCGCTGGAACATGCGGACCCCCGGTCGCGCACCCGACGACGAGTTCGAGGCCGAGCAGGCCGCCAACCTCACCGACGGCACCGCTGGGTCGGGAGCCCCGGTCGGCGGCGCAGTGGCGCGGGCCAGGCAGCTGATCGAGGCCTTCGGCGGCGAGGCGAACCTGGAGCACGTCGACGCGTGCATCACCCGGCTGCGGATCGAGGTGTCCGACAAGGCACTGGTGGACAAGGCGCGGCTGCAGGCTCTCGGCGCTGCCGGCGTGATCGAGGTGGGCAACAACGTGCAGGCCATCTTCGGCACCCAGGCTGACGCGCTCAAGAGCGACATCAACGCCGTCCTCGAGGGATCCGCCGTCGACGAGCCGGCCGCGACGGAGCCGACTCCCGCTGAGCCCGCACCCGCCACGGCCACCTCGACCACGGTCGTGGCCCCGCTGGCGGGACGGGTGACGGCGCTGGGCGACGTCCCCGACGCCACCTTCGCCAAGGGGCTGGTCGGCCACGGGGTGGCCATCGACCCGCCGCGGGAGCTGGTGGACGCCGTGGCCCCCGTGAGCGGAAAGCTGATGAAGCTCTGGCCGCACGCCTACGTCATCCTCACCGACGACAACGTGGGAGTGCTGGTGCACCTAGGGCTCGACACCGTGCAGCTCAAGGGCGAGGGCTTCGAGACCCACTGCTCCGAGGGTGGCCGGGTCGAGGTTGGTGAACGGATCGTCACGGTCGACGTGCCCGCCATCGAGGCGACCGGGCGCAACCCGATCGTGCCGGTGGTCGTGATGGACGCCAAGGCCGACCAGGTGTCGGTGCTGGCCGCAGCGTCGACTCAGGTCGCCGCGCTCGACAATCTCCTCACCGTCGACCGCTGAGGGAGGATGAGCCATGGAGATCGTGATCCTCGACGATGCGCAGGCGATCGGCCGGCTGGCCGCCGACCAGATCTGCACGCTGCTGGCCCGCAAATCGGACGCCGTGCTCGGGCTGGCGACGGGGTCTTCCCCACTGCCGGTCTACGACGAGCTCATACGTCGGCACCAGGCCGGCGAGGTGACGTTCGGGCAGGCCCGGGCGTTCACCCTGGATGAGTACGTCGGGCTCGCGGCCGATCATCCTGAGCGCTATCGCAACGTCATCGATCGCGAGTTCACAGGACGGGTCGACATCGACCCGTCCCGGGTCGCGGGCCCGGACGGGCTGGCGCAGGACGTGCCTGCTGCGTGCGCGGCGTACGAAAGGGCGATCACCGACGCCGGCGGGGTGGATCTGCAGATCCTCGGGATCGGCACCGACGGGCACATCGCGTTCAACGAACCCGGCTCGTCGCTGGCCTCGCGCACCCGGATCAAGACGCTGACCCACCAGACCCGCGTCGACAACGCGCGGTTCTTCGGGGGCGACGTGGACGCTGTCCCGACCCACTGCCTGACCCAGGGGCTGGCGACGATCATGGCGGCCCGGCACGTGGTGCTCGTCGCGACCGGGCAGGGCAAGGCCCAGGCGGTGCACGAGCTGGCCGAGGGCGCGGTCAGCGCGCTGTGGCCTGCCACGGTGCTGCAGCATCATCCGCACGTGAGCGTCCTGGTCGACGAGTCGGCCGCCGGCCGGCTGCAGCTGGCCGGCTACTACCGGGAGACCTACCTCGCCAAGCCAGCCTGGCAGGGCCTGTGAACCCGCACCCATCGGTGACGCCGGGCCACCCCGACCCGAGTGCCGCCACATGTTGATCACCGCCCAGGAGGTCGTCACCGGCCAGCAGGTCCTGCGACCGGGCTGGCTGGAGGTCTCCGGCAGTCGGATCGTCGCCGTCGGCGGCGGGGCGCCACCGCGGCCGGCGGACCTCGACCTGGGTGAGGTCATGGTGGTCCCCGGGTTTGTGGACATGCACGTTCATGGCGGTGCCGGGGCGACGTTCTCCGATGCCACGCCGGAGGCGACCCAGACGGCCCGCGGCCTGCACCTGGCCCACGGCACCACCACGCTGGTCGCCTCGCTGGTCTCGGCGAAGCCCGAGACGCTGCGTCACCAGGTTGCCGTGCTGTCCGCCCAGGTGCGCGACGGCCTCCTCGAGGGGATCCACCTGGAGGGCCCATGGCTGTCGCTCCGCCGCTGCGGAGCCCACGAGCCGTCGGCATTGCGCACGCCCGATCCCGACGAGGTCGACGCGCTGCTGCGGCTCGGTGCCGGCGCCATCCGGATGGTGACCCTCGCCCCCGAGCTGCCCGGGGCGCTCGACGCGGTCCGGAGGGTGGTCGGCGCGGGCGCGGTAGCGGCGGTCGGCCACACCGACGGCACCTATGACGATGCGCGAGCCGCCGTCGAAGCCGGCGCCAGGGTGGCCACCCACCTCTTCAACGCGATGCGACCCGTGCACCACCGGGAGCCCGGGCCGGTCGTCGCCCTGATGGAGGACGAGCGGGTCACTCTGGAGATGATCACCGACGGCACCCACCTGCACCCGGCGCTCTACCGTCAGGTGATGGCCGCCGCGGGCGCCGAACGAATCTCCCTGGTGACCGACGCCATGGCCGCGGCCGGAATGCCCGACGGCGGCTACCACCTCGGCTCACTGGCCGTCGACGTCGTCGACGGCGTGGCCCGGCTGACGGGCGCGGAGACCATCGCCGGCAGCACTGCCACCATGGACCAGCTCTTCCGGTTCGCGTTCACCCAGAGTGGGCTCGAGCGCGACGCCGCACTCCAGGCCGCTGCCCACCAGACGTCGGTAGGGCCGGCCCGAGCACTCGGACTGCCCCCCGCCGGGCTAACGCCCGGCGCTGCCGCTGACCTCGTCGTCCTCGACCTCTCCTGCCACCTCACCCGGGTGATGCAACGGGGGGTCTGGGCGGCGCTGCCACCGGCTGCGGACGACACCTGACGACGCGTCTCGGGCAGCTACGCTCACCCCCATGGTGAGGCAGGCACGGATCGATGCCTCCCGCCATGACCGGGAGATCCTTCGGCTGGCCTGGCCGGCCTTTCTCGCACTGGTCGCCGAACCGCTCTTCCTCGTCGCCGATGCGGCGATCGTCGGCCACCTCGGGACGCCTCAACTGGCTGGCCTGGGCATCGCCGCCGCGGTGCTGCAGACCGTAGTGGGGCTCTGTGTCTTCCTCGCCTATGGGACCACTGCGTCGGTAGCGCGGCGAGTCGGCGCCGGCGACCACCGCGGGGCACTCGCCCAGGGCATCGACGGGCTGTGGCTGGCGGTCCTGATCGGTGCCCTCGCCACCGCCGCGGGCGTCGTACTGACTCGGCCACTGGTCGAGGCGTTCGGCGCCTCGGCGCAGGTGACCGACTTCGCCGCGACGTACCTCCGGCTCGCCTTCCTCGGCACCACCCCCCTGCTGCTGATGCTCGCCGCCACCGGTGTGCTGCGCGGACTGCAGGACACCCGCACCCCGCTGGTGGTCGCCGTGGTCGGCAACGTGCTGAACGTGGTGCTCAACCTGCTGCTCGTGTACGGCGTCGGGCCGCTGCCGGCCTGGGGGATAGCCGGGTCCGCGGTGGGGTCGGTGCTCGCCCAGACCCTGTCTGCCGCGGCGCTGCTGACCGTGGTCGTGCGCGGAGCCAGACGGGCGGGCGCACCGCTGCGTCCCGATCTGCGCGGGGTCCGCTCTGCGGCCCATGCCGCCGTCGCGCTGGTGATCAGGACGCTCACCTTGCGTGCGGCGTTGCTGGTGACCACCTATGCCGTCGTCGTCTCGACGTCCGGTGATGATGCGTCCCTGGCGGCCCATCAGCTGGCGTTCACGGTCTGGGGCTTCTTGGCGTTCGTCCTGGATGCGATCGCGATCGCCGCGCAGGCGTTGACCGGTCGCTACCTCGGTGCGGCCGATCCCGCGACCGCGCGGGCCGTCACCGCGCGGATGATCCAGTGGGGCGCCGCCAGTGGCGTCGTCACGGGGCTCGCCCTGGCGGCGATCTCGCCGGTGCTCGGCGGCTTCTTCACCAGCGATCCGGAGGTGCGTCGGCTGCTGGTGCCGGTCCTCCTGGTCGCCGCGCTCGGTCAGCCCGTGGCCGGGATCGTCTTCGTCCTCGACGGCGTGCTGATCGGCGCGGGCGACGGGAGCTATCTGGCCTGGGCCGGCCTGGTCGTGCTGCTGGTCTATGCGCCCGTCGTGCTGGTTGCCGCCACGCTGGTGACCAGCCACGGGTTGCTCTGGGTCTGGGTGAGCTTCTCCGCGGTCTTCATGGGCGCGCGCGGCGTCGTACTCCTGCATCGCGAGCGCGGCGATCGCTGGCTGGTGCTCGGCGTCGGCTGAGCTGTCACCCGGCGGGGAGCGGATCGGTCAGATAGTGCTGCAGGACCGGCCCGATCGCCGCCACCAGCTGCTCGGCGTCCGCCTCGGCGAGGACGGGCAAGCTCAGCACGTGTCGGGCCATCACCAGGCCCGCGATCTGGGAGCCCAGCAGCGCGCCGCGCAGCTCCGGCTGGTCCGCGCCGAGACGCTCGGCCAGCGGGCCGAGCACCCGGGTCATCAACACCTGGCGGATCGTGGCGGCCGCCTCTTCCTCCGAGGCCGCTGCCCGGAGCAGACCGGTGGCGGCCTGCCGACCGGTCTCCTGGGTCAGCACACGCTGCAGCACGAAGCGGGCCAGTCGCTCACCCACCCCGTCGATGCCGGGGCCGAGCACGACCTCGAAGGCCAGCTCCGGATCGAAGGGCAGCTCCACGCACTCGGCGAACAGGTCCTGTTTGGAGCCGAAGTAGTGGGTCACCAGGCGTACGTCGACACCCGCGTCCTGGGCGACCGCTCGCAGCGTGGTTCGTGGATAACCCACCTCGGCGAACCGTCGTTTCGCCGCAGCCAGGATCGCCGCCCTGGTGCCACTGCCGGCAGGGCGACGACCACGTGGCTGTGCCACCTCAGCCGTCCTGTCGTCGAAGGATCAGGCGGGGACGACGTTGAGGGCGACCTTGGCCGACACCTCGTCGTGCAGCTTGACCGACACCTCGTGCGGGCCGAGAGCCTTGATCGGGTTGGCGACCGCGATCGTGCGGCGGTCCAGGCTCTCGCCGGTGGCGGTCGAGAGCGCCTCGGCGATCTCGGTCACCGTCACCGCGCCGAACAGCCGACCGCCCTGACCGGCGCGCACCTGCACGTTGATGGGCGCGCCCTCCAGCTTGGACTTGATCTCGACGGCGTGGTCGAGGCCGCGCACCGCACGGGCGGCGCGAGCGGCCTTGATCGAGTCGACGGTCTTCTGACCACCGCGGGTCCAGCGGGTGGCCAGGCCACGAGGGACCAGGTAGTTGCGGCCGTAGCCGTCCTTGACCTCCACCACATCGCCGGCGGAGCCGAGGCCCTCGACCTCCTGAGTCAAGATGAGCTTCATCGTCTCGTCTCCTCTCAGCGACCGGTCGAGGTGTAGGGCAGCAGGGCGACCTCACGCGCGTTCTTGACGGCGATCGCCACGTCGCGCTGGTGCTGGACGCAGTTGCCGGTCACCCGACGGGCGCGGATCTTGCCGCGGTCGGAGATGAACTTGCGGAGCAGCGCGGTGTCCTTGTAGTCGACACCGGTCGCCTTCTCCTTGCAGAACTGGCAAACCTTCTTCTTCGGCTTGCGAATCACTGGCTTGGCCATTGTGGTGCTCCCTTTCTAGAAGCCCGACGCCGAGTGATCGGCGGCGCCGGAATGGATGATCTTGGAACAGAGCTGAATCTGAGGTGGTCGAGGCTCGGGAAGTCGGTGTGGCCGATCAGAACGGGGGCTCCTCCGAGCCGACCCCGGGCGCGCCCCACGGGTCGCCGCCGGACTGGCCGCCACCTTGCTGGCCGCCACCTTGCTGGCCGCCGCCTTGCTGGCCGCCTCGCGGAGCCGGGCTGGCCCACGGGTCGTCCCCGGCCGGTGCCTGACCGCCGCCGGAGAAGCCGCCGCCACCGCCGGAGCGGGTGGTGCGGGTGACCTTGGCGGTGGCGTACTTCAAGCTGGGGCCGACCTCGTCGACGTCGATCTCGAAGACGGTGCGCCGCTCACCCTCGCGGGTTTCGTATTGCCGGGACTTCAACCGCCCCTGCACCACGACGCGCATGCCCTTCTGCAGTGACTCGGCGACGTTCTCCGCGGCCTGCCGCCAGACCGAGCAGGACAAGAACAGCGCGTCGCCGTCCTTCCACTCGTTGGTCTGTCGGTCGAAGGTCCGTGGGGTCGAGGCGATCCGGAAGTTGGCGACCGCCGCCCCGGAGGGGGTGAAGCGGAGCTCGGGATCGTCGACCAGGTTGCCGACCACGGTGATGACTGTTTCGCCTGCCATGTCAGGCCTCCCTCGGTGGAAGTGAGTGCGTCGATCTCATCGTTGCGGACGCGACCGACAAGACGTCGATGTCTGTCCACAGCCGCTCAGTGAGCAGCGGGACGGATCACCTTGGTGCGCAGCACGGATTCGTTCAGGCTCAGTTGACGGTCGAGCTCCTTGACCGTCGCCGGCTCGGCCTGCAGGGTGATCACGGCGTAGATCCCCTCGGCGTTCTTCTCGATCTCGTAGGCCATCCGACGGCGTCCCCAGACGTCGACGTTGTCGACCGAACCGCCGTCCTTGCGGATGACGTTCTCGAGGTACTTGTCGAGTGCGGGCGCAACAGTGCGCTCGTCGAGATTCGGGTCGAGGATGACCATCATTTCGTAGGCACGCAAAGCAGTCTCCACCTCCTCTGGACTCGGCGGCCACGGGCGATCCGTGACAGGAGGGCTGTGCGTGGCGGGCGACCTGAGCCGCCCGCTTGTCACCTGGTCCTGACCTTGACGGCAAGGCCGACCGGGCGACGGCTCAGGCTACCAGCGCCGCTCGGAGCACGCCGAATCGTCGGGGGCCGGCTGTGGAGAGGATGGCTACTGGTGTGTACGACGCACCAGGCGTGTCGTACACACCAGTAGCCCTGAGCATCCGCCGACCGCGGGGGTTACGCTCGATGACGCGAACAGTCCGGGAGCGGTGACGAGGAGGAGTCGGTGGCCAGCAGCGAGGGGATCGCCGTCGGAGCACACGTCGACCAAACCGACCCGATCGCCGAAGCCCGCGCCCGGGGCATGGCGTCGGTGCAGTTCTTCCTCGGTGATCCGCAGGGATACAAGGGACCCGAGATCCGCTACGCCGGTGGTGCCGACGGCCTCCGTGCCGACGCGGAGTCGGCCGGGATCGACCTCTATGTTCATGCGCCGTACATCGTCAACGTCGCCACCACCAACAACCGGATCCGGATTCCCTCGCGCAAGCTGCTGCAGAAGCACGTCGACGCGGCCGCGGCGATCGGGGCGAAGGGGTTGATCGTGCACGGCGGACACGTCAACAAGGCCGACGATCCGGAGGTCGGCTTCGACAACTGGCGCAAGGCCATCGATGCTACGGACCTCAAGCTCCCCGTGTTGATCGAGAACACCGCTGGCGGCGACAACGCCATGACTCGCTACCTGGAGCGGATCGCCGGGGTCTGGGCGGCGATCGCGGCCTGCGACCAGGCGGACCGCGTCGGCTTCTGCCTGGACACCTGCCACGCCCATGCAGGCGGCAACCCACTCGAGACCGTGGTGGCGGACGTGCTCGCGATCACCGGTCGAATCGACCTGGTCCATTGCAACGACTCTCGTGACGACTTCGACTCTGGAGCCGACCGGCACGCCAACGTGGGCGCGGGCAAGATCGGTGCCCAGGCTTTGGCCGCAGTGGTCGCAGCCGCAGGTGCTCCGGTGATCTTGGAGACACCCGGCGGCGCAGAGGAGCACCGCGCCGACGCCGACACCCTGCGCGGGTTGCTCTAGCGCGAGCGGGCGCATCCCCGGTGAGACGGCTACTGGTGTGTACGGCGCATATGCCGACCGTGGGCACCAGTTTGTGATTGGCGAGGCACGATCAGCCCACGAGACGTCCACAGGTTGCGCCCACGGGACGCTCGTCCACCGGACCTCTGACTGATCCGACGCGATCCCGTCCCACGCGTCAGCCTGGGATGCATGGACATGACAGCGGTGAACAGACGATTGGCCGACCAGGCCGGCGTGATCTCTCGTGGGCAACTGCTAGCGGCGGGTGGCGGGTCGGGAGATGTCGCGCGGATGCTGCGTCGGCGGGAGTGGGTGCGACTGCTTCCTGGCATTTACCTCAACCACACCGGCGACCCCACGTGGTTGCAGCGAGCCTGGGCGGGAGTGCTGTTCCACGAACCGGCAGCACTGGCCGGTCGCTCAGCCTTGCGTGCGCTGGTCGGGCCGAGTTGGCGCCGCTACGACGACTCCGGACCGATCGAGCTGGCGGTCCCACAGCCTCGTCATGTGGAGCCACAGCCTGGCTACTTGATCAGCCGTCCGGCCGACTTCCTCGACCGCGTGCAGTGGACCGCCTCACCACCTCGCCTGCGCCCCGAACAGGCTGGCCTGGATGTGGCCATGGAAGCCGACTCACAGTTCGAGCTGATCGCAGTGCTCGCCGATCTGTGTCAGACCCGGCGAACCACGCCCGCTCGTCTGCTGGCGGCGTTGGCGAAACGGGGGCGAGCACGGCATCGCAGCATGCTCAAGGCGACCCTGCAAGACATCGCCGACGGCACCTGCTCCGTCCTTGAACACGGCTATCTCGACCGGGTCGAACGACCGCACGGACTGCCGATCGGGCACCGCCAGGTCTTCGCGGAGCTGGCACGACCCAGTTTCCGAGATGTGGAGTACGACATCGGCCTGGTCGTTGAGCTCGACGGTCGGCTGTTCCATGACACTGCCCGACAACGCGATCTCGATCTCGACCGCGATCTGGCTACTGCCGCCGACGGCAAGGACACCGTCCGGCTCGGCTGGGGGCAGGTCTTCGAGCGCCCGTGTTGGACCGCCGACCGGATTGCGACGCTGCTCGTGCGCCGCGGCTGGCGTGACCACGCTTCACCGTGTGGTCCGACCTGTCCGGTCAGCTCCCTGGACACCCGGAGCGCCTGACCGAGCGCACCGCACCGCCGGGCTGAGGTCGCACCTTTCTTCGCTGGTGCCCACGGTCGGCATATGTGTCGTACGCACCAGTAGCCGGGTCGACCCGCCCGGTCGGCCAGCCAGAACCGCGGCTCGTGGGCTCAGCCGAAGCAGACGAACGGCGCGGGCGGGGCGTCGGGAGTGGGGGCAGGGAGAGCGGCGGCGAGGGCGGCGGCCGGGTCGAGGCCGGCGCGCAGCCCTCGGTGCACGCCGAGGAGGACATCGTGGGCGACGCCGTCGTTCACGGCGGCGGCCGAGGCGACCACGGAGCGGACACCGGCGTGCTGCCAGGCCGCCGTCATCCCGACCAGCTCCTCGCCATAGCGAACCTCCGAGCGGCCCACCTCGCAGGCGGACAGCAACACCAGGCGCGGCACTGCAGTCAGCTGGTCGATGTCATAGCCGAACCACGGCCCGTCCATCAGCTCGACGCCGGAGAAGAGCGGGTTCTCCGCGGAGTGCCGGCCATGGGCGGACACATGCAACACATCGACTCCGGCAGCCAGGGCGGAGACCGCCGCCGCCGTGGCGTCCGAGACCCCGAGGACCGAAGCGCCGGCCCAGAGCCCGGCGGCGGCCGCCACCTCCGCCTCGGCCCGCTCGACCCGCGGCCCTGCCACGAACCCGGCTGACTCCAACCGCAGCGGGTCGACGGAACGTGCCAACCAGGAGGTCGCGGACTGCGCGACCGTCACCGGGCGACCATGGAAGCCGGGCAGCAGCCCCCACGGCACACCGGCCAGCACTCCCGACGGGGTGAGCACCAACGACCGGTCACCGACATCATCGAGCACCGGAGCGACCAAGACGTCGGCCAGGTCGGCGAGCCTGGAGACCAGCTCACCGCGCACCGTGGTTGCGAATGGCGCGGGAACCTCGGAGCCAGCCATGTCGAGATCGGGGAACAGTCCGCCCAGCAGCGTGTCCACGCGGTCTCGCGACCCGAGGTCGACCACGCGGGCGCGTCCAGCCGTGACGACTAGCGCCACAATCCGTTCACGAGTCGTCACGTAGGCGACCAAGCCCGCGTCACGCCCGTCGAGCACCTCGGTCACCCCGGTCAAAGACACCGGGTGCACGACCTCCCGCGAGCCATCGCCGTACCACGCATGCTGGCGGATCGAGTCACGAAGCTCGGCCAGTCGGCGGCCTGCCGGCGAGTCCGCCGCTGGCGCCTGTGCTGCGAGCCAGCGCACCTCTGAGAGCTCCTGGGTCACGGCGGGGTCACCAGGACCCCGGACCGGGATCACCCGACTGGCCAGTCCTCGAGCCCGCTCGGACCACTCGAACAAGACTTCCGGCTGCCCGTCCGCGACCGCCAGCGCAAGGCCGTCGATCACCAGCTGGCGGCCGTGCCCGACGACTCCGCTCTGGAGATCTAGGCTCCCGAAGGAGGACTGCCAGGCGTGCAGGGACTCCAACCCCTGCCTGAGGCGTCCGAAGGCAAGCGACCGGCGCCCTCGGGCACGCTCCAAGTCGGCGGCGATCTCCAGCCGGAGCAGCCGCAGTCCGATCGGGGCCGATGCCGACGTCCGGACCCTCCGCAGCCGACGACCAGCGTCACCGAGGTCGCCCCGGCGGATCAGCACGCGGACGGCGTGCAGGTGGACGAACGCGGCATCATCCAACAACCGCTCCCGATGCAGCCGCGGAAGGAGGGCGTCGATCTCCTCGACCAGCCGCAGTGACCGGGAGCCCGCTCGCACCGCTGCCATGGTGGCGATGGCGTCGGCCCGCAGGGCCCACACCTCACTCCCGTGACGTCGGAATCGACGTGCCGCTTGCCTGGCGATCGTCCGAGCCGCCTGCGGATCATCGGCCAGCAGGGCACGCGCCCGGATCACCTCAGCCTCTCCCTGGAACAGCGGAAGCCGCTGGCGGCCGTAAGTCTGCGCGGCACTGGCGAGCTGCTTCTCTCCTTGGGCAAGCAGACCGGCCTGGATCAGGATCTCCCCGCGAGTCCCGGAGATCGTCGCCTGGTAGAGCGGGCCAAGCGCGGCGAGCCGCGGCTCCACGTCGTCGATCCTCCGCATGGCCGAGACCAGATCACCGGCGAGCTGGTCGGCATAGCCGAGATTGAACTTCGCCTTGTCGTAGTTGGCGTCCAGCTCAGGGGACTCCAGGCAGCCGAGGACCGCCTCGAAGTCGGCACGGGCGCCGGCCAGGTCACCGTTCTGCATGTGCAGGTTGCCGCGGTTGAGATAGGCACGACCAGCCAACACCGCATCGTCGCCGATGACACCGAGTGCGTCGGTGAAGTCACGCAACGCACTCTCGGAGCTGCCGGCGCGGGCGTGCAGCAGACCACGCTGACTGCGGGCGATGCCCAGCGTTCGCACATCCAGTCCAGGCCGGGTGAGCACATCGTCGAGCCGCGTCAGTGCGCCGGGCAGGTCCCCCGTCTCGGAGTCGAGGTAGGCCGTGCTGATCTCCACCAGGGCCGACAGATCGGCATCGGCGCTGGCCTCGGCCGCACGGTTCAGGTAGCGGCGCGCGGCACCCAGCCGCCCACTGCTACTAGCGGCGACGCCTCGGTCGTACAGCTCACGAGCGCTTAGCACTCCGCAATTCTTGCGGTCGGAGGTCACTGAGCTCCACTAGCGACGCCCAAGCTCGCCGTTTGGCGCTCGCGACGTTGTCGTTCGAGTTGCGCATGAGGCGGTTCCCGATCTCTTGGGCGAGCCGTCCGGCGAAGAGAGGTGCTGCGAAGGAGGTGCCGCTCCAGACCCCGAAGCCGCCCTTGAAGTTGTCCGGGTCGATCGATTCGCGCACGCGCTTGAAGGCCCGGGTGCGCGAGGCTGGCAGCGCACCGCCTTCGAAGTTCGGTGGCAGCGTGCTCACTACGGCGGCCCCGTAGTCGTGCACTCGGACCCAGTGCCCTGCGTTGGAGAACAGTGCATCGGTCTCGCCACTGGGGTTCAGCGCGCCGACCGACACGACCGGCAGCGCAGTGGGATCCGGCGGAATCGGTCCGTTGCCGTCGCGCCATGGGGTGAATGCCGCGGGGAACATCGGTCGCGCGGTGGCGTCATTGCCGGCTGAGCAGACCACGACCGTCCCTGCGGCGCCGAACCGACGCATGATCTCCCACACCGTCGGGTCGATCAGCTCGTCCTCCGGTGTCTCGTGGTAGTAGCCCAAGGACAGACTGAGCACGTCGATCGGTCGGCCGCGACGAGGGTCCTCTCGGTAGGCCTCCACAAGCGCAAGGATGTCGCGCAATGCCTTGATCAGGTCGGACTCACGGACCGGACCGGCGGAGTTCACCACACGCCAGGCGTAGATGTCCGCGTCCGGGCACATCTGGTGCACGAGTCCGCAGATGAAGGTTCCGTGGCCCGAGTAGGAGTCGATCCCACCATCGAGTGGACCCACCTGGTCCGGATGAATCTCCGGGTTGGTCTTCTTCAATGTGTAGCCGATGGGCCTTCCGTCCAGCGCGACATCGGTCTGAACGGCGTCCTCGAGCCAGGGGTGGTCACCGCAGCCCGTGTCCAGGACACCCACCACCGGGCGCCTGCCCTTGATCCTCTTGTCGGGATGGCGATGCGGGCGGGGACCGACGTAGGCAACCGGCTGCCGGCCTCCGGAGCCAGGCAGCATGTAGCTGAGGATCGCGTTGTCGATGGGGTTGGGTCCCCACATCCCAGGGTTCGGCCCCCACATTCCCGGGTTCGGCCCCCACATGCCGGGCCGGAGGAACACGATGTGGTCGAGACCGACGCCACGCATCGGGTTGCCGAAGGTCGCCCTGGCTTGCTGAAGCAAGATCCAGCCGTCGGGCGCCTGCACGGCTTTGCCGTTGCCTTCGGTGACCGAGAGATTGACACCCACGACGCCGATGTCCTCGCCCGGCTTGGACCACGCCCGCGGCATCCGACCCCGGCGGCGTCGCCCGGCGCCGGGCTCTCGCACACCGGCATCCAGACTGACGCTCCACCCGAGGCCGGCCGCCACCTCGCGCAACCGGCCGAGCAGGAAAGGCACGTCGACGAGCGTGGAGATCAGCAGTCGCGGTCCCACATAGACGGTCGCGTACGGCGTGATGCCTGGCAGCGCCATCGCGGTAGACGGGTCGAGCACGCGGCCGTCGTACTCGTCGAGCGCGCGCTGCGGAGGCGGCGTCGGATCACGCCAGAGTCTGGTGTCCCGCTCTCGGTTGGCCGGTGGTTGCTTGGGGTTCTGGGCCATGTCCTACCTTGCTCTGTCGGGGTCAGATTTCGAACGCAGGCGTGCCGAACGGCTTGGCCTCGGCGTCGGCGGGGGTGAGCCAGAGGCGGTAGAGGCCAGTTGGCAGGTCGGTGAACTCGAACCGACCGCGGCCGTCGACCTCGGTCTCCCAGCTCTGCTCAGCGGCGGCCTCACCGGGGCTGTCGATCCGCGTGGCTCGCACGGTGATCGTCGCGGGCGGGACGACCCAGCCGTCGAGTCGGGTCGTGGGGCCGCCGTTGGCGCTGCCCGCGCGGACGAGGAGGTCGAGGTTGTCGCCGCCGAAGCGCAAGGTGTACGCCGTGCTGCCGCGCGTCCCGGTCAGCTCGGCTGATCGCTCGACTAGGAGCATCAACTCGTAGTCCAAGTCGGTCTCGGCCAGCGTCCGCTCGGCGGTGACCAGGGCGAGCATCCGGTCCACCAGGCCTTCCGGCACCGGGTCGCGCTCGGTCCACAGCTGTTCGAGGTGGTCGAAGATCTCGTCGCGGGTCATGACGTCATCTCCTGTTCGGCGGCGTCCCCGAGGGCGGCGCGCAACTTGGCCAGACAGCGGCTCCGGGTGGGACCGATGCTGCCGATGGGCATGTTGAGGGTTTCGGCGACGGCCTTGTAGTCGGGCCGGTGCTCGAAGGCGACGATGCGCAGCAACCGCTGGCAGCGCTCGTTGAGGGTGGCGACCGCGAGCCACAGCCGATCAGCTTCGTCGTGCTCGACGGCGTCGGCCTCGGCGGGGCGCTGTGCCGGGAGCGTGACCTCGAACTCGGTGACCTCGACCGGCACGGCCCGGCCATCCTTCTGGGCCACCCGCCAGGCCTCCCGACGAGCCGTCATGGTCAACCAGCCGCCCACGGCTCGCGCGTCCTCGATGTTGTCGCGACGACGCACGAGTGCCAGCCAGGTCGACTGGATCACGTCCTCAGTCGACTCCGCGGGGAGGCGGTAGGCACGCACCACATGCCACAGCACGGGGGTCATCACCCGGACCAGCTCGTCGAGCCCGTCGGTGTCACCGTCCAGCCAGCGCACGAAGCACGACGACGCGTCCGACCACACCTGGCCGGATCGGTCCCGCGATCCTGCTTGTCCCACGAGGCTCTCCCGCACCGCAGTAGGGGCTGTCGAGGTCGTCACGGGGTGGAGGAGCCGCCGGGGTCCTTCCTGATACATGACGGACGGTCGACAGGTGCCGGTGCTGGACTCCACTGTGCCGGAACCAGCCCGGCTCCGCGACCCTTTCCCGCCGGGCGTCACCGACTGGGGACCACGTCGAAGATTTCTCCTCGAGTGATGTATCAGGAGCGCCGATGCCTGCACCTGGGTGGCAAGTGGGTCGTGCGGGGCCGGAACACCGGCACTGACCCCGGGCGGGATCCGACCGGTGCGGGGGACCGGTCGGATCCCCCATTCCCAGCGAGCTTTTGTGGGGGAGCAGCGCCGGGCGGGGTCCGCACGCACCACCATCCATCCCCACGGCGGCCGCGAGCGCGACGGTGTCAGGACGGTAGCCTCAGGCGATGTGAGCCTGACCGTCCGGCCGATCTCGGCTGCCGAGCACCTGGCCTTCTTGCGCAGCGATGGGGCCGCCGGCAACGGATCGGCCAGCTTCTTGCAGACCCCGGCCTGGGGTCAGGTGAAGACGGAGTGGCGACCTGCGTCGATCGGCTGGTTCGCCGCGAACGCCGAGGAGCCGCTCGGAGTGGGGTTGGTGCTCTACCGCCAGATCCCTCGCCTCAAGCGCTATCTGGCCTATCTGCCCGAGGGCCCGCTGATCCCGTGGGGCGAGGAGGGGTTGGCCAGTTGGCTGGACCCGATGGCCGAGCACCTGCGCGCACGCGGCGCGTTCGGCGTCCGGATCGGCCCGGCTGTGGTGACCCGACGCTGGAGCGCGGCCCAGGTCAAAGAGGGCATTGCCTCGCCCGACGTACACCGCCTCACCGACGTCCCTCCCCTGACGCGCTCACGCGAGGGTGCCGGCGTCGTCTCCCAGCTGACCGAGCTCGGGTGGCGCCCCCAGCTCGCCGAGGGTGGCTTCGCCGCTGGGCAGCCGCAGTACAACTTCTGGATCCCTCTGGTCGACGACCAGGGCGAGCCGCGCACCGAGGAACACGTCCTGGCCGGAATGAACCAGCTCTGGCGGCGCAACATCCGCAAGGCTGAGAAGGTCGGCGTCGAAGTCACGGTCGGCGACCGCGCCGACCTCGCGGAGTTCCACCGGCTCTATCTGCACACCGCTGAACGCGACCACTTCACGCCGCGACCGCTGGGCTACTTCGAGACGATGTACGACGCCCTCTCGGCCGAGGAGCCGGACCGGATCACCGTGTTCCTGGCCCGGCACGAGGGCGACCTCGTCGCGGCGACCATCGCGATCCGGGTCGGCGGCCACGCGTGGTACTCCTACGGCGCCTCCTCGACCGACAAGCGGGAGGTCCGCGGCTCCAACGCAGTCCAGTGGGCGATGATCCGGGCCGCCCTCGCCGCGGGTGCGAGGGTCTACGACCTGCGCGGCATCACCGACACCCTGGATGCCGACGACCCGCATGTCGGACTGATCCAGTTCAAGGTCGGCACCGGTGGCGAGGCCGTCGAGTATCCCGGCGAGTGGGACCTACCCCTCAACAAGCTGCTCTACCGCGGCTTCGAGCTCTACCTCAAGCGGCGGAGGTAAGCCGTGAGTCTGACTCTCACCGTGGACGGCGAGCGCTGGCGGCGCCACCTGCAGTCCGTCGCCACTCGGCATCCGGGCATCGTCCCGGTCGCGAAGGGCAACGGCTACGGCTTCGGCAGCGGTCGGCTGGCGCGGCGGGCCCAATGGCTAGGGGTCGACACGCTGGCGGTCGGCACCTATGACGAGCTGGGCATGGTCGAGTCACGGTTCGACGGCGACCTGCTGGTGCTTACCCCATGGCGCTGTGTCGGTCCCCGGCCAGAGCTGGACCCAGCACTCGACGAGAGGCTGATCCACACCGTGAGCCGGGTGGTCGATCTCGGTGACCTCCTCGAGCGCGATCGGCCGACGAGATACGTCTTGGAGCTGACCACCTCGATGCGCCGCCACGGTCTCTCTGCCGCGGACCTGCGCAGCCTCGGCCGCCGACTCGCCGGCGGCGGGCGACGCCAGGGTCGACTCGAGGGGGTGGCGTTGCATCTCCCGCTGGCCCAGGGCGCCCACGAGGCGGAGATGCTCCGACTGCTCACCGACATCGTGGCCGCGGGTCTGCCGACCACCACGGTCTGGGTCAGCCACCTCACCGCAACCGAGCTCGACCGGCTGCGAGCGGCCTACCCCGATTTCACCTTCCGACCCCGGATCGGCACCACCCTCTGGCTGGGTGATCGTGAGGCGCTCCGGCCCACGGCGACGGTGCTCGACGTGCACCCGGTCGAGCGCGGCGACACCTTCGGCTACCGCCAGCGGATGCTGCCGCGGGCGGGTCACCTCATCGTCGTGTCCGGCGGGACCGCGCACGGCATCGGCCTGATCGCCCCCACCGGCGAGCAGTCGCTGCGCGCTCGGGCGGCCGCGATCGCGCGAGGTGGGCTCGACGCGGCCGGCTTCGCCCGCTCGCCCTTCCTGATCGACGGCAAGACCCGCCTGTTCGCCGAGCCCCCGCACATGCAGGCCTCGATGCTCTTCTTGCCTACCGGCTGCCGCGTCCCCGAGATCGGCGACGAGATCGACGTCCGGGTCCGGTTCACCACCACCACCTTCGACCGCGTCCTCGTCACCTGACCTCGCGGGACGTCATACCTCCTGGTCGCCGGAGCGACCGGAGACCATGACGTCCGGCGCCCCAGTGTCTGCGGCCTCGACGAGATCCGGCGCTTCGACGGGATCGTGCCAGGGGCGGCGGATGTCACGGGCGATGACGCCGACCAGGTAGAGCTGAGCGGCCAGCCGAACCGCGATCGCGACCCAGTAGACGCCCACCCGGTCGCCGCCGGGAGGCTCCAGGAAGCCGCCGAGATACCACCAGACCGCGGCGAAGTAGAACAGCTCACCGGACATCCACACGATCAGGTCGCGCCACCGGGGTCGGGCCAGGACGGCGAGCGGCAGCAGCCAGAGGACGTACTGCGGCGAGTAGACCTTGTTCACCAGCAAGAAGCCGGCCACCACGATGAAGCCGAGCTGGGCCAGCCGAGGGGTCTGCGGCGCGGCCAGGCCGAACACCAGCACCCCGGCGCACCACAGCACGAAGAACGCCCACGAGCCGGCGTTCACGACGTGCGGCGTGATGGTCAGCCCGAAGGTCTGCGAGACCAACAACCAGATCGAGCCGAGGTCCGGGCCACGGTCGGCGTTGAAGGTCCAGAAGACCTTCCACTCGGCCGCGCCGGAGAGGTACGCCGGCGCATTGGCGACCACCCAGGCGACCAGGGCGCCAGCAGCGGCCACCAGCAGAGCCCGCCAGCGTCGCTCCCGCCAGCAGATGATCAGGATGCCGCCGAGCAGGAAGAGGGGATAGAGCTTCGCGGCCGTGCCCAGGCCGATCAGCACCCCGGTCAGCAGAGGTCTGCCCCGCGCCCAGGCCCAGAGCGCACCGGCGACCAGGACCACGGCGACCAGGTCCCAGTTGACCAGGCCGGTGAAGGCCAGCGCCGGCGCCACCGCGAAGCCGGCGGCATCCCACGGTCGGCCAGGATTCACACCGGCCAGCAGCGCCGTGGAGATCAGTGCCAGCAGGGCGAACCCGATCGCGTTGACGATCACGAAGACCGCCTGTTCGCGCTTGATGTCGGCCTCGGCACCGAGGGCGTCCGACGCGATCGCGTAGCGGGGAGCGAGATCTGGTGACCCTGAGAGCCAGTGCGTCGCCCACGCGGCGCCGTACGCCCAGTAGGAGATCAGCACGGGATACTCCATCACCGAGTAGCGGGCGCGGACCTGCTCGTCGGAGGTGTAGGGCCAGTTCAGCTCGGCCAGGCCGCGGCCGGTGTAGAGATACGGCAGGTCGGAGTAGCACATGTGGGAGTACTGCACCTTGCCGTCGAAGTGCCCGTCGGGGTAGCACGGCGTCTTCTGCACGATCGCCAGTGCGAAGGTCACCGAGACCATCGCGAGCAGCACCCGCAGCGGCGTCCACCAGGGATGCCGCGTGGCCCGAGCGCCGAACGGGCCGCCCACCGACTCACTGAGCGCCTCGACGACCGAGTCGTCCAGGGTCGGGTGGGCCCGCGCCGGAGGGGTGCCTCCGGTCATCTGATCAGCCGCCGCCACCGTCGCCACCGTCGGAGGGCGGCGCGGAGGTGCTCGGCGGAGCCGACGAACTCGGTGGCGGCGAGGAACTGGGCGGAGCCGAGGAACTGGGCGGAGCCGAGGACGTCTGCGGCGGAGCGGACGACGACTGCGGCGGGGCCGAGGAGGATCGCCGCGGCTTGTGGCTCTGCTGGGTCGGCGGTGGGACATAGGGCTGGTGGCCATCGGACGGCGCGTCGCCGTCGACGTACACCGGCTCGGGGAACTCCAAGACCGGCTCACCCGCGAGAGCCGCGGTCATGATCGCGGTCCAGGTGCGGGTGGGATAGCTGCCACCGAAGTACGACGGCAGCCACCCGTCGAGCTGGTCGTCACCGTCGCCGCGGACATACATCACCGCCGTCGCCAACTGCGGAGTGGCACCCACGAACCAGGCCGAGGAGACCTGGTCCTTGCTGTTCGTCGCGGTGCCGGTCTTCCCGGCCACGGGCCGGCCCAACGGGAGGGCGGCGGTGCCGGTGCCGGCCTTGACGACCTGCTGCATCGCATAGGTCACGTCGGCGGAGATGTCGGCGCTGAGCACCCTCTTGGCAGGTGACTTGAACGTGTAGTCGTGGCCATTGGTGTCGTCGGTGACCTTCTCGATGAGGTGCACCTGCGCGCGCTCGCCACCGGCGGCCAAGGTGGCATAGGTGTTGGCCATGTTGATCGGGCTGATCCGCGCCCGACCGAGCGTGATCAAGGTGTCGTCGGGCGACAGGTCCGTGGTGTGGTTGGGGATCCCGGGGAACTCGTCGTCGGGCTCGTTCGGTGGGATGCCGAGCTTCTCGGCCATCTGGTAGATCGCCTCGGGCCCGTTCTTCATGCTCGCCGACATGTCCACGAACGCCGTGTTGACCGAGTCCTCCAGAGCCGTGATCGCCGAGATCGCCGAGCCATAGTTGGTGTCCTGCTCGTTGCGGACCTCGAGGCCGTCGGGGAACTCGTAGGGCGTGTTCCCGTCGAAGGTGTCCTTGATGGAGAAGCCCTGCTTGATCGCCGCGGCCAGGGTGACCGGCTTCATGGTCGAGCCGATCATCCCGCCGGAGACCGCCCAGTTGATCTGGGAGTCCAAGAAGTCCTGTCCGGCGTAGAAGCCCTTCAACGCACCGGTTCCGGGCTCGACGGCGGCCACGCCGATGTGCAGTTGCTTGTCGCCGAACCCCTCGGGTCGCTGGGCGGCAACACCCTGCTTGATGTCGTCCATCACGCCTGGGTCGAGGGTGGTGGTGATCTTCAGGCCGCCGCCGTCGATCTCCTGGTCGGTGTAGCCCAGGGCGTTGAGCTGTTTGCGCACCAGCGTCAGGATGTGACCCTTCTCGCCGCCAAGCCTGCTGCTGATCGGGATCTCTGGGAACTCTGGCAGCCGCCGCGCCGCCCGATCCGCCTGCTGCTCGGTGATGGTGCCCATGCTGGCCATCCCGTCGAGGACGTACTGGTATCGGTCCTTGAGCTCTCGCTTGGCTGCCTTGCCGTTCCTCGGGTCGAGGCTGGTCGGGTTGTTCAGCACGCTAGCCAGCGTGGCGCTCTGCCGAAGGTTGAGGTCCTTGGCGTCGATGTCGAAGAAGGCCTGCGCGGCCGCCTGGACGCCGTACGCTCCCCGGCCGAAGTAGATCGTGTTGAGGTAGTCCTCGAGGATGTGCTCCTTGCTCATCTCACGCTGCAGCTTCAAGGAGAGGATCGCCTCCTTGAGCTTGCGCGAGAAGCTGCGCTCGGAGGTGAGGTAGAGGATCTTCACGTACTGCTGGGTGATCGTCGACGCACCCTGCGTGGCGCCCCCGGACGCGTTGTTGAACGCCGCCCGGAGGATGCCCTTGGGGTCGATGCCGCGGTTGGTCCAGAAGGTGCGGTCCTCGGCGGACACCACCGCGTCCTGAAGCGTCTGGGGCATCTCCTTGAGCGGGATCGAGTCGCGGTTCTGGGTCGCGAACGTGCCGATCTCGGTGCCGTCGGAGTAGTAGACGTGGGTGGTCTGGGTCTGGAAGTCCTTGTTGGGGTCGGGCAGGTCGGTGGTCTGGTAGAGGTAGACGAAAAAACCGGCCGCCACCAGCATGCCGACCAGGCCGCAGATGAGCAGCCACTTGACGACCTTGCGGACGCGGCGTCCGACGCTGGAGCCGCCAGCCTTCGAGCCGCTCTTCGAGGTGCCCTTGGAGCTCGGCTTCGCGGCCGCGCCGCGGGGCTTGCGGGTCACGGCGGGTCCGGGAGCCCGGCGCTTGCTGCTCACGTCGAGTCGGCTTTCGGTCAGGGGATACGGTCTTCGGTGCGGTCGCGGCCGGATCGGTCACGGGCGACCGTGACGAGGGTACGGCGCCACCGGGCGGGCCACCGAATCCAACCTCCGATGCTCAGCGACTTCTCAGTCGCGACACGCTTATGGATGCCTGATAGGTCGCCACGCACTATCGAGAATTCGCGTCGGGCAGATATATCGCTACGATAGGTCATGTGGCACGTCGCGCTGAGACCATCGAGTTGGCAGTCCTCGGACTGCTGCACGAGGCTCCGATGCACGGCTACGAGCTGCGCAAGCGCCTCAACCTGATGCTCGGCTGGGGTCGGGTGCTGTCCTACGGCACGCTCTACCCCACCTTGAAGAAGCTGATGCGCACCCAGTTCATCCAGGAGGCCGACACCACGCCGGCGCCGGTGACGCTGCGGCCGCGCATCGTCTACTCGCTGACCGAGGCGGGCCACCGCGAGTTCGAGCGACTGATGATGGAGGTCGGCCCCACCGCGTGGGAGGACGACAACTTCGACATCCGGTTCGCCTTCTTCTCCCGCACCGACATGGAGATCCGGCTGCGGGTGCTCGAGGGGCGCCGCTCTCGGCTCCAGGAGCGACTGGACCGGGTGCAGGGTCAGTTGACCATGACCCAGAAGGAAGTGGATCGCTACGCCGCCGAGCTGCAGCGCCATGGGGTCGAGTCGGTGGAGCGTGAGGTCCGCTGGCTTTCGGACCTGATCAACGCCGAGCGCGGCGAGCCAGAGGCTCCGCCTTCACATCCCGAGCCGGCCTGAGCCGGTCACCAAGAGCTTGAAACACAACAGACCGAACGAGCCGAGAATGCGACAAGAGAAGGGG
Source organism: Nocardioidaceae bacterium (assembly GCA_039811985.1). Lineage (GTDB taxonomy): Bacteria > Actinomycetota > Actinomycetes > Propionibacteriales > Nocardioidaceae > Nocardioides. Next base: position 15,819 of record JBDHZT010000022.1, on the reverse strand, counting down.
AGCCCGATGGGTTCGATCCGAGTAGCAATCGTCGGGGTGGGCAACTGCGCCACCTCTCTCATCCAGGGCGTGGAGTACTACAAGGACGCCGACCCGACGGCGACCGTCCCCGGACTCATGCACGTGAAGTTCGGCGAGTACCACGTCCGCGACGTCTCGTTCGTCGCGGCGTTCGACGTCGATGACATGAAGGTCGGCAAGGACCTCTCCGAGGCGATCAACGCCTCGGAGAACAACACCATCAAGATCTGCGAGGTGCCCACGCTCGGCGTGGAGGTGCAGCGCGGCCACACCCTCGACGGGCTGGGCAAGTACTACCGGATGACCATCGAGGAGTCCGCTGCGGAGCCGGTCGACGTAGTTGCCGCACTGCGTGAGGCCGAGGTCGACGTGGTGGTGTCCTACCTGCCGGTCGGCTCGGAGGACGCCGACAAGTTCTACGCTCAGTGCGCGCTGGACGCCGGCTGCGCCTTCGTCAACGCCCTTCCCGTCTTCATCGCCTCCGACCCCGAGTGGGCGCAGAAGTTCACCGACGCCGGGCTGCCGATCGTCGGCGACGACATCAAGTCCCAGGTCGGCGCGACCATCACCCACCGGGTGATGGCCAAGCTGTTCGAGGATCGCGGTGTCGCCCTGGACCGCACCTACCAGCTCAACGTCGGCGGCAACATGGACTTCAAGAACATGCTCGAGCGCGAGCGGCTGGAGTCCAAGAAGGTCTCCAAGACCCAGTCGGTGACCTCCAACCTGCAGGGCGAGCTGGCCGGCAAGGTGCACGACCGCAACGTCCACATCGGCCCGTCCGACTACGTCCAGTGGCTCGACGACCGCAAGTGGGCCTACGTCCGGCTCGAGGGTCGTGCCTTCGGTGACGCCCCGCTCAACTTGGAGTACAAGCTTGAGGTGTGGGACTCCCCCAACTCCGCCGGCATCATCATCGACGCCATCCGGGCAGCGAAGATCGCCAAGGACCGCGGTCTCGGGGGCCCGGTGCTCGCCGCGTCGTCGTACCTGATGAAGTCGCCGCCGGTGCAGCTCCCCGACGAGGAGGGGCGCGCCCGGGTGGAGGCGTTCATCCGCGGCGAGGAGTAGGTCTCCAGGTTGCGCGTGGACACCTGACTCAGCGGGCCAGCCGCTGTGCCAGGGTGGTCGTCGAGACGACAACGACTCGACGGGGGATCTCCAATGACCGACTACTGTCGCGCCCGAATGGCGCTGGCCACCACGATGCTGCTCGGCGGCACCACCACTGCCGTGCTCGTCGGCGCACCCGCGCAGGCCGCGCCGACGCCGCTCGACTGCGGCTCCGGTCCGGTGGTGATCACCGATAGCACGGCCAGCTACGAGCTGGTCGGCACGTGCACCGCGGTGACCCTCAAGGGCGACAACCTCACCGTCACGCTGACCAGCGCGACCAGCCTGGTGATCAAGGGCGCCAACGACAAGGTCACCGCCAGTGGAGCAGTGGGCAAGATCAAGGTCGGCAACTCCCATGCCCACATCACCGCGACGACTGTCACCAAGGCCACCCTGAAGGGCGCCAACAATCGGCTGGCCCTCGACCGGGTCACCGGTCGCGTGAGGGTCAAGGGCGCCAACAACCTGGTCCGGATCGACAAGGGCGCGAAGCTGACCGTCAAGGGTGCCAACAACACTGCCCGCTACACCCGCCTAGCCACCCTGGTCGTCCGCGGCGCCAACAACCACGTCAAGGTCGCCAAGGGCAAGACCAAGGTCAGCGTCCACGGAGCCAACAACGTCATCCGCGTCCACCGCCGCCGCTGAGTCTGGTCGCAGCCTGGATCCACCGGTCGTCGCCGTCGCGAGCGTCATCAGACGGGTGTGCCGACAAGGCGGAGTGCCGAAGGCGGGCCGGAGGCCCGTCGAGGTGCGACAACGCAGTCGGCGCGCCCGGATGGTGGCGCGCAGCAGGCGAGAGATCGGTGGATCCAGGCTAAGCCCCGAGTGCGCCGCTCGAGGCTGGGCTAGCTCCCGGGTTTGTCGGTCGTCTTGGGTCACGACCGACGATGCAGCGACGCGGGGAGACGAACTGGTGGCCCCCACCCAACTCCCGCGGTCCTATGGTGGCTGAGGGCCCGGTATACGAGGCACTTTGCCACCACAAGACCGCGGCAGACGCAAGAAGACCGCGGCACACCGGCTGCGCTGAGGCGTCAGGCCTGCTCGGCCGCCCAGGCGAGGAGGGCGGCGGTGGCCTCTTCGGGTGACATCGGGCCACGGTCCATCCGTAGCTCCAGGAGGTAGCGGTAGGCCTGGCCGACCTGTCGGCCCGGGCCGATGCCCAAGATCTCCATGATCTGGTTGCCGTCGAGATCGGGACGGATCGCGGCCAACTCCTCCTCTTGCGACAGTCGGGCGATCCTGGCCTCGATGTCGTCATAGGTGCGCTGCAGGCGCTCGGCCTTGCGTCGGTTGCGGGTCGTCGAGTCGGCCCGAGTGAGGATGTGCAGGCGCTCCACCTGGTCGCCGGCGTCGCGCACGTAGCGGCGTACGGCGGCGTCGGTCCACTCCCCCGAGCCATAGCCGTGGAAGCGCAGGTGCAGCTCGACCAGCTTGGCCACCGCGTCGGTCTCCTCCCCAGAGAAGCGCAGCGCTCGCATCCGCTTGCGGGTGAGCTTCGCGCCGACCACGTCGTGGTGGTGGAAGGTGACCGTGCCGTCGTCGAGGAAACGACGGGTCCGTGGCTTGCCGATGTCGTGCATCAGGGCGGCGAATCGCGCCACGAAGTCCGGCCCGCCAGCGGGCAGGCGCTCCTCCAAGGCCATGGTCTGCTCGAGCACCGTAAGCGTGTGCTCGTAGACATCCTTGTGCCGGTGGTGCTCGTCGCGCTCGAGCCGCAGCGCCGGCAGCTCCGGAAGCACCCGGTCGGCGAGGCCGGTCTCCACCAGCAAGGCCAGCCCTCTGCGGGGGTACGGCGCGCAGACCAGCTTGACCAGCTCGTCGCGCACCCGCTCGGCAGAGACGATGTCGATCCGGTCGGCCATGCCGGTCATCGCCTCGACCACCTCCGGTGCGACGGTGAAGCCGAGCTGGGCAGCGAACCGGGCAGCTCGCATCATCCGCAACGGATCGTCGGAGAAGGAGTCCTCCGGACGTCCGGGGGTGCGCAGCAGCCGGTGGGCGAGGTCGACGATGCCGCCGAAGGGGTCCTCGAACCGCCGCTCCGGCACGGTCACGGCCATCGCGTTGACGGTGAAGTCCCGCCGTCCCAGGTCGCCGGTCAGCGAGTCGCCGAAGTCCACCTCCGGCTTGCGGGAGGTGGGGTCGTAGGACTCGGAGCGGTAGGTCGTGATCTCGACCTGCCACGGACCCTTCCGACAGCCGATAGTGCCGAATCGACGGCCCATGTCCCAGGTCGCCTCTGCCCAGCCGGCGACGAGCCGCTCGGTCACGTCGGGACGAGCGGAGGTGGTGAAGTCCAGGTCGTTCTGCGAGCGACCGAGCATCGCGTCGCGCACCGGTCCACCCACGAGGGCCAGCGTCTCGCCAGCGGCGGCGAACCGGTCACCCAGCTCGTCGATGACCGGACCGATCCGGTCCAGCTCCGCGCCGACGGCGCGCTGGACCTCACGCATGTTCAGCGGTTCGACGGAGGGGGTGGACACGGTCCCCCACCCTATGAGGTTCCACCGACGGGGCGAATCCCGCCTGGCCGCCGTCCCCACACGGTCACAGTGACCACAGCCGTGACGGATAGAGTCGCGGCGTGGTCCGTCGCGCGCAGATGCTCGGTGTGCTCGGCGCGATGACAACCCTGCTGCTGACCTTGCTCGCCGTGATGACACCGGCGGAGGCCGCCGAGGACGACGATCTACCACTGGCGGTGACGATCACGTCACTGAGCCCCTCGACGCTCCCCGCGAGCGGGCCGGTGACGATCTCCGGGACCGTCACCAACACCTCGACGCAGGAGTATCGCGTCATCCGTGTCTACGGGCTGACCTCGACCACGCCGATCACCTCGCGAGCCGAGCTCGCGGAGGCTGCCGAGAGCAGCCCGACCATCGACATCGGCGACCGCATCACCGCGCGCTCTGCTTCCATCGACACCCTCGCGCCCGGTGAGCAGAGGCCCTACTCGCTCACCATCCCGCGTCGCCTGCTGCCCATCGGAGCCGACTCGACACCGGGCGTCTACTGGCTCGGGGTGCATGCCTTGGGCGAGACCGACGACGGCCGGTTGCCGGGTGCCGACGGCAAGGCGCGCACCTTCGTGCCACTGATCACCGACCAGCAGAAGTCGGTGGACACCGCGCTGGTGATGTCGCTGCGACACGATGTGCGCTATCGGTCCAGCGGGCGGGTGGCCGGGCTCGACCGCTGGCGGGCCGACCTCTCCCCCGGAGGACGACTGGCCGACCTGGTCGGCTTCGCCCAGGCGGCGGGTGACCAGCCACTCACCTGGCTGGTCGACCCAGCGGTCACCGATGCCGTGCGGCGCCTCGCAGCAGGCAATCCCGCACGGTGGCTCGGCCGCACCCGAGGGGACGACCTCGACCAGCCCCTCCAGGCGGCCGCCGCGGTGGACGCGGATCGCGGTCGCCCGACCGACCCGGTGGCGGCGACCGCGGCCGACTGGCTCGGCGCGGCGACCAGCGCACTCTCCGATGACCAGCTCCTCGCACTCCCCTACGGTGATGTCGACGTCTCGGCTGCGGCGCGTTGGTCGATCGCGACCTACCAGCAGGCCCGCGCCAGCTCCGGCCACTCGATCGTCGGTCTCGGCCTCCATGCATCGCCGGTGGTGGCACCGCCTGACGGCTACCTCGACCCTGACGCGCTGAGCCAGCTGCCGACCCGAACGACGGTGCTGCTCGGCGATCAGATGGTGCCGGGTGACCAGAAGCCGACCGTGATCGAGGCGGACGGACGGACCGCCCTCGCCAGCGACCAAGAGGTCAGCACCGGCGGACCACGGCCCGGCGAGCGGACCACGCCACTCCAGGTCCGCCAGCGCATCCTCAGCGATGCCGCCCTGCGACTGCTTGCGGGCGACGGTCCGCTGGTGGTCACCCTGCCCAGCAACTGGGACACCGGTGGGCCCGTGGACGCCGACGAGTTCTTCACCGGCCTGGACGTGCCTTGGCTGCACCTGACCCGGCTGCGGGCGATCGCCAACCGAACGCCCGCCGCCGTCGAGGTCAACGAACTGGCCTACCCCGAGGCACGGGCCGACGAGGAGCTGCCGGGATCCAACTTCGGTGCGGCGTCGGCGCTCGTCGACGCCGGTCAGCTGATGGAGTCGGTGCTGCCGACCAACCACACCATCGCCGAGGAGGTACGACGTCAGGCCCTGACCAGCACGTCGTACGCCTCCCGCGGCGACCCAGAAGCTGCCCGAGTGCGCGCGGCTCTCGCCCGTGAGCGTCTCCTCCAGCGGCTGGGTCGAGTGACGGTGGAGGCGCCGTCGTCGGTCACCTTGTCCAGCGACAGCGGACGGTTCAGCGCGATCATCACCAACGGGATGACCGAGCGGGTTCGGGTGCAGGTGGTGGGGCGGTCGGACGGCGAGCTCTCGATCACGCCGTCGGAAGTCATCGAGCTCGCCCCTGGTGAGCTGGCGACGGTCGAGCTCACGGCGAGCAGCCGGGTGCTCGGGCTGCACGACGTCACCTTGCTGGTGACGGATGCCGACGGTCAGCCCCTCGGCGGACAGGCGCAGTTCCCCCTGCGCGCGGCACAGGTCAGCAGCGTGATCTGGGTGGTGTTCGCGGTCGGCGCGGCGCTCCTCTTCGGAGCGATCATCGTGCGCCTCGTCCGACGGATCCGTGGTGCGCTGCAACGACGATCGGCTGCTTCGTGAGCGATCAGGACGAGCAGCAGGGCATCCTCCGCTCCTCGGCGGTGATGGCCGCAGGCACCGTCGTCTCGCGGCTGACCGGCTTCTTGCGCGCGGGCCTGCTGGCTTGGGCGCTGGGTCCGCTGCTGCACGCGGACATCTTCAACCTGGCCAACACGATCCCCAACATGCTCTACATCCTGCTGGCGGGCGGGATCTTCAACGCCGTGCTGGTCCCCCAACTGGTGCGGGCGATGAAGCACGACGAGGACGGCGGAGACGCCTACACCAACCGAGTGCTGACGCTCGCCGTCCTCTTCCTCGGCGTGGTGACGATCCTGCTGGTCGTCGCCGCACCCTGGGTGATGGCCCCGTTCCTGGGCAGTGCCTGGGACTCCCTACCCGCGCAGCGGGAGTCGGTGATCGCCTTCGCGCGCTACTGCCTCCCGCAGGTGTTCTTCTACGGGATGTTCGTGCTGGTCGGGCAGATTCTCAACGCGCGCGGCCGCTTCGGGCCGATGATGTGGGCACCGATCGCCAACAACTTCATCTCGGTCGCGGTGCTCGCCGCCTACCTGGTGGTCCACGGCCAGCCAGCCGACCTGTGTGGCCCTTTCACCTCGAGCCAGGAGCTCCTGCTGGGTCTCGGCTCGACCCTCGGCATCGCGGTGCAGTTCTTGATCCTGTTGCCCTTCTTGCGGGCCGCGGGCTTCCGCTTCCACCCCCGCTTCGACTTCCGCGACGCCGGTCTCGGGCACACCCTGCGGCTCGGCATGTGGACGGTGCTGTTCGTGGTGGTCAACCAACTGGCCTACACCGTGGTGGCGCGGCTGGCAGGCAGCGGCACCGCCCAGGCCGCTCTCGGCACCTGTTCGCCGGCGACGCAGGCGACCGGCTACACGGTCTACTCCACGGCGTTCCTGATCGTGATGGTCCCGCACTCGGTGGTCACCGTCTCGCTGGCGACCGCGATCTTGCCCCGGCTCTCCGCGCACGCCGCTGACCAGGATCTGTCGGCGATGGGCCGCACCCTGATCGGCGCGCTGCGGTCGGTGCTCGCGGTGATCGTCCCGTTCGTGGCGCTGATGCCGATCATCGCGCCCGACCTGGCCAACCTGCTGCTCGGGCATGGGGCAACTCGAGAGAGCTACTCCCTCTACGTGCCGACACTCTCCCTGTTCGGCATCGGACTGTTCTTCTTCACCGTGCACTACCTGATGCTGCGCGGCTTCTACGCCATCGAGCTGACCCGAACCGTCTTCTGGATCCAGTGCGTGGTGGCTGCCACCAACATCGTCGTTGCCGTCGTCGCGGTCCCCCGCGTGGATCCGGTCGACACCGCGCCGATGCTGGTCGGCGCCTACGCCGCGGCGTACGCCCTGGGCGCCCTGGTCTCCTTCCTGGTCCTCGGCCAGAGGATCGGCCGGCTCGGAGATGCGCAGCTGGTGCGGTACGCCGTCCGCTTGGCGTTGGCGGTCGCGCTGACGGCCGCGACGGCGTACGTCGTCTCCCGGCTGGTGCACGTCTGGCTGGGCGCGCATCCGTCCTGGGTGATCTCCACCGCCATCTTGGCTGGCGTGAGCACCCTCGGCGTCGCGATCTATCTGGGTCTGGCCCGACTCTTCGGTCTGACCGAGGTGCGCGCCATCTGGGACATGCTGGGCGGACGGCTGTTGCGACGCGCTCAATGAGGCGTTCGGCCCTCTACGATGGGCCGAACGACAAGTTCGCAGCGGGAGCCAAGGGGGGACGTGCCCACGTCGAACCGGCCCGGGGACATCCTCGCCGGGCGCTACCGACTCGACGACCTGCTCAGTGAGAGCAGGGGCGCCCGATTCTGGCGTGCCTATGACCTGGTGCTGGCCCGCCCGGTCGCTGTGCACGTGATCGCGGCCGCGGACGAACGGGCACCGTTGTTGCTGGAGGCGGCGCGCCGGTCAGCGCGAGTGCGTGATCGACGCTTCCTGCGGGTCCTCGATGCCGATGGCACCGGCACCGAGTGCTTCGTCGTCAACGAGTGGGGTCAAGGCCGGTCCCTCGACATCGTGTTGGCCAGCGACGGTCCGCTCGACCCCGCACACGCGGCCTGGCTGATCGGCGAGACGGCGGCAGCATTGTCGGCGGCCCACGATGTCGGCGTCACCCACAACCGACTGGTGCCCGAGAACGTGCTCATCGACCACCACGGCGAGGTGCGCATCATCGGGCTCGCGGTGGATGCGGCGCTCAATGGGATGCCGACGGTGCACCAAGCCACCGATGTGCACGACCTCGTCGGCTGTCTGTACGCCGCCCTGACCGGCCGCTGGCCGGGCCCATCCGCCTCCCTGGTCCCCTCGGCTCCACGCGCGGCGGGCAACGTGCTTCGGCCACGACGCGTCCGCGGCGGGATCCCGCGACCGCTCGACGAGCTCTGCGCCATGGTCCTCTGCCCACCTCAGATCGGCGCACATGCCCGCGCCGTCTACGACCTCACCTCCGCCCGCGGCATCGCCGACCTGCTGCGTGCCTACGTCGGCGAACCGACCGACCTGTCCGACCTGGCGCCAGCCGCGACACCACCCGCACTCGGGGTCGCTCTCCCGCCCCTACCCGACGAGATCGCCTGGCCCGACCGAGACCACCTGGCCGAGCCACCGACAGAGCCGATCGCCGCTGCTCCCGACGCGTCCGACCCAGACACCGAGCCCGTCAGCGACCCTGGCGGCGACACCACCAGCGACCTCACCACGGACACGGAAGGCACCGCTGCTCCCGCCGCGTCCGAGCGGCTCCCCCTCACCGAGCAGCCGACCGAGGCAGGCATGCCGGTCTTCGAGGAGTCCGGCGACGTGGGGTGGGTCTCCGCGCGAGCGACGACGCCCGCACCTCCACCACCGTTCGAGCAGCCTGCCGTCAAGCCGCTGTTCGCTCCCGACCCGCCCGCCGGAACGCCGGTGCGGCGGCCGAGGCAGCCGGGAGCGGCCGCCACCACGACGCTCGGAGCCACGCCGACCGGCGCCGGGGCGACCCGCAGCAGCGGGGAGTTCTGGCCCTGGGACACCACCGGGTCGGCCGCGCTCACCAGCAGCGGGGCACTGTCCCTCGACGAGGAGACCGACGACCAGGTGCCGGGACGCCGCTGGTTCCGGCTGGCGCTGATCGTGGCTGCCGTGGCACTGGCGTTCCTGGTGGCGATGGTGGCGGTGAATCTGACCCGCGGACGCGGCCTGTTGGGCAACGAGCGAGACGGGTCGGGTTCCTCCTCGTCGACCAGCACGTCGGCAAAGGTCGTCACCGGCATCCGCGCGATGGACTTCGACCCGCAGGGGGATCCACCGAGTGAGAACCCCGATCGTGCCGCTTTCGCGGTCGATCGCGACCCCTCGACCACGTGGACGACCGAGACCTACCGCCAACAGCTCGGCCCCGGTGGCTTGAAGACCGGCGTCGGCCTGGTCCTCGATCTGGGCCGCAGCCGCAGCGTGCAGAGCGTCACCCTACGCATGGTGGGCAAGCCCACCGCTGTGAGTCTCTATCTCACCGACACCGCGCCCACGACGATCGACGACCTGACTCCTGTCTCGACCGACACCGTCGGGCGAGAGTCCACGCTCACCCTCACCGACGCGCCCGCTGGTCGCTACCTGACGGTATGGCTGACCGCGCTGCCCGCCGTTCAGGGCGGCTTCCGCGGCGAGGTCGCCGAGGTGACGGTGCGGTCATGACGAGCGAGGAGGCCTCGGACGCCGCGTTGCTGGCCGCTCATGTCGACGGTGACCCCGATGCCTTCGGCGTCCTCTTCGCCCGACACCGTGACCGCTTGTGGGCGGTCGCGTTGCGCACGATGGGCAACCCCGAGGACGCGGCCGACGGACTCCAGGACGGCCTGATCGCGGCCTACCGCCGAGCGAGCTCTTATCGCGGCGAGGCCGCGGTCACCACCTGGCTGCACCGGGTCGTGGTCAACGCCTGTCTGGACCGACTGCGCGCCGCACGAGTGCGGGCGGCCCAGGCACTGCCCGACGACCTGGACGAGGTGATCACCCGTGGCTCCCTGATCACCGCCGACCTCGACCACGACCCCGCCAACGCCGCCGTGGCGGCCGAACGACGTGAGCTGTTGCTGGCCGCGTTGGCCGAGCTGCCCGCCGAGCAACGGATAGCCCTCGTGCTCGTCGACATGGAGGGCCACTCGGTCGCGGAGGCGGCGCAGATGCTCGGCTGCGCGGAGGGCACCGTGAAGTCGCGATGCTCGCGCGGCCGCACCAGGCTGGCCACCCGACTCGGCATGTTGAGGCCGGGCGCCCCCTCGGACGACACCGCGGGGAACCCCGCGGTCGCCCCGACCGTCCCACCTTCTGGGCCGTCACTCCGCGGTCCCAGTCCGCCACCCGAGCCGACGAGAGGGGGTGCACCATGACCGAGGACGAGCTGTCCCCCGAGACCGAGGAGCAGGTGCGCCGACTGCTCGCCTCGGCCCGGCACACCGACCCCATGCCCGAGATCGTCGCCGCGCGGATGGACGAGGTCCTACGCGGCCTCTCCGACGAGCGGCGGGAGGACTCCCTCACCGCACCCGAGGCCGCCGAGACCGTCAAGCACAGCCCACCGGTGAGTCTCGACGCGGTCAGACGCCGACACCACCGGCGCTTCGCGCTTCTGGCCGGCGCCGCCGCACTCGTGGTCGGCGGCGTGGTCACCCCGCTAGTGCTTCACCTAGGGGATGTCGTCGGGGGATCGTCCGCCGCTGACAGCGCGGCCGGAGGCTCGCTCGACTCCAACTCCGGTCTGGAACGCTCTCCCAACAAGGCCGAACGCACGAAGAAGGCGGAGGACGCCGCGCCTGAACCCCCGGCTGCCTCCGACAGTCTGGTAGCAGTCCCACTGAGGTCTACACACTTCCGACGAGACGTCGCGGCCCTGGCCAAGGCGCCGAAGTCCTATCTCGCCCAACGCGATCAGACCGCCACCGACAGCGCCGGACGTCGCGCCATCGCCGGCTGCCCCGACGACCCCGACCTGGGCCGGGGACGAGCGCTCCGGGTGACCTACGACGACGAGCCGGGCGTGCTCGTCTACCGCCGGCCGAGCGGCACCGAGCAACGGGTCGACCTGTTCTTGTGCGGTTCCACCAGCCCCACCCGGAGTGTCACGCTGCCCCGGTGACCGGACAGTGACCGACCGGGGAATGCCGAGGACCTACGATCGGTTGCACCGACGTACTGTCCTGATACCCCGGCGGGTATCTCTCCCGGAAGAAGTGAGCGCAGCATGGCCGACCAGTCCGACATCCGCAACGTCATCGTGATCGGCTCGGGACCGTCGGGCTACACCGCGGCGCTCTACACCGCGCGCGCTGCGCTGCAACCGCTGGTCTTCGAGGGATCCGTCACCGCCGGCGGTGCGCTGATGAACACCACCGAGGTGGAGAACTTCCCCGGCTTCCGGGACGGCATCATGGGGCCGGCCTTGATGGACGAGATGCGCGCCCAGGCGGAGCGGTTCGGTGCCGAGCTGGTGCCCGACGACGTGGTCGAGGTCGACCTGACCGGGGACCTCAAGGTCGTCAAGACCGCCACCGGCAGCTACACCGCGCGCTCGGTCATCCTGGCCACCGGATCGGGCTACCGCAAGCTCGGGCTGCCCCGCGAGGAGGAGCTGTCCGGGCGTGGCGTCTCCTGGTGCGCGACCTGCGACGGCTTCTTCTTCCGCGACCAGGCGATCGCCGTGGTCGGCGGCGGTGACTCGGCGATCGAGGAGGCCACCTTCTTGACCCGCTTCGGCACCAAGGTCTATCTGATCCACCGACGTGACGAGCTGCGGGCCTCCAAGATCATGCAGGAGCGGGCGTTCAACGACCCCAAGCTCGAGATCATCTGGAATGCCCAGGTCGTCGAGCTGCACGGCGAGCCGAAGCTCTCCTCGGTGACCCTGCGCGACACCGTCACCGGCGAGACGCGCCCCCTGGAGGTCACCGGCCTGTTCATCGCGGTCGGCCACGACCCGCGTTCGGAGCTGCTCGGTGGTCAGGTGGACCTCGATGAGAACGGCTACGTCCTGGTGGACCACCCCAGCACCCGCACCAACCTCCCCGGCGTGTTCGCCGCGGGCGACCTGGTCGACCACCACTACCGGCAGGCGGTCACCGCCGCCGGCACCGGCTGCGCCGCCGCCCTGGACGCCGAGCGCTACGTCGCCGAGCTCGAGCACGCCGCTGCGACCAGCGCCTCCGCTTGAGGTTCTGCGGGGCCAGGTGAGTGCAGGCGGCCTGGCGATCCAGCGATCGTCCGGATCTCGGGCGTCTGCCCGGCGAGGGACGGAACAAACCGTCGGGGGGCTGGTGTTGACTGGTTGATCGGATCGCGCGAGTCCGACCCTTTGGGCGGACTCACGCATCCCGCCGACCATGACCAAACGCCATCCAAGGAGCAACCCGTGTCCATGGGCAAAGTGACCGACGCCGACTTCGAGAGCGTCGTACTCAAGGCAGACAAGCCGGTCCTCGTTGACTTCTGGGCCGAGTGGTGCGGCCCTTGCCGCCAGGTCTCGCCGATCTTGGACGAGATCTCCAGCGAGCACGGTGACAAGATGGGCTTCGTCAAGATGAACGTCGACGAGAACCCGGTGACGCCCTCGACCTACATGGTTACTGGCATCCCCACCATCAACGTCTACTCCGGTGGTGAGCTGGTCAAGTCGATCGTCGGTGCCCGACCCAAGGCCGCCATCCTCGGCGAGCTCAAGGACTTCCTGGGCGCGCAGGTCTAGGCGCGCAGGTCTAGGGAAGGCGCTGCCCCGGTCAGCGAGACGACCGGTGAGCGCGACCCAGCGGCACGTCCGGCCGCGGCTTGGGCACGGGGCGCACGACGCCGACCAGGCGTTCCAGGGCCTGCTCGACCTCGTCACGCCAGGTCAGCGCGGTGCGCAACTCCATCCGCATCCGCGGAGTGGTGCTGTGCGGGCGTTGGGTCTTGAAGCCGACGCTGCCCAAGAAGTCCGCCGGCATCACGCAGCCTCGGGCCCCACGGGAGTCGCCGAACGCCTCCACCGCGGTCACCGTCTTGCGCCTGATCAGGTCGCGGGCCATGCCCTGGATCAGCATCCGGCCGATCCCGCCGCCACGGTGCGCCGGGTCGACGTACACGACCGAGAGCAGCACCGCGTCCGGCGACACCGGAGCCGTCGGGAACGCGGCCGCCCCGGGCAGGTAGGCCGCCGGGGCATAGATCGCGTGCCCGACGGGTCGCTCGTCGACCAGCGCCACTCGTCCACACGAGCCCCAGTCGCGCAGCACCTGGCTGACCCAGGCCTCCTTCTCTTCGGCGCGATCTGCGGCGGGCACCCGCATCCGGCGGACCGGGTCGAGCTCCCAGAACAGGCAGTCCCTGCAGGAGCCCGCGAGGTCGGGCATCAGGTCCACGGTCAGTCGGACGATCTTGCGGGCCATCTGCCTCCCTCCGACTTGTGCCCCGATGTGCAGGCTGCGCCTCGATCGTCCATGCTAGACCTCGTGCACCTGCTCCACCGTGTGGAACCTGCTGACAGTGACAGGCTCGGCTGATCCATGGACCATTCCCCTGCCCGCAGCACCCGCCTGGACTCCTACGTCGACCGCTACGCCGCCCGCACGGCCGGCATGACCGCATCGGAGATCCGGGCCCTGTTCGCCGTCGCCTCCCGGCCCGAGGTCGTCTCGTTGGCCGGCGGCATGCCCAACATCTCCGGGCTGCCCCTCGACGTGGTCGCCGATTCGCTCACCGATGTGATGTCCTCACGCGGCTCGGTAGCGCTGCAGTACGGCTCCGGTCAGGGTGACCCACAGCTGCGTGAGCAGATCTGTGAGGTGATGCGCCTGGAGGGCATCGATGCTCATCCTGACGACGTGGTGGTGACCGTCGGGTCGCAGCAGGCCGTCGACCTGGTCACCCGGGTGTTCTGCGATCCCGGGGACGTCGTGATCTGCGAGGCACCGTCGTACGTCGGCGCGCTCGGCGTCTTCAAGGCCTACCAGGTCGACGTCGTCCACGCCGAGATGGACGCCGACGGCCTCGTGCCCGACGCACTGCGCCAGGCGATCGCGGCCACCCGAGCCGCGGGCCGACGGATCAAGTTCCTCTACACGATCCCGAACTTCCACAATCCGGCCGGCGTCACCCTGTCTGCCGCGCGGCGAGCCGAGATCCTCGACATCTGCCGCGCCGAAGACGTCTTGGTGCTGGAGGACAATCCCTACGGGCTGCTCGGCTTCGATGCCGAGCCGATGCGCGCGATGCGAGCCGACGAACCCGAGGGTGTGATCTATCTCGGCTCCTTCTCGAAGACCTTCGCCCCCGGATTCCGGGTCGGCTGGGCGCTAGCACCGCATGCCGTCCGCGAGAAGCTGGTGTTGGCCCAGGAGTCGGCGACCCTGTGCCCACCGACCTTCTCCCAGCTCGCGGTCTCCGCCTACCTCGCCGACCACGACTGGCGTGGTCAGATCAAGTCCTTCCGCGAGATGTATCGCGAGCGTCGCGACGCGATGGTGACCGCTCTCGGCGACCTGATGCCGGCGGCCTGCACCTGGAACGTCCCCGCGGGAGGCTTCTACGTCTGGCTGCAGCTGCCCGAGGGGATCGACGCCAAGGCGATGTTGCCTCGCGCGGTGACTGCCCGAGTCGCCTACGTGCCCGGCACCGCGTTCTACTCCGATGGCTTCGGCTCCCGGTTCGTGCGGCTGTCGTTCTGCTATCCCACACCCGAGCGGATCCGGGAGGGGGTGGCCCGGCTGTCTGGCGTCCTCCAGGCCGAGGTCGAGCTGCGCGAAACCTTCGGTGCGACGGCACCCAGCGCGGGCCTGGTCCCACGCAGCCGGTACGACGGTCCCGCCACCGACCTGACCTGAGGGGCGGGTCAGCAGACCTGCCCAGATCGAGGAGAGACTGATGAGCCGACCAGCACAAGACAGTGCACCTTCGGGGGCCGTATTGGTGCTCGCCGGCGGCCTCTCCCACGAGCGGGACGTCTCGCTCCGCTCCGGTCGCCGGGTCGCCGAGGCCCTGCGTGGCGTCGGGCTGGAGGTCGTCGAGCGCGATGTCGACGCCACCTTGATGTCCTTCCTGCGCGAGGAGCGGCCCTCCTGCGTGGTGCCGATGTTGCACGGCGAGACTGGTGAGGACGGTGCGCTTCGTGAGGTCTTCGAGCTGCTGGACCTGCCGTACGTCGGCTCCGTCCCCGCGGCCTGCCGGACCGCCTTCGACAAGCCGACCGCCAAGTCGATCGTCACCCGCGCCGGTCTGGCCACTCCACCGTCGGTGTGCCTGCCGCACGAGACCTTCCGTGAGCTCGGCGCGGCGGCGGTGATGGAGGCGCTGATCGCCCGGCTGGGCCTGCCACTCATGGTCAAGCCCGCCCAGAGCGGCTCCGCGCTCGGCTGTGGTGTCGTCTCCCGTCCTGAGGAGCTGCCGGCGGCGATGGTCAACGCGTTCGCCTACGGTGACGTCGCCCTGCTCGAGCGGTTCGTGGTCGGCACCGAGATCGCCGTGCCCGTCCTCGACGACGGCACCGGCCCCCGGGCCTGGCCAGCGGTGGCGATCCGGCCGGATGGCGGTGTCTACGACTACACCGCGCGCTACACCGCCGGCGCCACCGAGTTCGAGGTCCCTGCCCCCCTCCCTGATGAGCTCACCGCCGAGTGCGCCCGGGTCGCCCTCGCCGCGCACGAGTCCCTCGGGCTGCGCGACCTCTCCCGCTCCGACCTCCTCGTCGGCGACGACGGCACGGTGTGGTTCTTGGAGGTCAACGTGGCGCCCGGCTTCACCGAGACTTCGCTGGTCCCCCTCTCCGTCGCCGCCGCCGGCGCCGACCTCGGTGAGGTCTGCGCCAACCTCGTCACCGCCGCCATCGCCCGCAGCTGACCTGCGTCCGCCGCTCGAGTCTCGGCCGCTCGGGAGGCGTCCGCTCGGGCTCGGGTCCGGTGTCCGGGTTGCCGGTCTGCAGTGGTGCTGGCCGACATGGCAGCAACCCGGAGAGCGGTGCTCGGCTTGCGGCTGCGCTGCCGG
>JBDHZT010000021.1:0-41046 GCA_039811985.1 Nocardioidaceae bacterium | reverse complement strand
GAGGGGATGCTGACCGACCCGGTCTACGAGGGCAAGTCGATGGCCGGCCTGATCGGTCTAGTCCGCTCCGGCGAGATTCCGCCCGGCTCTCGGGTGCTCTACGCACACCTCGGCGGCCAGCCCGCCCTCTCGGCCTACGCCGGTTATCCCGGCCTCGGCTCCCCCGAGCGGGAGCTCTCGCACTAGCCCAACCGCAGTTAGTACGGTCCCGATTGGCTGGTTTGAGGCCGGAAATCCAGCCAATCGGGACCGTACTAACTCGCGAGGGCACCCGTCGTGCTCAAACATCAGGGTGACACCCTGACGCGATAGAGGTACGGCGGTGCCGATGATGCGAGGGCCTGTCCCCACTCGAAAGGGCCCTTATGAAGGTGCGCATCACCCCCTCGTTCGTCGTCGCCTGCCTGGCACTCGTGGTCGCGTGCTCGGGCACCGCGTTCGCAGCGGGCAAGATCACCGGCAAGCAGATCGCCAAGAACGCGATCGTCAGCAAGCACGTCAAGGACGGCAGCCTCGGCACCGCCGATCTCTCGGCGAAGGCCCGCGCCGACCTGCAGGGCGCCCAGGGTCCGGTAGGCCCCAAGGGTGACGCCGGCCCCAAGGGCGACACCGGTGCGACGGGTGCCACCGGATCGACCGGCGCACAGGGACCGCAAGGCCCGCAGGGGCCGGCGGGGATGCTGGGCCTGTCGAAGGTGACGACCAACGGGTCCGTCATCGGGACTGCAGCGGACACCTTCTGGGTCGACTGCGGCTTCAACAAGGTGCTGCTCGACTGGGCGTTCTCGGACGCCGCCAACCACGACAACCTGATCGGCACCGCCAAGTACGTCTACAGCACGACGTCGGGTGCGGCGTTCGGCCTGCCGCAGAAGGCGGGGGTCCGAGTCCGCAATCTTGGCGCGACGACCAACAGCTTCACCCTGGTCGGGCTCTGCGTCACCCCGAACTGAGTCTCGGGGCCAGACTCACGGGTGAAGCTGGTCCACCAACCTCTCGGTGATCCACAGGCTGACACCGATCCGTTGAAGGTCGGCCAGGCGCTCGTCGCTGGCCTGCGAGACGGCGTCGGTGACGACCACGGTGCGGAAGTCCCGCTCGCTGGCGTCGAACAACGTCGCCCGCGGGCAGTTGGGCAGGTTGCAGCCCGCGACGACGACCGTGGTGATGCCGCGCTCGCGCAGCCACGGTTCGAGCCGAGTACGGTGAAAGGCGCTCCATCTCGGCTTGAACAGGACCATCTCGTTGTCGCTCAGGTGCTGCGGTTCCCCGGCGAGCAGGGTGTCCGCTGCGAGCAGCGTCGGCCTGGGCAGGACCGCGTCCGGGATCTGGGAGCCGGTCGACCCTGGCGCCGCGATCCTGGCGCCGGCCTCGACCTCGGCGCGTCGCGGTAGATCGACGTCGCTGCCTCCGGGCTCGTAGAAGCGCACCACGTGGACGATCGGTCGACCGGCCGCGCGGAACGCCGCTGCTAGGTCCGCAACCCGATCGAGGATCTCCGAGGTGCCGGGGACGGGGAGTGCGCCACCGTCCATGAACTCGGCGTGGAGGTCGATGATGACCAGCGCGACCTTGCGCCACTCCGGCCCGGTGTAGTCGCTCTCCGACACAGCCCGAGGATCGCACACCGGCTTCTGCTCGGGTCTACTCCTCCCACGGGTTCACGACCGGCACACCCATCGGCTCGAAGTCGGAGACATTGCGGGTCGCGACGGTGAGGCCGTGCACCAGAGCGGTGGCGCCGATCAGGGCATCTCGCTCGGGCCGTGGGTCCGGGACGTGGAGTGCGGCGGCCCGCCTGGCGACGGTCAGATCGACGGGCAAGAGCCGATCGGCATACCCGACCAGGATCTGCTCGTCGAGCCAAGACCGCAGCAGAGCGCCCTGGTGTGGATCCCGCCTTTCGGTCAAGAGGACGCCGGCCTCGATCTCGCGGACCGTGACGACGCTGACGAAGGCCTGTCGTCTGTCGATCCCGGCTGCCCACCTGACGACATGCTCGTCCGCGGTCCTCTTGCGGAGTTCGCTGACGACGTTCGTGTCGAGCAGGAAGCTCACAGGCTGGCCACCCGACCTGGTGTGCGGGAGATGACGGGCTCGAACTCGGCGTCGGCCTCCATCAGGAGGGAGTCGCGGATGGTTCCGGCGCCGGTAAGGCGCTCGTACTCATCGATGTCGAGGATCACGATCGTGGGCCTACCCCGATCGGTGACGAAGACCGGACCGTCCTTGGCCAGGGCTTTGACGCTTGACGGCGACTGATTGAAGGTCCGTGCATTGACAACGCTCATCGGCCTCACCTCCATGACAATGTTACTACGTAACTACAACTGAGGGGAACGCTCGCCCCGAACCGTGAGAAATCGAATAGCGGATCTTGTCCGCTGTTCCTAAGTTGGACTGGTGCCTTCGCCCACCCTGTCTGCGCCTGACACCGCGCTGACAGCCACCTCGGGGCGGACCCTCCCGGCAGGCAGGACGCCGGTCGACTGGCGGCGGCTGCGCCGACCCGCAACCGTGGCGTGCCTGGTCGGGTCGCTGATCGCCGCGACCTCGGCATCACTCGGCTCGATCGTCGCCGGGAAGCTGACCGATGACGCGACCGGGCGGCTGGTCGTTGTGCTCGCGCTTTGCGTCGTGGGTGGTGCGCTGATCGACACGGTCGCGAAGACGGGCTGGTTCGTGATCGTCGACCGGACCGAGGGGGCGCTGCGGGCCGATCTGCTCGAGGCGGCGCTGGACCAACCGCTGTCGGCCCTGACCGAGCAGGCCGTCGGCGAGATCCTCGACCGGATCGACGATGACACCCACGAGGTCGGTCAGCTGCTCCGGTGGCCGGTATGGCTTGCGATTCGCACGCTGCTTGCGTCGGGTCCGCTCTGGCTGGTCGCGGGTTTCACCTGGTGGCCGGCGTTCTTGTTGTTCCCGCTCGCCGGCGCCTTGGCGATTGTGGTGGCCCGCCCGCTGCTGCCGGGGGTGGCCGAGCGCAAGGTCCTCGAGGAGATGGCTTGGACCGACCACGCCGCGGTGATGGAGGAGGGGGTCGCCGCGCGCGACGACCTGCGCACCAGCCTTGGCCAGGCGCACGTCCTGCGTCGCAGCAGCGCGCTCGCCGCCGAGATCTTGCACAGGCTCAAGGCCGTGCTCGAGCTGGAGACGCGGATCACCCGTCGCACAGGGGTGTTGCTGCACGGGCTGCTCGCCGGAGTCGGGGTGGTGGGAACGGCGCTCGTCGTCGGCGATCGGATCAGTACGGCGTCGCTCGTGACGCTGTTCCTAGTCACCTCGACCTTCGTCGGGCAGGTCGACATGCTCGCCCGGCACCTGCCCGACCTGCAAGCCGGCTTCGGTGCCGTGCTGCGCCTCCGCGGCATGCTCGCCTCGCCCGCCGAGCCGGAGGGCGGCCTGCCGATTGGCGGCGACCACTGCGATGTGGAGTTCCGCGACCTCCACTTCGCCTACGAGCATGGAACCTTCGCCCTGCACGACATCAGCCTGAGCGTGCCCGCGGGGCACACCTGCGCACTCGTCGGTCGGACCGGATCGGGGAAGTCGACCCTCGCTTCTCTCCTCTCCCGCGCGGTGGAGCCGGAGCCCGGGCAGGTGTTCCTGGGTGGCGTCGACGTGCGTGACCTGGACCTACAGGAGCTGCGAGCCGACGTCGGCGTGGTCACCCAACGCACGGAGATCCTGGCCGGCACGCTCGTCGACAACATCAGTCTCTTCGCCGACGTGCCGCGCGACCAGGTGGAGGCGGCCGTGGAGACGCTCGGGCTGACCGCCTGGGTGGCCGGCCTGCCGCGTGGGCTCGACACGCTGCTCGGACCGGGCGGGGCGACCCTCTCGGCTGGCGAGGAGCAACTGGTCGCCTTCGCCCGCCTGCTGGTGCGCGACGTCAAGGTCGTGATCCTGGACGAGGCGACGGCACGCATGGACCCGGTCACCGAGGCCCGGGTAGTCGCCGCGGCGGGCCGCCTGCTGGTCGGCCGGACCGGCCTCCTGGTGGCCCACCGCCTCTCAACTATCGAGCGCGCCGAGCAGGTCGCCGTGCTGGAGCGCGGTCGCGTCGTCCAGCACGGCTCACGCGAGGAGCTGGCCCGCGTCGACGGTCCGTTCCGCCGCTTGCTCGAAGCCTCCGCCGAGAGCGGTGATCTCGAGTCGGTTGTGCGCGCCGAGCTCTCCGCCGTGCAGCGTGACGCAGTGGATGGTCATGTCGTCGGCACAGCGCGGCGTACCACCCAGCCGCCACCCAAGCCGACGCTGCGACCGATCCCGAGCCTGGCGCTCACCACGTTTCGCGCGATGATCAGCAACCCTGGCTGGGGTCTGGCCGGGATGGGCCTGTTCCTGGTCGCGTCGATCACGGGCGCGTTCGGCGCGATCACGGGCTGGACGTGGGGCCACTTGGTCACCACCTTGCAGCGTGGCGATTCGCCATGGCTCTTGGTCATGGTGCTGGTGGCCTCGCTGCTGGTGTCACCGCTGCTGTTGTCGCAGGCGTTCTGGCTCTATCCGCGCTGGTGGGTCTCCGTCCAGCTCGGCGTGCGCACCGCCGTCCTGCACGGCCAGACCGCACAGCGCCGTCTGGTGCGTACGCCGCCCGGTGAGGCGGTCGCCCGGGCGATGGACGCCGACCGGATCACCCGCTACGCCGACCGCTGGGTCGACTTCGTCAACGGGCTAGTGATCGTGGTGGTCACCGCGCTGATCGCCGGCACCTGGCTCGCCGGCGGCATCCTGCTCGTGGTGATGGCGTCGGCCGCCCTCGCCTCCTCGGTCGGACGCCGGATCGCGGGCCGATCGGCCGCTGCGTCCTCCGCCGCCAGAGCGCGCTTCGGGCGGTCCCTGGTCTCTGCGCTGGACTCGGTGCGGACGGTCAAGCTCGCAGCCGCCACCCCAGCGATCCACGCCCACCTCCGGGAGGTCGACGGCGGTCGGGTAGCGGCCGCGGTCCGCGAGCACCGGATCCAGGCCCTGCTGGACGGCGTCCCTGTGGTGATGGTGCAGGGCGGCGTGGTCGCTGCGTGGGCGGGCCTGATGACCGGTCACTGGGGACTGGCGACGACGCTGCTGATGACCAACGCGGTCAGCGGCTTCGACTGGTTCGGTCGGGTGGCTGGTGCGATCGTCACCGAGGCGCCCGGCGTACGCGCCTGGATGCGAGCGACCAGCGTCCTCGCCGGCGGCGGCGACCTCACCCAGCTGCCGCCGGGAGTCGACCTGCGGACCGGCGCCGCCCCCGACCCTGCGCCAGCGGCGCGGGAGCCACTGCAGTCCCTGACCGTGCGTGGTCTGGCTGCCATTCACGACGACGGCACGCTCGGCGTCAGCGACGTCGACCTGACCGTCTCATCGGGTGAACTGGTGCTGCTGCTCGGCCAGGTCGGCTCGGGCAAGTCCAGCCTCCTCGGCGCCCTTGCCGGCTTGGTGTCCTCGACCGGCACCATCTGTTGGAACGAGCGGGAGCTCACCGACCGGGAACTCGACCTGAGACCGGGTCGGATCGCGATCGTGACCCAAGTGCCGCGGGTGCTGTCGGGCACCTTCGCGGACAACATCACGCTCGACCACGACGACCGCGAGATCGGACCGGCTGTCGCGACCGCCCGCCTGGACCGCGACGTCGCCGAAGCCGGGGGCCCGGATGCGCTGGTCGGGCACCGCGGCGTACGCCTCTCCGGCGGGCAGGTCCAACGCCTCGCCCTCGCCCGGGCGTTGGCCTGCGGTGCTGAGATCCTGCTCGCCGACGACGTCTCCTCAGCGCTGGACGCGGCCACCGAGGTCGAGCTCTGGCAAGCCCTGCGGGCTACCGGTGCGACGGTGCTCGGCGCGACCAGCAAGGCCGCCGCGCTCGCCCAAGCCGACCGGGTGGTCGTGCTGGCCGACGGTGCCGTGGCCGACCAGGGGCCGTGGCGCGACCTGGTCGACCGCTGGGCCCACCTGGCGGGCTGATCAGCCGCGCCGGGCCCGGGCGGCCGCCTTGGCGCGGGTGTGGGCGTCGAGCGCGACCTTGCGGATCCGCACGGTCTCGGGGGTGACCTCGACGCACTCGTCCTCGCGGCAGAACTCCAGGCTCTGCTCGAGGGACAGCTTGCGCGGCGGGATCAGCTTCTCGAAGTTGTCGGAGGTGGAGGAGCGGATGTTGGTCTGCTGCTTCTCCTTGGTGATGTTGACGTCCATGTCGTCGGCGCGGGAGTTCTCCCCGACGATCATGCCCTCGTAGACCTCGGTCGTGGGTTCGACAAAGAGGACGCCGCGCTCCTGCAGGTTGGTCATGGCGTACGCCGTCGCGGCGCCGGCGCGATCGGCCACCAGCGAGCCGGTGGAGCGGGATCGAATCTCGCCGGCCCACGGCTCGTAGCCCTCGAACACGTGGTGCGCGATGCCGGTGCCGCGGGTCTCGGTGAGGAACTCGGTGCGGAAGCCGATGAGTCCGCGCGCCGGGACCAGGAACTCCATCCGCACCCAACCGGTGCCGTGGTTGGTCATCTGCTCCATCCGGCCCTTGCGGACGGCCAGCAGCTCGGTGATGGCGCCGAGGTGCTCCTCGGGGGCGTCGATGGTGAGCCGCTCGACCGGCTCGTGGAGCTTGCCGTCGATCTCGCGAGTCACGACCTGCGGCTTGCCGACGGTGAGCTCATAGCCCTCGCGCCGCATCTGCTCCACCAGGATCGCCAAGGCGAGCTCGCCACGGCCTTGCACCTCCCAGGCGTCGGGGCGGTCGGTGGGCAGCACGCGGAGCGAGACGTTGCCGACCAGCTCGCGGTCGAGCCGGTCCTTGACCAGCCGTGCGGTCACCTTCGAGCCCTTGACCCGGCCGGCCAGCGGAGAGGTGTTGGTGCCGATCGTCATCGAGATCGCCGGCTCGTCCACGGTGATCAGCGGCAGCGCCTCCGGCTGCTCGGGATCGGCCAGCGTCTCACCGATCATGATGTCCGGGATGCCTGCGATGGCCGCGATGTCGCCCGGGCCGACCTCCGCCGCCGGGACCCGCTCCAGCGCCTCGGTCATCAAGAGCTCGCTGATCTTGACCTGCTTCTGCGTCCCGTCCCGCTGAATCCAGGCGACCTGCTGGCCCTTGCGCAACGTGCCCTGATGGACCCGGACCAGCGCGATTCGGCCCAGGAACGGCGAGGCGTCCAGGTTGGTCACGTGGGCCTGCAGCGGCGCCTCGTCGTCGTACGTCGGCGCCGGGATCGTCTCCAAGATGGTGCGGAAGAGCGGCTCCAGGTCGGGGGAGTCGGGCTGGCCGCCGTTCTCGGGCATCGCCAGCGAGGCGCGGCCAGACTTGGCCGAGGCATAGATCACCGGGAAGTCGAGGGCGTCGTGGCTGTGGTGCTCGTCCAGCAGGTCGAGGAAGAGCTCGTAGGTCTCGTCGACCACCTCCGCGATCCGGGCGTCGCCCCGGTCGACCTTGTTGACCACGAGGACGACCGGCATGTCGGCGTTGAGCGCCTTGCGCAGCACGAACCGCGTCTGCGGCAGCGGACCTTCCGACGCGTCGACCAGCAGCACGATCCCGTCCACCATCGACAGGCCGCGCTCGACCTCGCCGCCGAAGTCAGCGTGGCCGGGGGTGTCGATGATGTTGATCGTCGCCGGGCCGCCGGTGAGCTCGCGTGCTGTTGGGCCGTCGTACTTCACCGCGGTGTTCTTCGCGAGGATGGTGATGCCCTTCTCGCGCTCCAGGTCGCCGGAGTCCATGATCCGCTCCGCGACCCCGGTCTCCTCCTGGTGCTCGCTGAACGCTCCCGCCTGGTGCAGCATCGCGTCGACCAGGGTCGTCTTGCCGTGGTCGACGTGGGCGACGATCGCCACGTTGCGCAGGTCGGTGCGGCTCTGGCTGGGCATGCGGAGGTCCTTCTTCAGTGGCTTCGGGGAGTGGGTGACGAGCACTCCATTGTCTCGGAGCGCCCCGGTCCCCTCCTAATCCGTCAGGGTCCGGCGAGGACGTCATGCAGATTGGCAGCTAGCTGCAGGGGAGGATGACGTCACGCAGAAGGAGGCAACCTGGCGCCGACGACTAGCGTGTACGGCGTCATGGAACCGGACGGGGCGCCCACCATGCGGGCGACGGGGAGTCGGTCTTCGAGGAGCCAGGCGCATCGGAGGCGGGCACGCAAGCGGACTTCGCGGCATACGTTCGCGCCAGCGAACGCAGGCACAAGCGGCTGGCGTTCCTCTTGGCCGGGGACCTGGATGCGGCCGATGAACTGCTGCAGGCGGCCTACGCGAAGGTCTATCCGCGCTGGGAGAAGGTGCGCACCTACGACGTGCCGGATGCCTATCTGCGCAAGGTGATGGTGGCGACGAGATCATCACCGCGCTGCTCCTGGCAGGCTCCGACCAGGCTTGGTTGACCGTCGACTGGAGTGCCGGTGGCAGCAGCGGCGAGTCGATGCCGTCGTACGGCCTGATCTTGCAGGGCGTCCCCGATCTCGACGATGACGGACGACAGGAGCTGGTGGTCGTGCTGAGCGGCGGGGACGCATCGATCGGGCGGGTGTATGTCGCCGACCGGACCTCCGAGCCGAAGCTGACCTTAGTCCAGGCGGTAGACGCCGATGGGCAGAAGGCCGAGCTGTCGACCGACGCCTCTGTCGGAGCCGACGCCTGGCAGGTGACCTACCTGCCCGAGGGGATCTACTCCTTGCGGGCCAACTCGGCAGAGCCCGGAGCACCGCCGTACGACGTCCAGGTGCGCCGCTGGGTCCTCTCCGGGACCACTCTCACCGAGTCCTCGGAGCAGACCGTGGGCTGCTGGGAGTCCCAGGGAGAGTCCTTCGGGCTCTGGCTGGGTCGCTGCTGACTCAGCTTGCGATTAAACCTGGGCTGGTCGGGTTCAGGCGGCTTTCTTGATGGCTGGGTAGCGGGTTCGTGGTCCGGTGCGGGTGCCTTCGGGGCGTCCGGGGCCGGTCTAGATCCAAGAGTTCAAGACGGATGCCAAACATTGGTGGACCTAGAGCGAAGCGCCTAGACCTACACACGCTTCCTATCCTCACGGCCGTGGAGCAGCATCTGCCTCACGGGGCGGCAAGCTCATCCAGTGCTGGCGGGTACTCCGTCTCAGGGTTGACCCAGCCTTCCGGAGTACTGCAGAGGAATGGGCGGTCCTCGGTCCAGCCCAGGGCGCGGGCATCACTCTTGACTCGCTGCCAGTGCGCCACCAACTCGGCGATCTCGTCTTCGTGGTCGGCGGCGAAGTCGTCAATCACCCCTGGGAGCTGCCGCATGGCATCGGAGTAAACGGGCTCGGCGCAGGTCCACTCCACCTCGAGCAGCTGCTCTTCCACGTCCAACCACTTCTGCCAGTCTTGGGACGGCTCCTCGTCGCCGAGCGGGACCCCCTCAACAGGGGGCATCGCGGCGTCGATTGCGTCGAGGAGTTCTTCGGTGTTTTCCGGTCCGGCAAAGGCTTCAGGGAGGTTGCCGTCGAGCACGCAGGTCTCGTAGTCTTCGCGGTCACCTGCTACGGATGCCACCGCTTCGGTGATGCGGGCATCCCAGTCAGCCATGAGCCTCTGCTGCACTGGGGGCAGGCTGGTCTTGAGGACACCTTCGTCGCCGATCGGTCGGGAGGAGCGTAGGCAGGAGTCGACGACATCGTCGGGCACCCGCTTGTCGTGCATCTGCCGGTCTTCCACTCGGGCACTGAACGCATCCATGACGGCTATCCATGTGTAGCGGCGACTGAGTGGATCCCGTAGCCATCGACTTGCGTTCAACCCGTCCATGAAAGTCGTGCCTGAGATCCCACGCTCCCAGGTGACGTCGTGGCCTGCTCGATTCAGGCACTCCGAGAGCGGGCCGTTGGTGTCGTGGACGATCAGCACCTCCGCCGCGGTCTGTCCCGACCGTCCACCCGTCCAGGAATCGTAGAAGGCGTAAGCGTCCTTCCGAATCGCCTGAGCCTCGCTGTCAACTGCGTCCAGTGGCGAGGGTGGTCCTTGCCTAGTCGCCGTCTGTGTCCCGCAGGAACCGACGAGGACTACCGCACCGAGCGCGAGCGCGAGCGCGGAGCGTCGGCATGCGCGGGGGCCCTTCATGAGCAAGCACCCCCAGCTGGGTCCCGGGGACAGCTGAACGGAAGCGAGAGGTTCTGTGAGTAGTTGACGTCACCGTTGTTGTAGCGGGTTCGAACGCGTGCCCACCATGATGTGCGCGTCTTAGGAGCGTGCCCGAGTGGGTGAGCAGAATTCCCGTTGTTGTATACGTTGTCGTCGCGCGACACCTTGAACGCCCAACTGGGTGAGGGCGAAGAGAGAACCCATAGCGGCGAATCGTCGCTGATGGTGTAAGCAACAGCCTCGCGGATTCGCTCGACATCGCGCCCTTCGAAGCCAGCGGGCTCAACCCAGTGGCCGCTGGTACTGGAGTCCCCATTGGTCTGAATGTGCCCCCCGGGCTTGCAGACACGAGTCACTCGAGCGTCGTAGTGGCCAGAGCCCTCGGTTCCCCAGTCCAACTTGACGTCTTGGCAGACTGTGTCGGGCATCGCATCTCCGGGATTCATCTTCATGCGGACGCGATGTTCGCTAATGTCCCAGTACATGTATTGGGATGACGAACCAGGTCCATGATGCGTGGTAGACGAGCCGTCCTCACCGGCCGCAGACGCATCTGGCAAGGGCCCGGCCGTGAACGTTGTCGCCAAGATGAGACCTAGCGTTCCAATCCGAACCAATAGCCTTGGCACAACTGCAGCCTCCCCCAAGCTGAGTCCATACGGTCTCGAACTTCGAGGGTGCGGCACACCAGTATGGCAGGCAATCGGTCGGTTCTTTGCGGGCATCTTGACGTGAGCATCACGTCTGCCCAGGAGAGCAGAGTAGACCACTCGGGGGCGGCGAGCCGATCAGCAACGTGGTGTGGCTGCTGCCGCCTACTCCGTCTGCCGGGGCCAAGGTCGGCCGTCCGAGCCAGACGTTGTTCCATGCTCACCGAGAATTCACTCGCTGCGCTGAACCGGGATGGTTCTTGCTCCCCTCCCCGAGTTCGTGGCTGTAGGCGATCGCGTAGCCAACGAAGGTGAGGACAATGACGGCGGTGGTTCCGACCAGGATCCCGACACCGACTGCATGTGACCGCGCTGGCACCGCGAGCAAGGTTCCAACGATCTGTGATGTCGCCCGTAATGCGTACAGAAGATTGTCACGCGGGTCTGCGCTGTAGCCCGCGGACGGAATCACCCACCATGTCATGCTGAACACGTTGGCCCGAGCCTACGAACAAACCAGGGGCTTGATGTTCCTGGGGAGCTCAAGCAGTCGGCACTGGGGACTTGGGAACGGGCAACCCCCAAACATCGACACCGCGGCGAGTATCTGACTCGCGAGGACAATTGCGAACAACCCCCGGGGCATGAAGCTAACCGCTTCACGTCGCGATCGATCGGTCCACTCGGGCTTGTCCGCTTCCTGCCTCCAGCTCCCGTATCAGCGAGCGCGGACCAAGGCGCGGCGACCTCGCCTCGCCTATCACCAACCGCGGCGGCCGCCTCCACGCTCGCGCCGGTCTCAGAGGAGGAAGCGGGTCAGCCAGTCGACCAGAGCCTCGTCGTGGGCGAGCCGCCCGGCGATCGGGCCGTAGGTGCTGCCTTCGTGTGGGGAGTCGGGAAGGACCAGCACCTCGGTGGGAGTGCCGGTCCGATGGACCAGGCGGTGCATGCCCCAGGCCTGGTGGTTGGGGCAGCGGCGGTCATCGGCGCCGATCACGAACAACAGGGGAGTGCGGCAGCGGTGGGCGTGCAGGACGGGCGACTGCTCGAGGTAGGTCGCGGGGATCTCGTGCAGCTCACCGCCCATCTGCTGGGCGAAGAAGGGGACGGCGATGTCGCTGGTCGAGGCCATCGAGACCAGATCGGTGACCGGGTTCTCGGCAACGGCCGCTCGGAACCGGTCGGTGGTCGAGGCCAACCAGGTGGCGAGGTAGCCGCCGTAGGAGTTGCCGGCCACGCCGAGCCGCTCCGGGTCCGCCCAGCCCAGCTCGACAGCGTGGTCGACGGCAGCGAGGAGGTCCCGAGTCGGCCCCTCGGCCCAGTCGCCGCGGATGTCGCCGCCGAACTCCGCGCCGTAGCCCGTCGACCCGCGCACGTTGGTGTAGAGCACGCCGAATCCGGCCGCGCAGAGCGCCTGCGCGTCGAGGTTGAAGGCCTCGCCGTAGGCGAACTGTGGTCCGCCGTGCACGAGCACCACCGTCGGCAGCGGTCGGCCCGGGTCACCGAGGAACCAGAGGTCGAGCTCGCGGCCCTCGGCACGGAAGTGAGCACGCCGCACCGGTGCCGCCGCGGGAGCCCCTTCGGCAAACCGAGTGAGTCGGCGCAGCTGGACCTCCTCTGGGGCCCCTGCCGATCGAGGTCCAGGAACCGGCGCCGCCCACAGGTCGACCGGCCGATCGGCCGCCTGCGCGGTTAAGAACACCTCGCCACCAGCAACGGCGAACGGTGACAGACACCGGTCGCCGTCGAGGAACGGCCGCCAGCTCAGAATCTCCCGCTCGGGGTGAAGAAGGTGTGACGCCGCCGGCCGGCCGAAGCCGGCCGGCGGCGCCACGGTGAGTTGACCGACGCCCAGGCGACCCCGGCAGCCAGTCCTGACGAGCAAGCCGTCAGGACCGATGGGGGAAACCACCGGGGCAGGGTCGTCGGCCAACTCGGCCGGTTGGTCTCCGTAGACATCTCCTAGCAGTTCGACCTCGGCGTCATCCGCGCCACGGTCGGTGTCGAAGTCCACGTCGCACGGGCGGGCGCCAGCGGCGGTGACCTGCCACATCCGAGGCGGACTGCCGAGCGGCTGATCCTGCGGCTCGGCCACCAGGGCCACCAGATGGTCGTCGTCGCGCCAGGTGAGGGTCAGCGTGCGCCCACCGGGGACAGCGGGCTCCTCGATGCGCACCGACTCCGCGGCGCCGAGCTGCGTGGGGTCCCCGAGATCGACCAGGCGCAGATGCGATCCCGAGCGTCGACCGGTCGGATCGACGGACACCGTGGCTGCCAGGCAGCGACCGTCGGGGGACCAGGTGGGGCCGGACCAGCGCCAGCCGCCACCGTCGGCGCAGGCATCGGCGTCGGTGAGCCGTCGCGACGACCCATCGGTCAGGTCCAGGAGCACCAGTTGGGGCGGGTCCTCCAGCGGCCCGAGCCCGTCGAAGGCCGGAATCGGTCGCGTCCACCGATAGGGGCGGCTCCGATCGACCGTGGCGCCGCTCCGGGCCGCCAGCGCCAGGAAGCGACCGTCGGGTGACCAGGCCGGGGGCGAGGCAGGCTCGCCCAGTTCGGCGTACACGGTCGCGGCGGGAGCCGGCTCGGCAGGGGACTCCGAGACCTGCGAGACCACAACAGCACCTTGCCCGTCCCGCTCGCCAAGGAAGGCGAGCGCCGTGCCATCGGGGCTCCACACGCCACTATGGTCGCCTGTCATCGCCCCGGGAGCCGGACTCAGCGCCAAGCTCCGCGTGTCGAGCACGAGCAGCTCGACGACCGGCTCGTTCGCGCCCACGGGCACGCTGGTCACCGTGAGCGCGATGCGATCGCCGTCTGGTGTGACGCTGGCGTGCAGCGGAGCACGCAAGGCGAGGTAGGCGGCCGTCGTGGTCATGGACGCTGTGGCCTCACTCGTCGGCGTAGCACACGACGCTGAGCAGCGTCGCTGCCTCGTCGGCGGTGGAGTACGCGTGCGCCAGCGCGGAGGAGAAGCGGACGGTGTCGCCCGGGCCGAGCGGATAGTCCTGCTCACCGACCGTGAGGGTGAGATGTCCGTCGACCACGTAGGCATACTCCACCGAGCCGCGCCCGTGGTCGCTCGGCACGCCGAGGGTGTGCGGCGGAAGATAGCCCTCGGAGAGGTCGAAACGGCGCCGCTCCAGCTCGGCGAAGAGCATCCGAGCGCGCGCCTTCACCCCACCGGTGGACGCCGACCGGACGATCTCCGGCTCGGTCGGCACGATCCGAGTGAGCTCGGCGAAGGTCAGGTCGAGCGCTTCGCCGAGCTTGACCACGACCGAGAGCGCCGGGTTGGCGCGCTCCCGCTCGATCTGGGACAAGAAGCCCTTCGACAGACCGGTGAGCTCGGCCAGGTCGCGCAGACTGAGGCCGCGGGTGAGGCGAGCGCGGCGTACGTTTGCGGCGACCGCCGCGTGCACGGCGCTCTCGCCAGCAGCGTCGGCGCCGGGCTCCTGCTGTGACATGGGCGCACTCATCGCGGACCACCTCCCGGGACCGAGGCAAACAGTTGACGAGTGTAGGCGTCTTGGGGGTCGTCGAGCAGGCGATCGATGTCGCCCTGCTCCACGACACGACCCTGCGCCATCACGTAGGCGCGAGTGGTGACCTGGCGCACCACGGCGAGGTCGTGGGTGATGAACAGCAGCGCCAGGCCGAGATCGGCGTGCAGCGCTTTGAGCAGGTTCAAGATCTGTGCCTGGACCGAGACATCGAGTGAGGAGACTGCCTCGTCGCAGATCAGCAGGCCCGGGCCGGGCGCGAGTGCGCGGGCAATGGCAACCCGCTGCTGTTCGCCGCCGGAGAGGGCGCGAGGCTTGCGTTTGGCGTACGACGTCGGCAGGCCGACCATCTCCAACAGTTCCGGTACGTCGCCCCGCGGTCGGTCGCCGGCGCGCAGTGCCTCGGCAAGGGTCGCTCCGACGCTCATCGCCGGGTTGAGTGCCGAGAACGGATCTTGGAAGACGATCTGCGCCCGCCGGGGATCGTGCCGTCTGCCGGCGGCCGATGCCAGCGGCCACTGGACGATGCCTGAGTCGAGTCGTTCGAGCCCGGTCAGGCAGCGCGCCAAGGTGGTCTTGCCGGACCCAGACTCGCCGACGATGCCGACGGCCTCCCCGACGGCCACGGTGAGGTCGACACCGTCGAGCGCAGGTGGTGCGTCTGCGGAGAAGCGCCGGGTGGCGCCCTCGACCCGGAGCATGACTCGGTCGAGATCGACAGGCGGAGCGCTGGTCGCGGGCGCCAGCGGGATCGGGTCCACCCCGGCGGCCAACGGCTTCCAGCAGCGCAGCGGGAAGGGATCCTCGACCAGCGGGGGCTCCTCGGCGCGGCAGTGGTCGTCGGCCAGCGGACAACGAGCGGCGAAGGCACAGCCTTGCTTGACCTCCCACGGTCGCGGCGCGCTGCCGCCGATGGCGGGCAGCCGCTCCACCCGGCGATCCAAGGGGGGATCGCAGTCGCGGAGCGCGGCGGTGTAGGGGTGGCGTGGCCGAGAGAGCACCTGGTCGCGGGGGCCACCCTCCATCAGGCGTCCGGCGTACATCACCGTGATCGCGTCGGCGCGCTCTTCGGCCACCCCGAGATCATGGGTGATCAGGAGAACCGCCATGCCACGCCGCTGCCGGATCCGGTCCAGCAGGTCGAGCACCTCGCGTTGCGTGGTCACGTCCAGGGCGGTGGTCGGCTCATCGGCGATGAGGACTTCGGGATCGGGAGCCAGGCTGGCCGCCATCGCGACCCGTTGGCGCATCCCCCCGGAGAGATGGAAGGGATACTGCCGGGCCACCCGGGCGGGCAGGTTGACCTCGGCCAGCCGCTGGACGACCTCCTCGCGAGTGCGACGTCCGGCCGGGAGCGCTGCCGCGATCTGATCGCCACAGCGGTGGATCGGGCTCAACGACGTGAAGGGGTTCTGCAGCAGCAGTGCGATCCCGGTGCCGCGCAGCCGGTGCAGCTGCCGGCTGTCGGTGGCGAGGTCGATCTGCCGATCACCGAGGCTGAGCGTGCCGGTGGCGGTCACCCGCGGAGGCAGCAGGCCAGTCATTGCCTTGGCCGTCATCGACTTGCCGGAGCCGGACTCTCCGACCACGGCGAGGCAGTGGCCTGGCTCGACGGCGAGATCGAGGCCGGTGACGATGCGGCCGCGTGGTCCGGTGACGGTGAGGTCGTCGACGCGCACCTGGTGCCCATCGGCTGGAGTGACTCGGGCTTCGGTCATGCTTCCACCCCCGCCCGCTCCTGCCACCAGTCGCCGAGCAGGTTGATGGCGGTGGCCGTGACGATCAGCAGCACGCCCGGGACGATCGAGGCAGCGGCGTTGATGCTGAGCAGGTCGCGGCCATCGCTGAGCTGGCGACCCCAGTCCGGCTGCCCGGGCGCGATGCCCAGGCCGAGGAAGGACAGCGCAGACATCGAGACCAAGGCGAAGGCGACGTTGAGCAGCATGGTCGTGAGCGCGACGTTGAGCACGTTGGGCACCAGATGGCGGAACATGATGCGGCGGCTGGACAGACCCAGCACTCGGGCCGACTCGATGTAGGGCCGGGTCGCCTGGGAGAGCGTGGCCCCTCGGATCATCCGGATATCGGTCGGGGAGAAGAGCAGGATCAGCACCGCCACGGTGGCCCAGTAGCCGCCGTCGACGAGTCCGGCGACGACAAGGGCGATCAGGGTGCTGGGCAGCGCCAGCAGCAGGTCGGCGTACTTGCTGAGCAACAGGTCGACGACCCCGCCGCGATAGCCGGCCAGCGTTCCCAGGAGCAGGCCGATCAGCATCGAGCCGAGTGCGATCACGACGGGGCCGATGATCGCGGTACGGGCGCCGGCGATCGACATCTGCAAGATGTCGCGACCGACCTGGTCGGTCCCGAACAGGTGCCCGGGGCTGCCCGCCGGCAACCGTGCGGAGTAGATGTCGCCCTTGGCGGCGTCGGGCACCAGCCAGCCGGAGAAGAGTGCGCAGAAGAGTACGGCGACCAGAGGGATGCCGCACAGCACCGGGATCAGCGGCACGCGTCTCCGGGCGCGGTCGTCGGGGTCGACCAGGTCGGCCGGGCCCAGTCCGGCAAGGCTGGTCATGAGGTCGCTCGCTGTCGCACGCGGGGGTCGATGACCAGGTAGGTCAGGTCGACGGCCAGCGCGGTGAGGGCGATCACGGCCGCGGTCAGCAGGGTGATCGCCTGCACCACGGGGATGTCCTTGAAGGTGACCGAGCTGGCCAGCAGAGCGCCCAGGCCGCCCAGTCCGAAGGTGACCTCGACCAGGATGGTCCCGCCGAAGAGGAACGCGAAGACCAGCCCCAGGCTGGTCACGATCGGGATCATCGCGTTGCGAAGCGCCAGCTGTCGGGTCTGTCGGTGGGAGAGGCCACGGCTGCGGGCGAAGGTGACGTAGTCCTGCCGCAGCTCGTTGAGGACTGCCGTCCTGGTGAGCTTGTAGACCAGGGCGGCCAGCCCGATCGCCAGCGTGATCGCTGGCGGCACCAGGTGCCACCACCGATCCCAGCCGGGGTCGCCGTTGCCGTAGATCGGGAACAGCCGCCACTGCACGCCCAGGACGTAGATCAACAGCATGCCTACCGCGAAGCTCGGGGCGCCCACGCCTACCACGGCCAACACGCTGACCGTCCGATCCATCGGCGATCCGGCGCGGAAGGCGGCACCGATGCCTAACGGGAGTGCGATCAGCAGGGTGAAGACGAAGGCCAGCCCGGCCAGTTGGAGCGTGAGCACGGCCCGATCCGCGATCAGCGCGCCCACGCTCACATTGCCTCGGATCGAGTGGCCGAGGTCGCCGTGCAGGACGCCGGTCAGCCAGGAGAGGTACTGCTGCCAGAACGGTTCGTCGAGGTGGTACTGCGCACGGATCTGCGCGAGCGTCTCGGGGTTGGGCGTCCGCGGCCCGAGTAGGTTGCGGGCCGGGTCGCCCGGGGTCAGGTGCAGCAGCCCGAAGACCACGAAGGAGGCGACCAACAGCAGCGCCACCGTCGCCGCGAGGCGAACGACGACGAAGCGCGCGAGTCCCCAACTGCCACCGGTCATGACGAGAAGGTCAGGACTCGCGGGTCAGGATCCGCGGGGTCCACGGCGACAAGAAGGTGTAGGAGCCGAACTCCTCGATCGTGTAGTGATCGTTGATCGCGGTGGCGGCCTCGCCCCACCACAGCGGGAAGTAGGGCAGCTCCGCGAGGGCGACCTGCTGCGCCTCGATGATCAGCTGCACCCGCTTGGCCGGGTCGGTCTCCTTGCGCTGCTGCTCCATCAGGTCGTTCACGTCGTCGTTGGAGAACGACGCGGGGTTGCCCTCACCGAAGAACCAGGTGGCCAGCTCGGCGGGATCGCCGGTGGCGTTGAAGTACCACATGTAGGCCAGCCCCCAGTCCTTGGAGCCGATGGTGCCGTACCACTTCTCGACCGGCATCTCCTTGACCTCGATCTTGATGCCGAGCGGGTCCACGGCCTGGGCGAGCGCCTGGAATGCCTGGCTGATCTGCGGTGCGCTGGTGGACACTCCGACCGTGGTCGAGAAGCCGTCGGGCACCTTGGACTTGGCCAGCTCCGCCTTGGCGGCGTCGACGTCGAAGTCGATCTCAAGGACAGGCGCGAGCGCCTCGCGCGCCGCGTCGGCGCCACCGAGCACCGACTCGATCTGCTGGGGCGTGGTCAGCGCAGTGGCGACCTCGCCGTGACCGCCGAGCAGCTTGTCCACGAACGCCTTGCGGTCGCAGCACATCGCGATGGCGCGCCGGACGTGGATGTCGTCGAACGGCTCGACCGCGGTGTTGAAGTCGATACCGACGTAGGAGCGGTCGGGCGCGAACATCACCGTGGTGTCCTCGGTGTCCTCCCACTGCTGGGCCTGGTCGAGTGAGATCGCCAGGGCCAGGTCGATGTCGCCGGACTCGCGCGCGAGCAGACGGGTCGACTCCTCCTCGATGAAGTCGATGCGGACCTTCTTGACCGGCGC
Organism: Nocardioidaceae bacterium; assembly: GCA_039811985.1. GTDB lineage: Bacteria > Actinomycetota > Actinomycetes > Propionibacteriales > Nocardioidaceae > Nocardioides. Next base: position 22,361 of record JBDHZT010000021.1, on the reverse strand, counting down.
CTGGCCGCCCCACCAGGTGTCCACCCGCTCCAGCTCCACGGTCGAGTCGGGCTGGAACTTGGTGACCCGATAGGGCCCGGTGCCCATCAAGAACGCGTCCGGGGTGCCGAGCTTGCCGTCGTGCGCCTCGACGTACTTCTTCGAGGTGATCCAGAGCGCGTTGGCGGCGCAGGGTCCCCACTCGAAGGCGACGTCGGGGCTCTTCAAAGCGATGGTGACCTCGCGGTCGCCGGTCTTCGTCACCGACTTGGTGTTGGCCCAGTAGTAGGCGATGTTCGGGGAGTGCTTGTCGCTGCGGGCCAGCTCGATCGAGTAGAGGACGTCGTCGACGGTCATTGGCGAGCCGTCGCTGAACTTCGCGTCCTTGCGCAGGGTGTAGACGTAGGTCGTCGGGTCGGTCTGCTTCCACGACTCCGCCAAGGCGGCGACCAGCTTGCCGGTGCCGTCCGGGGCGACCAGGCCCTCGGCCACCAGCGCCGCGACGTAGTAGTTGAAGTTGCCGGCCTCCTGGCCGGGGTAGAGCGTCGACAGCGTGGCGGGGATCGCGACCACCAGCTCGTCGATCTCCTGGGCGGAGAACTTGCCGGTAGCGGCGTTGTTGTCGCTCTTGTCGCCGCCGGGACGCGAGCACGCGGCGATCAGCGCGACCAGGGCGGCGGCGCCGGTGCCCTGCAGGACGGTACGACGAGTGACGGATGGCTGCGGCATGCGGGGCTCCTGGTGCCGTTTAGTGATATGACCCAACTGGGTCTGCACAATAGACGACGATGTCAAGATCGAACAGCCCCATCCGGGGGTTGAACCGTGCCGCTCGTCACGCCCACCCGTCCCGCCCGCCGAGACCGCGACCCCTGTCCCAGGTCGGCCCCCGGTGGTAGACCAGAGGCATGAGTCTCGGATCCGGTTGTCAGTTCCTCCCGCCGTACCTTCTCGAGCATGTCGCGGAGTCCGCGCCCCCAGAGGGGCTCGCCGCGAACAGTGACGCGGCAGCCGTGCGCTGCGCGGAGGCGGCCGCCGCTACGCTCGCGCACGACGCTGAGCTCCGTCAGCTGCGGGAGTCCGCAGCGGCCATCACCGGACCAGGGGTGGGCGCCGGACCTCAGGCGGCGGGTGGCGCGCCATGGGGCGTCTACACGGCGCGCAACGGCACCTCGCTGCCGGGAACACTCGTGCGAGACGCGGATCAGCCCAACTCCGGGGATGCCGCGGTCGACGAGGCGGCCTACGGCGGACAGGCGACCCTCGACCTGTTCGAGGAGGTCTATCAGCGGGCGTCCTTCGACGGAGCAGGTGCGCGGGTCGTGATCACGGTGCACTACGGGCGCAACTACGACAACGCCTTCTGGAGCGGCACCCAGCTGGTGTTCGGTGACGGAGACGGGCAGATCTTCGACCGATTCACCAAGCCCGTCGATGTGCTGGGCCACGAGTTGACCCATGCCGTCACCGAGCACACCGCCGGCTTGACCTACCGCAACCAGTCGGGCGCGCTCAACGAGTCCATCTCGGACGTGTTCGCCTGCTGTGTCAAGCAGCGACTGCTCGGCCAGAGCGTCGACCAGGCCGACTGGCTGATTGGCGTCGGCCTGTTCCTGCCCGGGGTCTCGGCGCGAGCGCTGCGCGACATGGCCAACCCCGGCACGGCGTACGACGACCCGCGGCTGGGCAAGGATCCGCAGGTCGGACACATGGACGACTACGTGCAGACCTCCGACGACAACGGCGGCGTCCACCTCAACAGCGGCATTCCCAACCGGGCGTTCTACCTCGCGGCGACCGGCATCGGGGGTTCGTCGTGGGACGGCGCCGGCGCGATCTGGTATGCCGCCCTCACTTCCGCCTCGGTCGGCCCGGCCACCGACTTCGCCGGCTTCGCTGCGGCCACCATCGCTGCCGCCGGCGAGCATGCCGACGCCGTCACGCGGGCCTGGGCCGACGTGGGCGTGAGCCCGCCCGGCCGGGTCGAGGTGCGGCGCTCCGGAGGCTTCACCGGCATCACGACCTCCGGTGCCGTCGACCTCGCCGGTGACGACCCGGTGGCTAGTCGGGCGCGTGCCCTCGTGGCTCGCCTCGACACCGATGCGCTCGCCACTGCGGCTGGCGCGCACCGAGCGCCACAGCCGGACCGGTTCACCTACACGTTCTGCGTTCCCGGCCGCAGCGACGTCACCATCGGCGAGCCCGACCTCACCGACGACTTGCGTAGCCTGGCCCGGCTCGTCCTCGGGGACGAGGAGGAGGGCCGCGGCTAGGGAACCAGCTTTTCCTAGCGAAGCGCCTCCCAGGCGCGGTGGAGAGCGGACCGGAAGGTGGCGATCTCGGCGGGGGAGAGGTCGGCCACCATCTGCCGGGCGAGTTCGGAGACCCTGGCCTCGTGGTCGATGAGGAACTCGCGGCCAGCCTCGGAGAGGTACACCAGCACCTCCCGCCCACTGTTCGGGTTGGGCTCGCGTCGGATGAGTCCTCGGCGTTCGAGGGGTTTCAGCATGTCGGCCATCGACTGCGGGGTGACGAACGAGTTTCGCGCCAAGGCAGCGGCCGTCACGCCGTGCTCCCGGGCAAGAACGGTCAACGCCGTGTATTGGAGCGTCGTCACGCCGGAACCGCGCAGTGCCTCGTCGAGGCGAGCGCGCACGACCAACTCGAGGCGCTTGACCTGGTAGAGGATCGACGGGCCGGTGGAGGGCTCTTCGGTCATGAGTTTGCTCTGATCCGGGGTCGGTTATTGACAGGAATCCTGATGATACTTCATAGTAAAGAACTAGCAGGATTCCTGTCTGTTTGGAGTGCGAAGATGGATGCCTCGATCGGGAAGCTCCCCGAGTCCCTTCGGTTGGACCGCCGCGACGCGGTCGCGGTGCTGACCCTGGCCCGCGCACACAAGCGGAATGCGCTTGACGACGAGACCATTCGGGGCATCGGACGCTTCTTTGCGGACCTGCCGGCCTGGGCCAGGGTCGTGGTCCTGGCCGCCGACGGCGACCACTTCTCGGCCGGTCTCGACCTCGGCGAGCTGAGCGAGCGGGACGCTGTCGAAGGCATCCACCATTCCCGGATGTGGCACCGAGCCTTCGGTGAGATCCAGAGCTCGACGGTCCCGGTGATCGCCGTCTTGAAGGGCGCCGTGGTCGGAGGTGGCCTCGAGCTCGCGACGGCGGCGCACTTGCGCGTCGCCGAGCTGTCCACCTTCTTCGCCCTCCCAGAGGGCCAGCGTGGACTCTTCGTGGGCGGCGGGGCATCGGTGCGGGTCTCGCGCCTCATCGGCACCCAACGGATGACCGACATGATGCTGACCGGACGGGTCCTGTCAGTCAGCGAGGGCACGGCTGCGGGCTTGACGGACTACGAGGTCGGCGACGGCGACGGTCTCGACCAGGCTCTCGAGCTCGCCGGCCGGATCGCCAGCAACTCCTCGGTGACGAACTTCGCGGTCCTGCAGGCACTGCCGCGCATCGCGGAGGCGGATCCCGAGACGGGTTACGTCTTGGAGTCGTTGATGGCTGCCATCGCGCAGAGCAGCCCCGAGGCCAAGCAGCGGATGGCCGACTTCCTTGCCGGTCGGGCGGCCAAGGTCGGTGCCGGGCGAGCTGCGGGCGAAGCATCGCGATGAGTTCTACCCCGGTGCCCGCCGAACCCGAGCTGCTCTACGAGCCCCATCCAGAGGGGGTTGCCCGCGCTCGGGTGCAGGACTTCATGGCCTGGCTGCGCACGGAGAAGGGCTTGGACGTCGCCACCTGGGATCAGCTGCAGCGATGGTCCGTCGAAGAGCTCGAGGCATTCTGGGAGAGCATCTGGCAGTACTTCGATGTCCAGACTCACTCGCCCTACCAGGCGGTGCTCGCCGACCGAGCGATGCCTGGCGCTCGGTGGTTCCCCGGCGCGACCCTCAACTACGCCGAGCACTGCTTCGATGCCTCGCGCGACGCCAGCGCCATCGCCGTCCTCGGCGTCTCCCAGACCCGGGAGCCGGTCGAGCTCACCGTCACCGAGCTGGCCGAGCTGGTGCGCCGTGCTCGGGCCGGCCTCGCTCGGCTGGGCGTCGGTCGGGGTGATCGAGTCGCCGGCTTCCTGCCGAACTGTCCGGAGGCCCTGGTTGCCTTCCTCGCGACCGCGAGCCTCGGTGCGGTGTGGTCCAGCTGCGCGCCGGAGTTCGGTGCCCAGAGCGTGATCGACCGGTTCGACCAGATCGAGCCGACGGTCCTCATCGCGGTCGGCAGCTACGTCTACGGTGACAAGGTCATCGACAAGAGGGCCGAGGTTGCGGAGATCAGGTCGGCGCTAGCCAGCACCGAGCACGTGGTTCACGTGCCCTACGGTCCACTCGATATCGACGACCCTGACATGGACGGCCCCCATCCCAACGGCATGGTGCCGTGGAGCGAGATCGTCGCCGAGACCGAGGAGCCGCTCGACTTCGAACCGGTCCCCTTCGACCACCCCCTCTACATCCTCTTCTCCTCGGGCACGACGGGAAAGCCGAAGGCGATCATCCACCGCCACGGCGGGATCCTGCTCGAGCACCTCAAGTGCCATGCGTTCCACTGGGACCTCGGCCCGGGCGACCGTCTGCTGTGGTTCACCACTACCGCCTGGATGATGTGGAACAGCCTGGTCTCGGCACTCCTGGTCGGGGCCGGCGTGGTCATGATCGACGGCAACCCGTTGTATCCGGGGCTGAGGTTCCAGTGGGAGCTCGCCGCGCGGACGGGGGCCACCTTGATGGGCGCCAGCCCCGGCTACCTGATGGCCTGTCGTGCGGAGGGCATTCGCCCTGCTGAGGAGTTCGACCTCTCGCGGCTGCGTCAGCTCGGCGTCGCAGGGAGTCCATTCCCGGCAGAGGGCTTCCACTGGGTGGCCGAGCAGTTTGGCAGTCGAGTCTTGCTCAACGTCGGCAGCGGCGGCACCGACGTCTGCACCGGCCTGGTCCAGGCCTCACCCCTGACGCCGGTCTACGTCGGCGAGATGTCCGGCGCCAGCCTGGGCGTCGACGTGAAGGCGTTCGACCCCGAGGGCAACCCGATCGTCGGTGAGCTGGGCGAGCTCGTCATCTCCTCGCCGATGCCCTCGATGCCGGTGGGGTTCTGGGGAGACGACGACGGTCGCGCTCTCCGCGCGGCGTACTTCGAGAGGTACGACGGCGTGTTCCGGTTCGGCGACTGGTGTCGCTTCTCCGGCGTCGGCTCGTGCGTGATCACCGGCCGCTCGGACGCCACCCTCAACCGTGGTGGGGTCCGTCTGGGCACCGCGGAATTCTATCGGGTCTTGCAGGAGGTCCCTCAAGTCGCCGACAGCGTGGTCGTCCACCTGGAGGATCCCCACGGTGGCATGGGTGAGCTCATCCTCTTCGTGGTCTTGGCCGACGGCCTCACCCTCGACGACGCCCTGAGGACGACACTCCTACGCGCTATCCGCCGCAGCCTCTCGCCCCGCCACGTGCCCGACACCGTCGTCCAGGTGGCAGCCGTGCCCTACAGCCGGACCGGCAAGAAGCTGGAGGTCCCCGTCAAACGGATCTTGCGGGGCGCCGCGCCCGACGAGGCCGCCTCGCCCGGTGCGCTCGTCGACCCGAGTGCGCTGGACGCCTTCGTCGGGTTCGCCCGCGATCGTGCGTCGACCAGCGACCCGCAGCCGGGTGTGTGACGTGGACGGCCGCATCGCCGTCATCGGCACCGGCGTCATCGGCGCGAGCTGGGCCGCACAGTTCCTGGCTGCCGGCTACGACGTGATCGCCTACGACCCCGCCACCGGCGCGGAGGCGCGCAGCCGCGCTGCCGTCGCGGAGGCGTGGCCAGCGCTCACCCGGCTCGGTCTGGCGTCGGGCGCATCGTTGGCTCGGCTCTCCTTCACCACCGATCCAGCGGTGGCGGTCGCCGAGGCCGTCTTCGTCCAGGAGAGCGGCCCCGAGCGGGCCGACCTCAAGCAGCACCTCTTGACGACCATCGACCAGGCTGCACAGGCCGACGCCGTCATCGCCAGCAGCTCGTCGGGGCTGAGGCCGACCGAGTTGCAGCAGATGTGTGCGGCCCACCCCGAGCGGGTGCTCGTCGGACACCCGTTCAACCCCGTCCACCTGATCCCACTCGTCGAGGTGGTGCCCGGCGAGTCCACCAGCGCGGCCGCTGTCGAGAGGGCAATGGCGCTCTACACCTCGCTCGGCAAGCGGCCGATCCTTGTCCGTCAGGAACTCCCCGGACACGTCACGAACCGGCTTCAAGCCGCCTTGTGGCAGGAGGCGTACTCCCTCGTCGAGCGCGGCGTCGTGTCGGTCGCCGACATCGACGCCGCCATCGCCTGGGGGCCTGGACTGAGGTGGGCGCTGCTCGGTCCACTGCTGAACCAACACCTGTCGGGGGGTGCCGGCGGCATGGCGCACACGCTGGCGCATCTCGGTCCGCCCGCGGAGGCCTGGATGGCCGACCTCCGTCGTGCTCACCTCACCCCCGAGCTGACCGACCTCCTCGTCCGCGGCGTCGACGAGGAGCTGGCTGGTGTCGACCTCGGCGAGCTCATCCAGCAGCGCGACGACCTGCTCGTCGCCCTGCTCGAGGCCAAGCGCGACCGCCGTGCCCTCCCCTGAATCAACACTGCCCTAGGTCTGATCCACCCCTGAGTGAAGAGGAGCCATGACGGTCTACTCACCGCGCATCGACACCGCTGCGATCACCGCGATCGACTTCCACACCCACGTCGAAGCCGACGGCCGCGGACACCTCTCGCTCGACCAGGAGCTGATGGACGCCTCCGCCGCCTACTTCCGCGGCGACCACCCGCGCACGCCGACCGTGACCGACCTTGCCGACTACTACCGGGAACGGCACATGGCCGCGGTCGTCTTCACCGTCGACGCCCGGACCGGTCTCGGCCATCCGCCGCTCTCGAGTGAGGAGATCGCCCGCGCCGCCGCCGAGCATGCGGACGTGCTGATCCCGTTCGGCTCGGTCGACCCTCACCGAGGTGCGGCCGCCGTGGCGCAGGCACGCAACTTGGTGGAGGAGTACGGCGTCCGCGGCTTCAAGTTCCACCCCGGACTGCAGGCGTTCTCCCCGAACCAGCCGGAGTTCCGCCCCCTGTGGTCGGTTCTGGAGGAGCTGGGCACCGTCGCCTTGTTCCACACCGGCCAGACCGGCATCGGCGCCGGCCTGCCGGGCGGACGGGGCATCAAGCTGCGCTACTCCGACCCGCTTCTCCTCGACGACGTCGCGGCCGACCACCCTGGGCTGACGATCGTCATGGCACATCCGGCCGTGCCGTGGGTGGACACCCAGATCTCGATCGCCACCCACAAGGCGAATGTGTACGTCGACCTGGCCGGCTGGTCGCCGACGTACTTCCCGCCGCAGCTGGTCAGGCAGCTGAACGGACCGCTTCGCCACAAGGTCCTCTACGGATCCGACTTTCCGGTCATCACTCCGGATCGCTGGTTCCGTGACCTCGCTGCTCTCGAGATCAAGGACGAGGTCAAGCCACTCCTCTTCAAGGAGAACGCGCTGCGGGTGCTCAGCCTGGAGTCTGCGCGGTGAGCTCGTCCTCGAGCAGGGCCAGCGTCCGGTAGCACGGCATCACCTGGGCGATGGAGGCGTTCGGCTCGCGGCCCTCGCGGATCGCCGCGACGAACTCCCGGTCCTGGAGCTCGATGCCGTCCATGGACACGTCCACCTGGCTGACATCGATGGGCTGCTCCTTGCCGTCGACCAGGTCGTCGTACCGCGCGATGTAGGTGCCGGTGTCGCCGATATAGCGGAAGAAGGTGCCGAGCGGTCCGTCGTTGTTGAACGACAGCGACAGGGTGCAGATCGCGCCGCTCTCTGTGCGCAGCTGGATCGACATGTCCATGGCGATGCCGAGCTCGGGGTGGATCGGACCCTGGATCGCATTGGCCTGCACGATCGGAGAGCCGGTCTGGTAGGCGAACAGGTCGACCGTGTGAGCGGCATGGTGCCACAGCAGATGGTCGGTCCAGGATCGCGGCTGGCCGAGAGCGTTGAGGTTCTTGCGGCGGAAGAAGTAGGTCTGCACGTCCAGCTGCTGGATGGTGAACTGGCCGTCCTCGATGCGACGGTGCAGCCACTGGTGGCTGGGGTTGAACCGGCGCGTGTGGCCCACCATCGCGACCAGGCCGGTGCGTTCCTGTGCGGCCTGGCATGCCTCGGCGTCGGCCAGCGAATCAGCGAGCGGGATCTCCACCTGCACGTGCTTGCCGGCCTCCAGACAGGCCAGGGTCTGCGTGGCGTGGATCGGGGTGGGGGTGGCGAGGATGACCGCGTCGACGTCGTCGGCGGTGAGCGCCTCGTCGAGCGAGCCGACGGCGCGTCCCACGCCGTGCTCGGCGGCAAACTCCCGAGCGGTGTCGACGTTGCTGCTGACCATGGTGGTCAGCTCGACGCCCTCGATGCGCTTGAGCGCGTTCGCGTGCTTGGCGCCGAAGGCCCCGCCGCCCGCCAGCGCGATGCGGATCGGGTCGGGGCTGATGTCCGGGTTGATGTCTGGGCTCATGTCACTCCTGTCGCGCCGCGATCGCGGCGTCCGGTGCCGGATGGTTCTCCAAGATCAGGTGTCCGACGGCGGTGTTCGACGCGGGCACGTGGTAGAAGCGGTGCTTGACCTCGACCGTGCCGTCACCTTCGACGTCGCTCATCGCGCCGCGGGCGATCAGCCACATGACCAGCTCGATGCCCTCGGAGCCGGCCTCTTCGACATACTCCAGGTGCGGCACGCTGGCGAGCTCGGCGGGGTGGTCGATCAGCGCGTCGAGGAACCGGTTGTCCCACTCGCGGTTGATCAGTCCGGCGCGCGGGCCCTGCAGCTGGTGGCTCATCCCACCCGTGCCCCAGACCTGCACGTTGAGCGGACGGTCGTAAGACTCGATCGCCTTGCGGAGGGACTTGCCCAGCCGGAAGCAGCGCTCGCCCGACGGGATCGGATACTGCACGACGTTGACGTGGAAGGGGATCACCTTGCAGGGCCACTTCTCGACGTCGCCGAACATCAGCGACAGCGGCACGGTCAGGCCGTGGTCGACGGTCATCTCGTTGACCAGGGTGAGGTCGAAGTCGTCGCGGATCAGCGAGTGGGCGATGTGGGCGGCGAACTCCGGGTCACCCTCGATGCCGGGCACCGGGCGGGGGCCGTAGCCCTCGTCGGCGGCCGGATAGTGCGCCCCGGTGCCGAGCACGAACGTCGGGATGAGGGAGAGGTCGAACGCGGTGGCGTGGTCGTTGTAGACCAGGAAGATCACGTCCGGGGTGTTCTCCCTTTCGTACTTCTTGGAGAACTCGTAGCCGTCGAAGACCTGCTTCCAGTAGGGCTCGTCGGTCTTGTGCTGGTCCCACGCAGCCCCGATCGCGGGCACGTGTGAGGTGAAGACCGCCCCGGTGATCGTCGGGTGCTGCTCGGGCAGGTCGTCGGAGGTGAAGTGTGCCTCGATGACCTGGTCGGCAATCCGGTTGCCGTCGATCGAGCGGCCGCCGTGCAGCATCATGTCGCGGTAGTCGGCCTCGGTCATGCCGGTCATCGAGCCGGCCATCTGCTGGAACGACAGGCCCAGCGTCGCGCCCCACTTGGACAGGAAGTAGATGTTGCCACCCTCGGCGATCGCGGCGTTCAGGTCGCGGTCGAGCAGCGCCTGCTTCTGCGCGTCGGTCAGCGGCCACCCGTCGAGGTAGGCGCGCTCGTCGGTGAGGTAGCGCTCGCGGTTCTCCGCCTTCATCAGCGACATGCAGAACTGGTTGAGGTGGTATCCCTTCGCCGACTGCTCGGCATCGAAGATCGTGGTGCCGGGGACCTTCTTGTAGGTCTTGTCGAGAGACATGGTGGACTCCAATCGGTGGGTCAGCCGACGGCGCCGGAGGCGGTGTCTGGCCAGTAGAGGCGCATCGGGTTGTCGACCAGCAGTCGCTGCTGGAGGTCGGTCGTCGGTGCGATGTGGGGGATGAAGTCGACCAGCAGCCCGTCGTCGGGCATGTGGTCGGTGAGGTTCGGGTGCGGCCAGTCGGTGCCCCAGAGCACGCGGTCGGGGAACTCCTCGACGACCCGGCGCGCGAAGGGTACGACGTCGCGGTAGGGCCGTCGTGCGCCGTCGAGTGCCGGGGGCCCGGTGGCGGAGAGTCGCTCGGGACAGGTGACCTTGCACCACAGGTCGGGTTTGGCGCGCATCAGCTCGAGAAACCGCGTGAACTCGGGACCGTCGGCACTCCTCGTCACGTCGGGACGACCCATGTGGTCGGCGACGACGGCCACCGGAATGGAGAGGATGAAGTCGCCCAGGTCTGTGAGGTCGGCCGCCTCGAAGTAGATCACCACATGCCAGCCCAGCGGTGCGATCCGCTCCACGACTCGGTGCAGGTCTTCGCGGGGAGTCGCGTCGACGAGCCGGCGCACGAAGTTGAAGCGCACCCCGCGCACGCCGGCCTCGTGCAGCTCGGTGAGCTGGTCGTCGGGGATGTCGGGCCGCACGGTGGCGACACCGCGGGCCAAGCCGCCCGAACTGCGCAGCGCGTCGACCATGGCGCTGTTGTCGGCGCCGTGACAGGTGGCCTGGACGACCACGTTGCGGGTGAAGCCGAGGTGATCGCGCAGGGCGAACAGCTGGTCCTTGCTGGCGTCGCAGGGGGTGTACTTGCGCTCCGGCGCATAGGGGAACACGTCGCCGGGGCCGAAGACATGGCAGTGGGCGTCCACCGCACCGGGAGGCAACCGAAACGCTGGCCGGGTTGGATCGGCGTACCAGTCCAGCCAGCCGGGTGTCTTCGCAAAGGCGGTCGTTGTCATTGCTCGTCCTCGTACCTCAGACCCAGCTCGGCCAACGGCCCGCGCATGTCGTAGATGTCCAGGCCGAGCTCGCCGGCCCGGAACCGCTCGCGCTTGGCCTCCTCGTTGGCCTCGCGCTCGGCCGACGCTTCGGCGACCTCGGCCGCGCGCTCTCGCGGAACCACGACGACCCCGTCGATGTCACCGACCACTACATCGCCAGGACGAACCAGCGCGTTCGCGCAGACGACCGGAACGTTGACCGAGCCGAGGCTCGCCTTGACGGTGCCCTTGGCGTTGACCGCGCGGGAGAACACCGGGAAGTTCATCAGCTCCAGGTCGGCGACGTCGCGAACGCCGCCGTCGATGACCAGACCGCGCGCGCCGCGGGCGCGGAACGAGGTGGCCAGTAGCTCGCCGAAGAAGCCGTCCTCACTCTCGGTCGTGCACGCCGCCACGACGACGTCGCCCTCGCGGATCTGCTCGGCAGCGACGTGGAGCATCCAGTTGTCGCCGGGCTGCAGCAGCACAGTCACCGCGCTGCCGGCCAGCCTGGCGGTGGGGTAGACCGGTTGGATGTAGGGACGCATCAGCCCGACGCGCCCCATCGCCTCGTGGATGGTGGCGACGCCGAACTGGGCGAGTGCCTCGACCGTGGCCGCGTCGGCCCGAATGATGCCGGTGCGGACGACGCCGATCTCGGTGTGCTCCATGCTGGTCCTGTCTGTCGAGGTTCACTCGCCCGCCGCGGCGAGTCGGGCGGCGAGTCGGGGGTAGACGCGCAGGGCATTGTCGGCGTACACGGCCGTGCGCTCCTCGTCGGTGAGGTTCGGGGTCGCGCTGACGTAGCGCAGGGTGTCGTCGAAGTAGTGGCCGGTGTGCGGGTCGATGTCGCGAACGGCGCCGATCATCTCGCTGGCGAAGAGGATCGAGCTGCTCGGGATCACGCTGGTGAGCAGGTCGATCCCGGGCTGGTGGTAGACGCAGGTGTCGAAGAAGACGTTGTCCAGCAACCTCACCGGGTCCGGCTTCTTCAGGGCCATCGCGAGTCCCCGGAAGCGACCCCAGTGGTAGGGCACCGCGCCGCCACCGTGCGGAATCACCAGCCGCAGCGTCGGAAAGTCCGCGAACAGGTCTCCCTGGATCAGTTGCATGAACGCGGTGGTGTCGGCGTTGAGATAGTGCGCGCCCGTGGTGTGGAAGGCCGGGTTGCACGAGGTGCTGACGTGCACCATGGCAGGGATGTCGTAGCTGACCATCGCCTCGTAGATCGGATACCAGCTGCGGTCGGTCAGCGGCGGTGCGGTCCACTTGCCGCCCGACGGGTCGGGGTTCAGATTGACCGCGACCGCGCCGAGCTCCTCGACCGCGCGGCGGAGCTCGGGCAGGCAGGTCGCCGGGTCGACGCCGGGAGACTGCGGCAGCATGGCGGCCATCGCGAACCGGTTGGGGAACAGCTCACTGACCCGGTAGATCAGGTCGTTGCAGATCCGTGCCCACGTCGAGGAGATCTGGAAGTCGCCGATGTGGTGGGCCATGAAGCTGGCGCGGGGGGAGAAGATCGTCAGGTCGCTGCCGCGCTCGTTCATCAGCCGCAGCTGATTGCTCTCGATCGCCTCACGGAGGTCGTCGTCGCTGATCGCCAGGTCGCCGGGATCGGGTGCGTTGGCAGGATCGCCCACCGCGGCGACCTGCCGGTCGCGCCACTCGCCCAGCTGGGGCGGCGCGGTCGTGAAGTGTCCGTGGCAGTCGATGATCACGCGTCTTCGCCTCGGCTCGGCCAGCCGGTGTACTGCTCGGCCAGGTAGGTTCGCCCGGCTCGGGTGCCGACGACGTTGTCGAGCTCGCCGAGCTGTCGTTGGCAGTCGAAGGTGTTGCCGTCGGGAGCAAGGTGCAGCAGCTGAGTCATCCAGGAGGAGAAGTTCTGCGCACGCCAGACCCGTTGCAGGGCCTGCGGTTCGTAGCCGTCCAACGCCGCCTCACTCTCGGATCCCAACGCCCGAAGCAGCGCCTCGGCAAGGACCTTCACGTCGTGCAGTGCGAGGTTGAGGCCACGCGCGCCGGTCGGTGGGACGGTGTGGGCGGCGTCCCCTGCGAGGACGAGCGACCCCCACCGCATCGGCTGCTGCACGAATGACCGGAACCGCAACACGGTCTTCTCGAAGATCGGGCCCTCGATCAGCCGGAAGCCGTCGTCCCCGGCCACTCGGGCCTGCAGCGTCTCCCAGATCCGCTCGTCGTCCCACTCGTCGACCGGCTCGTCGGGATCGCACTGGAAGTACATCCGCTGCACCGTCTCGGTGCGCTGGCTGATCAGCGCGAAGCCGTGCTCGGAGTGCGCGTAGACCAGCTCTGGCGCGCTCATCGGCGCCTCCGTCATGATGCCGAACCAGGCGAAGGGATACTCCTTGAAGAACTGAGTACGGCGGTGCCCCGGCACCAGGTCGCGACAGATGCTGCGCGACCCGTCGGCGCCGACGACGTACCGAGCCCGGATCTCGTGGCGTGTGCCGTCCGGAGCCGTGCAGCGGACCCGTGGCGCGTCGGACTCCACGTCGAGCACCTCGGTGTCGCTGATCCCGAAGTGCACCGTGCCGCCGTCGCGGGCGCGGGCGTTGGCGAGGTCGATGAACACGTCGGTCTGCGGGTAGAGCCACACCGACTCGCCGACCAACGCCTTGAAGTGGATCCGGTGACCCCGCCCGTTGAAGCGGAGCTCGGTGCCTTCATGCTCGTGACCGTCGGTGAGGATCCGGTCGGAGACCCCGGTCTCGACCAGGTCGCGAGCGGCGCCAGCTTCGAGAATCCCGGCGCGATGAGTGGTCTCGATCTCGTGGCGAGTGCGCGTGTCCAGCGCCACCGACTCGACTCCCGCGCGGCCCAGCAGGTGAGCGAGCATCAGCCCCGCCGGCCCGGCGCCCACGATCGCGACCGGCACGTCGGTCACAGTGTCGATCACCGGGTCGATCGCGCCGCCGGCGCTGGTCGATGCCATCCGGGCCTCCTCGCATCACCCCCACGGTGACAGTCCTCGATGGCCCGCGTCTGCGGCGATTCCGTCAGGCGGAAACCGAATGTCTCGCTGTCGTTAGGCAGCCCCCGCTCGGTGTCCCAGCTCCGTGGAGATCCCGCGGGCCGCCACGAGCAGCAGGTGTCGCAGTCCGCGGGCTCGCCTCGCGTTCGCTGCGGCGATGATGATGCCGAGCGCGGCGTACACCGGCCCATCGGCGCCGATCCGCACCGGCGCCGCGACTGCGACGGTCGTCTCGGAGAGCTGTCGGTCGCTCACGAAGATCTGCTCGCGACGGATCCGACTCAACTGTCCACGCAGGGTCTTGGGGTCGGTCACCGTGTGCGGCGTCGCGGCCGTCAGCGGTGCGTCGAGGACGGCTTGCTGGATGTCCTGGGGTGCGTTGGCGAGCAGTACGCGCCCCATCCCGGTGACGGCGAGTGGGAACCGTGAGCCCACCATGGTGCGCAGCTTGACCGAGTCGTGGCCGGCGATCCGCTCGACGAACACCAGCTCGGTGCCTTCGCGCACCGCGAGCTGGATGTTCTCGTGCGTCGCCTCGTAGAGGTCCTGCATGAAGGGCAGGGCGACCTCGCTGAGGATCTGCCCGCGAGGGCACACGGATCCGACCTCCCACAGCCGTAGCCCCACATGCCAGGCTCCGTCCTCGTCGCGCTCGAGCGCACCCCAGGCAGCCAGCTCGGTGACAACCCGATGGGTCGTGCTCATCGCCAGGCCGGTCCGACGGGCGATCTGGGAGAGCGTCTGTCGTTGGCGGTCCCGGTCGAAGGTGGCCAGGACGGCGAGCACCTTGCCCGCCGCGGACATCGGCGGAGTCGTCAGCGCGGTCATGGTCGCCAGTCTTCCAGCGCCGTACTATCCGAGTCGTGACCTCGGGAAGCAGGCCGAGGGAGGAGGTCGGCGGTGGCTGAGGAGATCATCGGCCTGTGCTCGATGGCGACCAAGCAGGTGCTCGCCGACCTCTGCCAGGCGCTCTCTCGAGACCACGGCATCTCCGTCCGGTTCACCGCTGCTGGTGGGGTCGAGACTGCACGCGGCATCCGTGAGGGCGCCGCGGCCGACGTCGTCGTGCTGGCCGAGTCGGCGATGTCAGACCTGGAGGCCGAGGGCTTCCTCGTCGCCGGCAGTGTTCGGCCGACGTTCGTCTCGGAAGTCGTCGCCGCCATCCCCGCGTCTGCAGAGCCGGTTGCCCTCGGTGGGGAGGAAGAGCTTCGTGCGGCGCTGGAGCGCGCGGAACGGATTGCCTTCTCCACCGGCCCGAGCGGCACCGCCCTCGTCCAGCTCCTTGAGCGGTGGGGCCTCCTGTCGGCGCTGGAAGGGCGCCTGGTGCAAGCTGAGCCCGGAGTGCCGGTCGGCCGGCTGCTGGCCGGTGGCCAGGCGGACCTGGGCTTTCAACAGCGCAGCGAGCTCCAAGGAGTGGCCGGCGTGCGGGTCCTAGGGACCTTGCCGGGCTCTGCCGCCATCAGGTCGATCTTCAGCAGCGGGATCGCGGGCTCCTCGGCGCAGCCTGACCGCGCCGCCGAGGCCATCGACCACTTGGTCGACGAGGCGCTCGACGACATCGTGCGGGTGAACGGGATGGCGCGCGCAGTCAGCTGAGGGCGCGGTCGAGTGCGGCCTCGACGTGCAGGGTTGTGCAGGGGAAGACGGGCAGCTCGACATCGGCCTGGCTGATGAGCATCTCCAGCTCGGTGCAGCCGAGCAGCACGCCCTTGGCGCCGGCGTCCCAGAGCTCGTCGATCACCTCGACGACCCGGCGGCGGGTGCGATCGAGGACGTGACCGTGCACGAGCTCGTCGTAGATCGCCTCGTTGAGCATCGCGTGGTGGCGTGGGTCGGGGGTGATCGTGGTGAGGCCCCGAGCAGCCATCCGGTCGGTGAAGAACCCGTCCGACATGGCGACGGTGGTGCCGATCAAGCCGACCTCTGTCACCCCGTCGGCCAGGCAGGCATCGGCGACGACATCGGCGAGGTGTAGCAGCGGGATGTCGACGGCGGCCTCGACCTGGTCGGCGACCTTGTGGAACGTCGTCGTACATAGCAGCAGGAAGTCCGCTCCGGCCCGTTCCACACCCCGCGCGGCGTCGGCCAGCAACACCCCGACCTGGTCCCAACGCTCGGCGTCCTCGAGATCGGTCAGCTCGGCGAAGTCGACGGTGCTGAGCACCAGCCTGGGTGAAGAGAGCCCACCCAGCCGCCGCTGCACGCCGACGTTCAGGTCGCGGTAGTAGACGGCGCTGCTCTCCCAGCTCATCCCGCCGACGAGTCCGATGGTCTGCACGGTGGCAGTCTGGCAGACTCGTGCTCGGCCGGGCAGGTGGGCCGACCAGGGCGACGACTCGTCCCCTCGGCAGAGCAGACGACGGCGTGGAAGGGTCTCGAGATGGTCTCGCGGGCGGCAGCCTGTCTGGCCGGGTTCCTCGGTGGGCTGAGTTGGCTTCTGCTCCTCCTGCTGGACCGGGTCAAGCCGTCGCTCGCCGACGGCGACTGGGGCGTCGCGCTGCAGTGGGCCGGCGGGGTCTGGCTTGCGCTGGCCGCAGCGACCGCCGCTGCCAGACTGGTCAGCAGCGGCACCGTGTGGCTGCGCGCCATTGTCGCGGTGTCGGCGGTCCTGCTGGCAGTGATCGCCTGGTCCCTCGCGACCGGAGCCGTTGACCGACGGCTGGTCGAGGGAGTGGTCGGTGGCGTGATCGCAGTAGTGTCCGCGGTGGTCTTCCGCCGCTCGAGCAGCGCCAAACGTTGGGCCGACGCAGAGGCCGACGCGTAGCCCGGCCGCAACCGGGCGGGAATCTCCCGAGCCTGCCTCGGGTTCAACTCAGTTGGGGCCGAGGTGCGGCCTGAAGGAGGTCGGCGTGGATCGGTCGGTGTCCCGCGTGGCCATGATCAGCATGCACACCTCCCCCCTGGATCAACCGGGGACCGGCGATGCGGGCGGCATGAATGTCTATGTCATCGAGCTCGCTCGCAGGTTGGCCCGTCAGGACATCGAGGTCGACATCTTCACCCGCGCCACTTCCTCGATGGCCCCCGCAGTCGTGCAGGCGGCCCCAGGCGTGACGGTGCGCAACATCGCCGCTGGCCCGTTCGAGGGCCTTACCAAGCAAGAGCTGCCCGGCCAGATGTGCACCTTCGCCCGGGCCGTGCTCCGCACCGAGGCGGCGCTGCCGGTGGGGCACTACGACGTCGTGCACAGTCACTACTGGCTCTCCGGGCAGGTCGGCGCGCTCGCCCGCGACCGATGGGGAGTGCCGCTGGTCCACTCGATGCACACCATGGCCAAGGTCAAGAACGATGCGCTCGCCGAGGGTGATGCCCCCGAGCCGGCCGCCCGCGTGATCGGCGAGGAGCAGGTGGTCGAAGCAGCCGACATGCTGATCGCCAACACCGCAACCGAGGTCCGCCAGCTCGTCGAGTTGTACGGCGCCGACCCCGACCGGGTGAAGGTCGTCCACCCCGGCGTGGACCTGGCCGTGTTCCAGCCGATGTCCAAGCGCCTCGCGCGAGCCGCCCTGCGGCTGCCGTCCGACGCGCTGATCGTGATGTTCGCCGGCCGCATCCAACCCCTCAAGGCGCCGGACGTGCTGCTACGGGCGGTGGCCGTCCTGCTCGAGCGCGCACCGCACCTGCGCTCTCGCCTCGTCGTCCCGGTCGTCGGCGGCCCGTCCGGCTCCGGCCTCGACCACCCCGAGTCGCTGGCCCAGCTCGCGGCTGCGCTCGGGCTGGAGGATGTCGTCCGGTTCGTCCCCCCGGTGGCACAGCCGGACCTCGCCCGGTGGTACGCCGCGGCGACGCTGGTCGCCGTACCCTCCTACAACGAATCCTTCGGCCTCGTCGCCGCCGAAGCCCAAGCCGCCGGCACCCCGGTCGTGGCCGCTGCCGTGGGCGGGCTGACCACCGTGGTAGCCGACGGGGTGAGCGGAGTGCTCGTGGAGGGGCACGACCCCCGAGCCTGGGCCAACGCGTTGGGCCGTGTGCTCGACGACGAGCAGTGTGCCGCTCAACTAGCGGCCGCCGCGCCCGGCCACGCCGCGTCGTTCTCGTGGGAGCGCACAGCGGCGGCGACCCTGGACGTCTACCGCAAGGCGCGCGCGTTGATGGCAGCGGAGCTGGCCTCGTGAGCGCGGACGCGGGCGGCCTGGTCCGCGACTTCCTGACCCGCCAGGAGATCGAGTTCGCCGAGCCTTCCGAGGGGGTCTTCGCGCTGGCGCTTCCCGGCACCCGCAAGCTGCAGACACCGGTGCGGCTGGAGATCGGCACCCACGCACTCGCGGTGCACGCCTTCGTCTGCCGGCGACCAGATGAGAACTTCGAGGGTGTCTACCGCTGGCTGCTGGAGAAGAACCTCAAGACCTATGGGGTGGGTTTCTCACTGGATCGGCTGGGCGACATCTATCTCAGTGGGCGGCTGCCGCTCTCCTCGATCTCCGAGGCCGACCTGGACCGGCTCCTCGGCGCCGTCCTCACCCTCGCCGACGAGTCCTTCAACGTCATCCTCGAGCTCGGCTTCGCCACCTCCATCCGCAAGGAGTGGGAGTGGCGACTGGCCCGCGGCGAGTCCACCGCCAACCTGGAGGCGTTCCGGGGGTGGCTGGAGGCCGGCGAGGATCCGCCCAGCCCGAGCGTCAGCGGGTGACGACCCGCGCGCGGGGCCGGTGCCGGGCGACGGCAACGCCGATCAGGGCGAGCACCCCGCCGACGTACGCCAGCGTGGGCGGCGCTTCGGCCAGGAACAGCACGCCGAGCACGATGGTGATCGGCGGCACCAGGTAGGTCGTCACCCCGAGCCGGCTCGCGGACATGTGACGCAGCGCGAAGGCGTAGGTCGTGAAGGCGATCGCGGTCGGGAAGACACCGAGGTAGATCACCCACAGGGTCGAGGAGAGCGGTGCGGCGCGGGTCTCGCTGATCAGCTGGCCGAGGAAGGGCAGGCAGACGACGGCGCCGGTGCTGCAGGCGAGCCAAGTGACCTGGACGGCGGGCAGCCGCGCCACCACGGGCTTCTGCAAGATCGCACTGATCGAGTAGACCAGGGCGGCCACCAGACAGAGCACCACGCCGGTGGTGTCGCGGTGGCCACCGGGTGAGGTGCTCAGCGCGATCGCGACCACGCCACCGAAGGCCAGCAGCAGGCCAAGAGCCAGGAACACCGTGAACCGCTCGGCGAGGAAGACCGCCGCGAGCACGGCGATCAGCACCGGTGAGACCTGCAACAACATGGACGCAGTGCCGGCGTCCACGTGGTGCTCGCCCTGGTTGAGGGCGAGGTTGTAGATGCCGAACCAGAGCACCCCGATCGCCAGCACGGCGGCCAGGTCGCGGCCCGAAGGCCGGACCAGGCCGCGCGGGATCGCGACGGCGCCGAGACAGACCGCACCCACCAACAGCCGCCCGAGCGAGAGCGAGCCCGGGGAGAAGTCATGTCCGAGATGGCGGATCGCGACGAACGCCGAGGCCCACAGCACCAGGGTGACCCCGACCGCGACCACCGGAGCCCAGGGCTGGTGGGTCACCGCGGAGGTGGGGGTCTTCGCAACGGTCACCCGGCCGAACCTACGCGACGCCACCGACAGGGTCTCGCGGGTATCGGACTCTGCCGTGACCGGCCGGGCGTCAGGCCTCCAGCTTGTAGCCCAGCCCCCGGACCGTGACGAGCAGTTTGGGCTCACCCGGGTCGGCCTCGATCTTCGCGCGCAGGCGCTTGACGTGGACGTCCAGGGTCTTGGTGTCGCCCACGTAGTTGGACCCCCAGATCCGGTCGATCAGCTGGCCGCGGGTGAGGACGCGGCCCGGGTTGCGCAAGAAGAACTCCAACAGCTCGAACTCCTTCAGCGGCAGCCGTTGTGTCTCACCGCCGACGGTGACGATGTGGCGTTCGACATCCATCCGGACCGGGCCCGCCTCGAGCACCGAGGAGGCCAGCTCCGGCTCGGCGCCCCGGCGTAGCACGGCGCGGATGCGGGCGAGCAGCTCGCGGGGGGAGTAGGGCTTCGTGACGTAGTCGTCGGCGCCCAGCTCGAGCCCGACGATCTTGTCGACCTCGTCCCCCTTCGCGCTGACCATGATCACCGGGACGTTGGAGGTCTGTCGGATGTGTCGACACACCTCGGTCCCCGGCAGCCCGGGCAGCATCAGGTCGAGCAGCACGATATCCGCGCCCTTCCGCTCGAACTCGGCGAGCGCGTCCGGACCGGTCGCGGCGATCGCGACGTCGTACCCCTCCTTGCGCAACAGGTAGGCCAACGCCTCGCTGTAGCTCTCCTCGTCCTCGACAACGAGCACCCGGGTCATCGCTCTAGTCCTCCTCGGGAGTGGTTCTGGGCAGGACGAGGGTGAACGTCGAGCCCTGGCCCTGGACGGACCAGACGGTCACGTCGCCGCCGTGGGTGGCCGCGATGTGTTTGACGATGGACAAGCCGAGCCCGGTGCCGCCGGTGGAGCGATGCCGGGCCGGATCGACGCGATAGAAGCGCTCGAAGATCCGGTCGATCTCTTCGGCCGCGATCCCGATGCCACGGTCGATCACGGCGATCTCGATCTGCTCCGGTCGACCCGTCGCCGCCACGGTCACCGAGGAGCCCTCGGGTGAGTAGGCGACCGCGTTGGCCACCAGGTTGCTCACCGCGGTGGTGATCTGCTCCTCGTTGCCGATCACCTCCAGGCCCTGATCACCCGTGACGGACAGGTCGATCCGACGCGTCTCGGCGTCGATGAGGCTGGTGTCCAACGCTGCCTCGATCACCTTGTCGACCGACACCAGCGTCGGCGACTCGAGCGGGTCGTCGCCCTGCAGCCGCGAGAGGTCGATGATCTGTTGGACCAGGCGACTGAGCCGCTTGGTCTCCTTCAGGATCCGCTTGCTGAATCGCACCACCGCATCGGGATCTTCCGCGGCGCCACGAGACGCCTCGGCCAGCAGTTGCACGGCGCCGACAGGGGTCTTCAGCTCGTGGCTGACGTTGGCGACGAAGTCGCGACGCACCTCCTCCAACCGTCGCTCCCGGGTGCGGTCGTCGGCCAGCGCCAGGATCAGTCGCGGTCCGAGCGGGGCGACTCGCGCACTGATCGAGCGGGGCGGCAGACCACGCCCTTCCAGCTCGAGGTCCAGGGTGCGGATCTCACCGTCGTGGCGCACCTGTCTGGCCGCCTCCACCAGCTCGGGCACGACCAGATCGTCTCCGCGGACGATGCCCAAGGCGTACGCCGGCGCCGACGCCCGCACCACCGTGTCCCGCTCGTCCAGCACGACCGCGCTGCTGCGCAGGACCGACAAGACGGCGTCCACCCCGGCCGGCACGACGTCCTCCCGTTCGACCGGCGGCGGGTGCATGCGACGGTCGGAGACCACCCACGCCACTGCCGCCGAACCCGACAGCAGCGCACCGGCCAGCGCGGCCAGGCTGAGTTGTGTCGTCGGGTCCACGACAAGATCGTACGCAGCGCCCGGCCGCCAGGTCGGAGTCACGCGAGGGGCGTGTGCCGACTGTTCATCCGGCGTTCACCGGGAAGCGCCGACGGTTCACCCAAGGCCCCTACTGTGCGGTGCATGCGTGAGGCATTCCACGAACAACTCGAAACGGTCTTCGCCGACCTCGCCGCCATCTCCCGCGAGGTCGAGAACGCCGTCCACTACGCCACCGAGGCCTTGATGACCGGCAACGCGTCCGTCGCCGAGTCGGTGATCTCGGCGGACGCCCAGATCGATGCGGCCGCGCATCGCGTGGAGGAGCAGTGCTTCGAGCTGCTCTCCCTGCAGCAGCCCGTGGCCACCGATCTGCGCACCGTGGTGGCGGCGCTGCGGATCGTCAGCGACGTCGAGCGGATGGGCGACCTGTCCGTGCACGTCGCGAAGATCGCCCGGTTGCGGGTGCCCTATCTCGCCGTGCCCGACTCGGCCCTGCCCACCATGGTGCGGATGGCCAGGGTTGCCCAAGACATGGTCTCGCGGATGACCACGATCCTGCGTGAACGAGACCCGGAGGCGGCCGGCGACCTGGACAAGATGGACGACGAGATGGACGGTCTGCGCCGCGACAGCTTCACCGAGCTGCTCGGCGCCGACTGGGACCACGGCGTCGAGCCTGCCGTCGACATCGCACTGCTGGGTCGCTACTACGAGCGGATCGCCGACCACGCCGTCGAGGTCGCCCGCCGCGTCGTCTACGTCGTCACCGGCGAGCACCCCACGCTGGAGACCGCCGGCTAGGGCCGACGACGGGGCGCCGTTCGACAGGGCAGCGGCGGCGGGTGGGCGCCGCGCTTGGTCCGGGCCGCTCGCCGGGTTGCTGGTCGTCGGTGGGGCTGGCCGACAGCAGCGACGGGATCAGGTGGCCGGTGGCTGGGGTTGCTGTCCGGGTCGCTGGTCGGCCGGTGTGCGGCGCAGGGGGTGGCGTCTGCCGCGGTCTTCTTGCGTCTGCCGCGGTCTTGTAGTGGCAAAGTGCCCCGTATACCGGGTCCCAACCCACTACAGCACCGCGGGAGACGGGTCGGGGCCACCACAGCACCGCGGAAGACGGGCACTCAGGCCCCACAAGGGCGCGGGAGAGGGGCTCCACACGGGCGTGGTGTTGCGGTTTGGGCCCAAACG